>JBEELT010000008.1:0-29085 GCA_041167995.1 Verrucomicrobiota bacterium | reverse complement strand
CGGAGCGCCTCGACTGCTACAAGGCCCTGCTGAAGATCGAAGGCGACGCCGGCCTCGAGCCGCGCGTGAAGGTCCTCGCCGGCTGGTCCAAGGACGCCCAGGCGCCCGCCGCCGCCACCCAAGCGATCAGCGACTTCATCTACGAGGCCGAGCGCGGCAACCAGGTGAACAAGCTCCGCTCCATGGCCAACAAGGCCGAGGACGCCGCGTCCACCATCCTCTGGAAGGCCCTCCTGAACGTGCTCAGCAGCCCGCTCACCAAGGAGCAGCACAAGAAGGCCGTCCGCGACCACGTCGAGAAGAACCCGCGCGACATCGGCTTCTTCCACGCCATCGCCGACCTCGGTCTCGCGGGCTTCGACAAGCAGCTCGCGGAGGGCATGAAGGGCGACAACGTCATCCAGATCAACGCCGCCAAGGCCGCGCTCGCCGCGGGCAAGCTCGCCGCCGCCAGCAAGGGCAAGACCATCGCCCAGCTCGACGCCAAGGTCGTCACCGCCGCCGCCCTCAAGGGCCGCGGCAACGTCAAGCTCGGCCAGAAGCTCTTCACGCAGCAGGGTTGCGTGGCTTGCCACGCCGTGGACCTCGCCGCGGAGCAGAAGGGTCCGTACCTCGGCGCCTCCGGTGCGAAGTTCCCGCGCGAGTACCTCATCGACTCGATCCTCGATCCGAATAAGGTCGTCGCCCAGGGCTTTCAGACCGTCGTCATCCAGATGAAGGACGACTCCGAGCAGATGGGCTTCGTCACCGGCGAAGCCGACGGCGTGATCACGCTGCGCAACATCGCTGGCCAGGTCTCCAAGATCAAGCGCGCCGATGTCCGTAATCAGCGCCACCAATCTCAGTCGATGATGCCGGCCGGTCTCGCCGCGGGCCTCACCGTCGAGGAGTTCACCTCGCTCATCGAGTACCTCGGCACCCTGAAGTCGATCGGCGGCTGAGAACCGAGGCCAGCGACGAACCAGGGCGCCCTCTCGGGGTGCCCTTTTTGTTGGGCGCGAGGGGTAGGGGCAGCACCGGGTGCTGCCCTAGACGCCGGGTTAGCCCTAGGGCAGCACGCGGTGCTGCCCCTACCTAGGTTGTCCTAATGACACATCTTCCCATCCAGATACTTTGATGCCTGCTTGCTAAGGCCGGGTTTCTCCTTTGCATTGGGTTCCTTATGTCCCGTCCCGTTTCCTACACCTTCTCCTCCGAGTCGGTCGGCGAAGGCCACCCCGACAAGGTCGCCGACAGCATCTCGGATTCCGTCCTCGACGCGTGCTTCGCCCAGGACCGCTTCTCCCGCGTCGCCTGCGAGACCCTCGTGAAGAGCGACCACGTCGTCATCGCCGGCGAGCTCACGACCAAGGCCAAGGTCAACTTCGAGGAAGTCGTCCGCGCCGCGATCCGCGACATCGGCTACGTGAACGACGACGACGTCTTCCACGCCGACAAGGTCTTCATCACCAACCTCCTGACCAAGCAGTCGCTGGACATCGCCCAGGGCGTCGACGAGCGCAAGGCCGAGGGCAAGAAGCACGCCAAGATGGGCGCCGGCGACCAGGGCATCATGTTCGGCTTCGCGACCACCGAGACCCCCGAGCTCATGCCGGCCCCGGTGATGTTCGCCCACCGCCTCAACCGCGAGTTGGCCCGCATCCGCAAGTCCGGCGCCAAGGGCACCGAGTGGATCCGCCCCGACTGCAAGTCCCAGGTGGCCGTGCGTTACGAGGACGGCTTGCCCGTCGCCATCGAGAACGTGGTCATCTCGACCCAGCATACGGCCGACGTCTCCCATCGCCAGATCGAGAAGTTCTGCATCGAGCAGGTCATCCGCAAGGTCCTCCCGAAGGCCCTCGTCGGCAAGAAGACCGAGTACCTCATCAACCCGACCGGTCGCTTCGTCGTCGGCGGCCCGCAGGGCGACTGCGGCCTGACGGGCCGTAAGATCATCGTCGACTCCTACGGCGGCATGGGTCGCCACGGTGGCGGCGCCTTCTCCGGCAAGGACCCGACCAAGGTCGACCGCTCCGCGGCTTACATGGCACGCTGGGTCGCCAAGCACATCGTCGCGTCCGGCGCCGCCGAACGCTGCGAACTCCAGGTCGCCTACGCCATCGGCCACCCGGAGCCGACCAGCATCCACCTCGACACCTTCGGCACGGGCGCCGTCGCCGACGAGGTCATCCTCGCCGCGGTGAAGAAGACCTTCCTCTTCAACCCCGCCGAGATTATCCGCCAGCTCGACCTGCGCCGGCCGATCTACCGCGCCAGCACCCACTACGGGCACTTCGGCAAGAAGGGCCTGCCGTGGGAGACCACGTCGAAGCTCCCTGCCTTCATCCAGGCGATCAAGGCCAACGTCCGCTGACCCGCCCCCAACCGCTAACCGCCAACCCCTTATCCAACCTATGTCCAAAAAATTCACCGATTTCAAAGTGGCCGACCTCGGCCTCGCCGAATGGGGCCGCAAGGAGCTCCAGGTCGCCGAGCATGAGATGCCGGGCCTGATGGCCCTGCGCGCCAAGTACGGCAAGAAGAAGCCCCTCAAGGGCGTCCGCATCGCGGGCTCGCTCCACATGACCATCCAGACGGCCGTCCTCATCGAGACGCTCGTCGACCTCGGCGCCGACGTGCGCTGGGCCTCCTGCAACATCTTCTCCACGCAGGACCACGCCGCCGCGGCCATCGCCAAGGCCGGCATCCCGGTCTTCGCCTGGAAGGGCGAGAACCTCGTCGAGTACTGGGAATGCACCATGCAGGCGCTCACCTGGCCCAACGGCGACGGCCCCGAGCTGATCGTCGACGACGGCGGCGACGCCACCCTCCTCATCCACAAGGGCTACGAGCTCGAGAACGGCTCCAAGTGGGTCGACACGAAGTCCGAGTCCGAGGAGGAGCAGATCATCAAGAACCTGCTCAAGAAGGTCGCCAAGCAGCGCCCCGGCCACTGGCACAAGGTCGTGAAGTCCTGGAAGGGCGTCTCCGAGGAGACCACCACCGGCGTCAAGCGCCTCTACCGCATGCTCGAGGAAGGCTCCCTGCTCGTCCCGACCGTCAACGTCAACGACACCGCCACCAAGTCGAAGTTCGACAACCTCTACGGCTGCCGCGAATCCCTCGTGGACGGCATCAAGCGCGCCACCGACGTCATGGTCGCCGGCAAGGTCGCCCTGGTCATCGGCTACGGCGACGTCGGCAAGGGCTCGGCCCAGTCCCTCCGCGGCCTCGGCGCCACGGTCCAGATCGCCGAGATCGACCCGATTTGCGCGCTCCAGGCCGCGATGGAAGGCTTCCGCGTGGTGACCGTCGAGGATACGCTCGGCACGACGGATATCTACGTCACGGCCACGGGCAACAAGGACATCATCACCCTCGAGCACCTGACCAAGATGAAGGACCAGGCGATCGTCTGTAACATCGGTCACTTCGACAACGAGATCCAGGTCGTCCGCCTCAACGCCCACAAGGGCGCCAAGAAGGACACCATCAAGCCGCAGGTCGACCGCTACACGTTCAAGGACGGCCGCCAGCTCTACATGCTCGCCGAAGGCCGCCTCGTGAACCTCGGCTGCGCCACCGGTCACCCGAGCTACGTGATGTCGACCTCGTTCACCAATCAGGTCCTCGCCCAGCTGCACCTCTGGGAGACGCGCGCCACCGCCAAGCCCGGCGTGGTCGTCCTGCCGAAGCACCTCGACGAAGAAGTCGCCCGCCTCCACCTCGGCAAGCTCGGCGCCAAACTGACGATCCTCTCCAAGGACCAGGCCACCTACATCGGCGTGAAGCAGGCCGGTCCGTTCAAGCCCGACAACTACCGCTACTGAGAGTGGCGGTTGGCGGGTAGCGGTTGGGGGATGGTGAAAGAGGGCGCCTGCGGGCGCCCTTTTTGTTTGGGTCGGCCCGCCGTGCCTGGTGACTGATGGATACGGCAGGGTGGGCGATGGGCGTCCTTGCGCTTTACGGCGGTTCGTTCAGGGTCAGGACCAACCCCGTCCCCGATGAGCTTAAAAGATACCCGCCAAAAACTCCGTGAAGAATTGGAGGCGCCGGCCCCCTTGCGGGCCTTCGGGTCAGGCTGGATCAGCGGTGTCGCCGGGCTCGTGCTCGGCCTGGTCGGCCTCGCGTTGGTGGTCTCGATGCGCGCCCCGGGGCAATTCGCGATGCCCGAGCTCGCGGCCTTGCATGCCAAGACCTGGTTCAAGGCGGGGATTCTCGCGATCCTCCTGCTCGGTTTCGCCGCGTCGGCGCTGAGCCTGGCGCTGCGTCCGGCGAAGCTCCTCGGCACGCTTGGCGTCACCGCCGCCTTGCTTGCGACCTTGCTGGGCGGGGCCACCTCCGGCGCCCTGACCCCGGACCCGACCCCCTTGTTCCTCGGGCTCGATTGGTTCGCCCTGAACGTCCTGTTCACCGGAGTCATCTTCATTCCGCTCGAGCGCCTCAGCCCGCTCAAGTCCGAGCAGGCCCTTTTCCGGAATGAATGGCGGGAGGACATCTTCTATTACCTCGTGAGCAGTTTCATGGTGCAGGTGCTCGCCTTCGTGAGCTTCGCCCCGGCCAAGTGGGTGGCGGCGGCCTCCGTCCTGGGCGAGCTGCAGCGCTGGGTGGCCGCCTTGCCCTTCGTGGTCCAACTCATTGCGATCATGTTCCTGACCGACTTGGTCCAGTACTGGGTCCATCGGGCCTTCCACCGCGTGCCTTGGCTCTGGGGTTTCCACGCCGTGCACCACTCCGCGCAGAGCATGGATTGGATGGCCGGGGCGCGCATGCATTTCCTGGAGATTCTCATCCTGCGCACGCTGACGGTGATTCCCATGTTCGCCCTCGGCTTCGATACGACCGTGGTCAACGCCTACATCCTGCTCGTCTACCTCTACTCGACCTTCATCCACGCCAACCTCAGCTGGCGCTTGCCCGTCATCGACCAGTGGCTGGTCACGCCGCGTTTCCACCATTGGCACCATGGCATCGAGAAGGAGGCCATCGACGTGAATTTCGCGATCCACTTCCCGCTTTTCGACCGGCTTTTCGGCACCTACCACCTGCCTAAGGACGAATGGCCGAAAGGCTACGGCATCGAAGGTCACCCGGTGCCGCGGGGTTACTGGGCCCAGTTGCTCTACCCGTTCCGTCGTCGGTAAACCGGATTGGCCCCGGAAAATTTTTTCGCCGCGGGCGTCCGTTTCCACGGACGCCCGCTTTGTTTTAAGGCCGCCGAATCGAATGGTTGGGTTACCGACCTAGCGCCCGATGCAACAATGGGTCGATCGCGCTCGAAAGGTTGCCGCCCTTGGCGCCGCCGTTGCCGTTGAACAGGACCGCCCAACTCCAGCCGTCCCAGCGTTTGACCAACAGGGCTTCGCTGCCGGCGATGAGGCCTGCGTGCCAAAGGTTCACCTGCCCGTCCTTGACGGGTCGCACCATCCAGCCGGCGCCATAATAAGCCGCCTTCGGCTTGCCATCCGCTTCGTGCCCGGCCTCACCCTCGGGTCGGGCCTGCATCAGGGCGATGGTCTCGGGCTTGAGCAGCGGGCACTTCGCGGAGTCGTGAAAGGCGTCGGCAAAGCGGACCAGGTCCGAAGCGGTGGCGATCCAGCCGCCGTGAGCCTCGAAGCCCTCGAAGTTCTCGGCTCCGTAAGGGTAGGGGACCGGTGGTCCAAATGGGTCGTAGAGCGAGAGTCCTGTGCGGTTATCCCGGGTGTGGTAACGGGCCTCGTCGGTCTCCCGATCTTTCCAGGTCGCCTTGCCGAGCTTCATCGAACCGAGATGCAGCGGTTGGAGCACGTTGGCCCGTACCCAGGCCTCGTAGTCCATCCCGGTCACCTTCGCGATGACGCGACCGAGCACCAGGTAGCCGAGGTTGGAGTAGGCCATCCGCGCCCCGGGCTCGAAGTCCAGGGGTCGGCCCAGCATGTAGCGCACGATCTGCGCCGGGTCGTAGGGCGGCGGTATCCCCGTGGTCCGGAAGATTTCGCCCATCTGCCCAATCGGATCCCCGGAAATCGCGCGGTCCCAGCCGCCGCGATGCTGCAGGCAATGGCGGATCGTGATGCGGGCCCAGCGCGGGTCTTTCGCGGGACGCCCGAGCAGCGGCAGCACCGGGTCGTCGATCCCGAGCTTCCCTTGCTCGACCAGCTTCAGGATGGCGACCGCCGTGAACGGCTTCGAGACGCTCGCGATGCGGAAACGCGTCGTGGGGCGCACCGGTGCGCCGGTGTCGCGATCGGCCAGGCCGAATCCGCGCGCGTAAAGAAACTTACCCCGATGGGCGATGGCGAGGCTGGCGCCCGGCACGCCTTGTTCGCGCACGAAGCGGGCCATCAGTTCGTCGAAGGCGGTCAGCTCGGGGACGCGCTCGCCGGTCGCGGTGACCTCGGTCGTTTGTGCCCAGACGCCGGGCGCCGCGGCCAGCGCGGCCGTCAGTCCGAGGAAACGGCGGCGCGACAGTTTCATTTGCCGACGCGTTCCTTGGCCCAGCGGACCGCGGCGAGTTCCCCGTCGCGGCGCAGGATCTCGAAATAGCGGCCGACATCCTCGTCGGTCGCCTGCTTGGAGAAGGTCACCGCGGCATCCGTCAGCTCCCTGAATTCGGCGGACTGGGCCTCCAGTTGCCCGAGCCGTTCGCCGGCGCTGAGGCCGCCGTCCACGAGCGTGACAGGATCGAGTTGGCGGAGGAACCCGGCTTCGATGCTGACGCCGGTCAATTGTTCGACGACCATCGCCTTCGGGTCCTGCAGACGTTTGCCCAGGTCCAGCCCGACGCGTAAGGTCGGTTCGACGGCGTCGAAATCGGCCGCCTTCACGAACTCATCCTGCATTACGCGAAGACCCTTGGACAGGCCCAGGCCGAGGCGGATTTGGGCGAGGTTGGCGCCCACCGAAGCGCTGAGTCCGGCGACCAGCGCGCCGGTCGGTTCGTAGCCGGCTTCGACGTAGGCGGCGGCGGTCGCGTCGAGCAGCCTCAGGCCATGGCCCTGCAGGGCGCCTTGGTCCATCGACGCCAGGAGCTCCTGCGCCGCCTTAGGGTAGTCGCCCGCCGCGAAGGCCGCCTGCGCCCCCAGGTAATTGCCCAGGGGGTTGTCGGGTTGCCGGGCCCGGAAGGCCTCGACGGCCGTCTTCCTTTCTGCCGGGTCATCGCTGCGGAGCGCCAGTTCGAGGTGCCCCAGGGGGTCGGTGGGGTCGGCCTTCACCGCTTCGCGCAGCAGCGCAAGGTCGTCGGCGAGGCGCGACGCGATCAGCAGGCTCGTCGCGTCCCGGCCGTGCCGCGCCAGGTAGGCGTCGATCTCGGCCTTCGTCAGGCGGATCCGTTCGCCGGCCTCCATCGCCTTGAGGATCGCGCGCAGCCCCTTGTCGGCCGGGCCGCTCCAGCCGGGCAACTTCAGGTTCGCTGCGGAGCGCACCTTGATCGCCGGCGGGGCGGAAGGCTCGGCCGCGGCCGCCGCGCGCGGTGCGGTGGGGTTCGGCTTGCGCCCGACCAAGGTCCAGCCGAGGGACGCCACGAGGGCGGCCGTCGCCAGGACCTGGAGCGTGCGCGGCTTCATCCGGCCCTCAGACCTTCGTCAGCGACCAGGGCTTGCGCAGTTCGCGGGTGAGTAGGGCGTTCGCGGCGTCGTCGCCGACGAACTGGCGCGCCGTGGGGTCGAACTTCAGCTTGCGGCCCGTGAAGAGGGCGGCGTTGCCGAAGTGGCCGATGGCTGTGGAGTGGTGCGCGGCGAGCGCGTGCGAGAGCGGCTTGCGGCGCGACTGGCAGCAATCGACGAACTCCTGGAAGTGGTCCGTGGTGCCGGGGCAGCGCCAGGCGTCCGGTCCGAGGTCCTTTTCCCAGAGGCCCTTGATGCTGCATTCCTGCCCGCCGCGGCGGACGAAGAGCGTGCCCTTCTCGCCGACGAACTTCACGCCCTCGAACTTGCTGTTCACGTTCAGCTTCACGCCGTCGGCGTACGTCAGCGTGTAGTCGTAGGTGCGGTGCGTGTCCCACGGGGACTCGCGCAGCTCGCCCTTGCCTTCGACCGCGACGGCGTACTCGGCGTCCTTGCCGATCGCCCACGCGGCGATGTCGCCGTGGTGGCAGACCCAGTCCAGGACCATGCCACCGCCGAAGTTGGTGTGCCAGCGCCAGTTGAAATGGAAGACACGCGGGTCGTACTCCATCCAGGCGGAGGGGCCGACCCACAGGTCGTAGTCGACCTCGGCGGGTGCCTTTTCGCCCGGCTTGGGGGCCGCCGGGATTCCGTGGCCGTTGGCGGTCGTGCCGGCTTCGACGTGCAGGAGCTTGCCGAGCTCGCCGTTGCGGATGATCTCGACGGCCTTGCGGAAGTTGCCGGTGGAGCGCTGCCACATGCCCGTCTGCCAGACGCGACCGTTGGCCTTCACGGCGTCGACGATGGCCTGGCCTTCCATGAAGGTCTTCGCCAGGGGCTTCTCGCCGTACACGTCGATGCCCGCGCGGAGGAACGCGCAGCTGATCACGCCGTGCCAGTGGTCGGGCAGGCCCATCACCGCGGCGTCGGGCTTCTCCTTGGCGAGCAGTTCCCGGAAGTCCTGGTACTCGCGCGGGGCGGCCATACCCCGCTTCACGACGGCTTCGGCGGAGGATTTGAGTACCCGCTTATCGACGTCGCACACCGCGATGACCTGCACGCCTTTCTTCGACATCAGGTTGCGCATGTCGCCGCCGCCCTGGGACTTCAGGCCGACGCCCACGAGCTGGAGGCGGTTGGAGGGAGCGACGGCGCCGTCCTTACCGAGGGCTGAGGCGGGGATGATCGTCGGGAAACCTAGCGCCAGGCCGGCGAGGGACGAGTTGCGGAGGAAGGATCGACGGTCGAGGCGGGGAGGACGCATGGGGGTGGGTAAGTAAAAAGGGTCAGGGATAGGGACAGGGGGGATGGGCAGGTGGTTCCTGCTGGCGGGGTAGGGACTGAATTAGGGAGTCCTCCGTAAAGGACAAGGCCATGTGAACCTAGCCCAGCCGTTCTCTAACCTTCCCTCGGGACAATAATGGTCTTATTTCTGTCCCTACCCCTGACCCTGTCCCTAATATACCACTCCCCCATGCGTTCCCTCCTCGCCCTCCTGCTCGCCACGGTTGCCGTCCTGGCCGCCGAGCCCAACCGTGCCCTCGTCTATTCCCGGACGGCGGGCTTCCGCCACGGGGATTCGATCCCGCTCGGCAACAAGATGCTGGAGGCCCAGTTCAAGGCCGCCGGCCTCGAGGTCGACTTCTCCGAAGACCCGACGGTCTTCACCGCCGAGAACCTCGCCAAGTACCGCGCGGTCGCCTTCATGAGCACCACGGGAGACGTCATGACGCCTCCTCTGCCGAAGGGCGCGTCGGACGAGCAGAAGGCCGCCGCGGCCAAGCAGGCGGCCGCCGGTCGGGCCGCCTTCCAGGCCTGGATGGAGAACGGCGGCGCCTTCGTCGGCATCCACGCCGCGAGCGACGCGGGCGGCGACGTGAACGCCAAGTGGCCCTGGTACGCCAAGATGATCGGCGGCCTCTTCGCCGGCCATCCCGCGCAGCAAGTCGCCGTCCTCAAGGTCGTCGACAAGGACAACCTCGCCACCGCGCACCTGCCGGCCGAGTGGAAGCGCAAGGACGAGTGGTACAACTTCAAGAACCTCCAGGCCGACAACCACGTGCTGCTGATCATCGACGAGACGACCTATAAGGGCGGCAATACCAAGCCTGGCGACACGCACCCGATGTCCTGGAACAAGGAAGTCGGCAAGGGTCGCATGTTCTACACCGCGCTCGGCCACACCAAGGAATCCTTTGGCGAGCCCGATTTCATCAAGCACGTCAACGGCGGCCTGCTCTGGACCCTCCGGAAGAACGACTTCCCCAAGTGAAGAGCCTCCTGCCCGCCTGCTTCTTGGCCGCCGCCGCGTTCGCCGCGGAGGTCCCGCTCGACCACGCCCGCTACGCCGCCGCGCTCAAGGAGTTCCGGGCGCAGGACGGCCGCTCCCTCGCGACTCTGCGGGCCACCGGCAAGTCGGCCGAGGAACGTCGGGCCGCGATCGATGATGTGCGCGAGCGCCTGGTCGACGAGCCCGCCGGGCCCCTGACGAAGGAGGTCGCCACCTTGCTCGCCCAAGCGAGCCCCGCCGACGCCCGTCTCCTGCTCGCCGCCTTGGCGGAAGCGAAGGCCGCCGGCGCCACGACCGCGGTCGCAGCCCTCGCGGCTCAGGCCGGTTCGCCGGTCCGGGTCGACGCCGCGCTGGCGTTGGCCGAGATCGGCGGCGCGAAGGCGGTGCCCGTGCTGGCCGGCCTGGCCAAGGATGAGGCGATCGCCGAAGAAGTGGTCAACGCGCTCGCCAAGGTCTCCGGACCGGGCGTGACCGAGGCTTTCAACGCCGGTATCCGCGACGCCAAGGCCGAGCTCCCCGGACGCTTCGCCCTGATCAAGGCTGCGGTCGCCCGCAATAACCGTGCCGTCGCCACCGCGCTCTGCGTTGCCATCCTCGAGGAGCCCATGCGCCTGGAGTCCCAGAAGGCCCTGCTCAAGCTGGCTTCGCCCGCGGATCTCCCGGCGCTGCGTCAGGCCGAGCAGGCCATCGCCAACGCCGCGACCAAGGCGGCGCTCGGCCGACTCATCGCGAAGCTCGAGAAGCCCGAGGGCAAGTGACGGCCCGGGTCATAGTTCCTTGGCGGTGAGCCAACGGAACGCCACCAGACGGAAGCGTCGGCCCAAGAGCGCGTTGACGCGTCGGGAGCCCGTCTCGCTCCCCAGCGCCTGGTCGCCGAGCGGCGCTTCGTGCGCCGGCACGCGCGCATCCATGTACTCGGGGGAGCGTTGATAGACGGCTTCGCACCAAGCCTTGGCGGTTTCGCCGTTGCCGACGGGGGCGCTGCCCATGGCCCGGACGACGAAGGTTTCGTCGCGCACGCTGAGAATCGGCGCGAGGCGGCCGAGCAAGTCGGCCTGACGCGGCCAGCCGGGTAGCCCAAAGGTCGAGGAACCTTCCGCCGCCTTGGGGTGGAGGTAGTCTCCCATCGGTCCGGCCGCCGAGCCGGTCCAATCGCCCAGAGGCAGCGATTGCTCCAGGCCACCGAGGTCGCCGACCTTGCTGGTGGTCCTACCGACCCTCTTTGCCGGCTCCGCCGGGTTGAGGCTGCCGCCCGCTTGCTCGAGGCTCCGAAGGGCCGTGCCCAGCGCCCCATCCAGCGACGGGTCCAAAACTTTGCCCGGTTGCGCGGGCTCCAGCCGTCGGTTGACGAATTCGGAGAGGGACAGGAAGGGTCCGCGGGCCTTCACCTGCCGGACGATCTCGACGGCCAATTGCTCGAGCTGCGCATCGTTCAGTGCGGCGAAGCCGAGCACGGCGGCGGAAGCGCCCCCGGAGGTCACGGCCCGCTCGTGCGAAACCGCCATGCGGGTCAAGGGATTGTTCGCGGTCGTGGTGGCGACAGTGGTACCGCCGGGCAGGATGGACGGCACCGGACTCGCGCGCAGGTTGCCGAGCACGGCGCGCCAGGCGACGACGGAGGTGCTGTTGACGTTGAATTGGCCGGGGACGCGCAGCGTTGCGGCGATACGTTGGTAGGCCACGGGTTGCGCCGGGACGCCGGTGAAGCCCGCGGTGCCGCTCGCCTCCAGGTCGAGCCACGACGCGGCGGCGTTGGGCGCGAAACAGGCATTCGGCAGGGGCGCCGTCCCCGCCACGAAGTCAGTCCAGTTCCGCTTCAGGCTGCCCATGACCGCCGGATTCCAAGCATGTTCCAGGCCGGGGCCCGGCCGCAAGGTAGCCCAGTCGTTGGGCGACGGGGCGAGCGAAGAGACGAACCAATCGTCGAACAGCAGGTGATTCAGGCAGTAGCTGTCGTCGTACTGCAGGAAGGACTGGCTGATCTCATCGCGGCTCCGCAGCGCGCCCGTCTGGTCGATCCAGCGACCGACGGTGTCGTCGGGCGGCAGGATCGGCGAAGCGTCGGCGTTGCCGACGAGCCCGTAGTGGAAGGGCGGTGCCGGATTGGTCGCGCGGAGGTCGCACCCCTGCAGGGCGGCGAGCGACTGCAGCGGCTTGACGGGCAGCTCCGCGACCACGGCCCGCGACAGGCCTGCCGTTGGGTCGAGCCCGGTCAGGATGTAGCCGCCATGGTTGTCGGCCGGATTCGACTGCGGGCCGTTGGAATCCACGAAGCCGCTCATCGGCAGGAAGTAGAGGTCGTACGGGGCGTTCAAGGGGTTGAGCGCCCCGGCATACTGCACGCCGCCGTTCGCCGCCGAATAGAAAGCGGCCCCGCTCCCTTCCTTACTGTATTGCGGGGCGACCGGGATCGTCCGGTGGTCGGCGACGTTCGCCGAGGCGTAAGGATAGGCGGTCAGGACTCCGGCGGACTTATGGCCGATCTCGGTGTAGGTCGTGAAGGGCGAGGCCTGCAGGAACCCTTTCGAGAGGGTCTTGACGCCGGTCCGGCCGTCGTGCTGGGAGACGCCATCGTTCGAGAGGCGAAGGCCAAAGGCGAAAGTGCCGAACGCGCGGGGCGTCGCGGCGGCGTCCGCCAGCGTCTGTTGGAAAGGGTAGGGTGCGTCCTCGCCGTAGAGCTGGCGGAACTGCGCGGTGGTCGTCCCGACGAAACTATTCCGCACCGGGGAGTAGCGGTAGTTCGCCGGGTAGTAGTCGTAGTAGATGCCGTCACGAGCCACCAGGGGCTCATCGATATTCTTGATCAGCCGATAGCGGAGGGAGCCCGCGCCCGTCGTCGTCCCGGGCAGGGTCATCCGCCAGCCGGTGCGTCCGCTGGCGACGTAACCCGGGGTGAGGTTGAACGTGCCGCCGCTACCCAAGGGCACCGCGACCAGTTGCTCGGAGTTCAGCGCGAACACCCGGGTTTGCCCCGGTTCCAGCGTGATTTCGGCCCCGCCGCCGACCATGAGGTTGACCCCGCCCGGGAAGTAGGGCCCCACGTGTTGACGGATGGCGTAGCCGGCGCCGTCTTCGCAGGCGACCTGGACGGGAAGCGACCTCCAGTTGCAGTAGATGCGGAAGCTCGGTACGGTCAGACGGACGTTGAAGGGGTTCCAGAGCGTGACGACCGGTTGCGCGATGAAGGCGGGCGTATTGTCCACCGCGGAGGAGGCGAAGACGTATTGGATGCGGGCGACGAGCGGGTGCCGGTGGATACGTTCGTAGTAGCTGTAGAGGTCGCCGGCCTCGGCCGCGCCCACCGGCTGCGGTGGGAGCATCGTGGTGACGCCGCCGAGCCGGGGGTCGACGTTGGTGACGTACTTCCGGTAGTGCAGGCAATGATCGGTGAGGTAGGCCCAACTGCGAATGGGCGGAAAGGAGGATAGGCCCATGTAGCCGCCGAAGTTCGTGCCGCCGTCCGCGGCCACGCCCGCTTGGTTGCCTCCTAGGGAGCCGTAATCAGCCCACCAGTAAAGCAAGGCATGCCGGCGCCGATTGCCGACGCCGGCCGGTAGGCGCGCATCGGGCAGCGGCCGCTGGAAGGCGAGGTCGTAGTCTGGGTTGCCGGACGGGCGTGGGAGCATCGCGGGTTTGAGTCGGAAGAGCGGCATCTTGCCCTGGCGCTCAGGGTCGAGCGCATTCGCCCAATCCCAGGTCTCCGTGAAGAGCGAGAGGTCCTTGCGGAGCCCGCCGGTCGCGGTGTTCGTCAGCAAACCCTCGGCGAAAAGGCTGACATCATGGAAGCCGCCCTTGGCTAGCGGGCGGGGTAGCGCGTTCTTGAGTGCCGCCGTCAAGCGGGAGGCATCGCTGGCCGCGGTGACCAGGGCCAAGGTCGGCGAGGATAGCGGTTGGTTGGCCGGCAGCGGCGAGGGGCCCGCGAGCAGGGCGGGGTAGCCGATGGCTTCGAGGTCGGGCCCGCCGAAGGCGCCGAGGCGCTGGGCGTTCTCCAGCGCCGTGTTTCCCGTCAAGGGCGCCGACGTGTGCGGGATTGTGATTCGGACTTTCTGGTTCTCGCCGCCGACCCACCAGCAAAAGTGGCCGAGCGACCCGAGGGCGGACTTGGCGGGGGTCTGCCCGTCGAAGAACGAAAGCGGACTCAGGTGAATCTGGCGGACGGCTTGGGCCTCCGTGGCGGGGCCGACCAACGGCACGGTGGTCCTGGTCGCGATCACCTTCGGCGGTTCCGGGGGCTGGCTCGCGGTACCGTCCGGCAAGATGAAGGCGCCCTCGCCGTAGCCCATTTGGCTCGAGACCATCCACCCCAGAAAGCGGTCCTTCGGGGCAGCGGCTTGATCGAAGGCCCGCAGCTTCGTGGCGTAGTCGGGCCGATGGGGCCGGCCGGCGTAACGGCTATTCGGCCGGGTGTCGTGGTCGTTGCCCTCCCAGCTTCGCCATGCCCCGAGCAAGGGGTACTCAAAAGGGTCGGCTCCGGGAGACGTCGCCGAGGATAGCGCGGGGTCGTCGTAGATTGCCGCCGGGGCGGAGACCCGCGTATCCGGCCCCAGCCTTTCCTGGAGCGCTGCCTGGGCGAGGCGCACGGCGGCCAAGGCGGCGAAACGCGACCGTGCCTCCGCTTGCTTGGTCGTCGCCAAAGCCGACTCTACCTTGAGGAAGGCGGTGGCCGTCAGGATCGCCAGCACCAAGAGGGCCGTCACCACGAGCGCCAGCACGAGGGAGAAGCCGGCACGTTGCCGACGGCGGTGGGCTCCGGGGGTAAGCATGAGCGTGCCTCCCAAGTTAAGGGGGCGGAGGGATGCCTCCAGCGTATTGCCTTCACGGATACGTCAGGTTTACCTCAGTGCTTCAATGAGGTGAATTCTGGACCTCCCTGGCCGCGGGGCGCTTAGCGCTTGCGCAACCAGACCTCGCCCGCGTCGTCGTCGCTCTCGGTCGTGAGCTCAATCTCCAGCGTGCCTTGCGTCGCGCGTGAGGCGGCGTCGGCCCGTAGGCGTTGCAGCAGCCCTTCGTCGGCGAACGTCTGCAGCGTCCCGTCCACGACGTCGCGGACGGACACCTTGGCGACTTTCGCCCAGCCCTTGGTCGGGCGGAGTTCCACCAGGTAGTCGCCCGGCTCGGTGAGCAAGCCCGCCAACGGCACGCGGAGGCGGCGCGTGGCGCCCGGGGCGATGTCCCATTCGGCAATCGGGGCCTCCGGCCGTTCGGCCGGCGCGTACTCGTCCAGGATGCGTCCTTGCAGCAACGTGAAGGCCAGCGTCCCTTCGGTCTCGGGCGCGTCGCGTCGATCGAAGGTCACGCGCAGCCTGAGGTTGCCGGACTGCGCCGGCACCTGGAGGCGCCAGAAAGGCACGGCGCCGCGCCCATCGCCGCGGAGGGACGTCGGCCGCCGGGAGACCACGCGGTCGCCCGCGAGCAGTTCCACCGCGCGGATGCCCGCCTCGGCGCTCGCCGTCAGCACTGCCGGCCCCGGCGTCGCCCCTTCGGGTAACGCGATGGACAAGGTGCCGTCGCGTTCGCGCGGCAGCTTGCCGAACTCCAGTGCGAAGAGTGCGGCCGGACGGACCGCGCGGGACCGGACGCCTTGGGCGTGGATGCGCGGCTCGATCGCCCGTTGCCGTGCTTCGAAATCCTCGTGGACAAATCCCTTCTGTCCGCTCCAACCCCATTCCGCCAGCGTCAGCGCGGCCGGGAACTGCCGGTAATCGTCGAGCGCCAGGTCGCTGGAACCCGCACCGGACGCCACGCCCAGTAACAAGGGATCGCGTTCGCCCTCCGCCAGGTTCAGCACCGGTTCGCCGTCCGCGTCGAGTACGCCGGAGACCACCACGGCGTGGCCGAGCTTGATGAACTCCGCAAGCGCCTTGGTCGTGCCTTCCTGCGTGGCCCTTCCCGGCGCGAGCAGGTCGATGATCGCGCCCTTGGGCGTGCCCGGCTTGATTAGCTCTTCCGCCGTCGACCCCCAGAGGCGGGTCAGCAGGCGCTTCTTGCGGGCGGCGGCCTGCTTCACCAGTTCGCCTTGGAGCCAGACCCGCGCGGCCTCGGCGCCCGCGAGCGACTCATCCGTCAGCACCTTCTTGAAACCCGGACCGGCGAGTTTCTCCGGCAGCCGCGGGTGGTCGACCACGTCGACCTGGATGAACTCGCCCGGGAATAACCGCGCCAACGTTTCGAGGACATCGCCCTGCAGCGCCCGGTCCTCGGGCTCCAGCGCGAAGTCGAGCCGTACCCGCGGGATCACCTCGATGTGCCGCGCCCGCGCGTAGGCGACGACCTCCCTGATCTCGTCCTCGGTGTAGGCGCCGCCGTGGGGCCGGCCCGCCTGGTAAAGGTCGCGTTCGTCGCCGCGCAACGTCGGGCGTTCCTCCTCGTAGCTGCGGGGCGCGCCCTTGATGGCTTCCGCCAGTTCCGGATGCTTATCGACCGGCAGGCGCCAGTTGCCCTCGGCGTTGAGCAACCAGCGCAGCACGTTGATCTTATGGTGCGCCATCTGGTCGAGGTCGCGCAGCAGCACCTCCTTCGGCTTGTGGAAGAAACCTGCGTCTACGTCGAGCACCCGCCAGCGCAGTATCGGCTGGTCCTCGAAATCACCGCAGGCCGCGGACCAGTCGGGCGCCTTCGCCGGCTTGGCCGCCGCGAGCAGTTCCGCCGGGAAGAGCTGCAGCAGCGTGCGCGTCGCGCGGAAGACGCCCGTCTCGGTGCCCCCCGCGATGAGCGCCCGTGTCCCGGTGAGCCGCATGCGGTAACCCTCCGGCTTGAGCGTGGCGTCGAGCCCGAGCACGATGTCCCCCGGGTTCATGCGCTGCGTCGCCTCGGCCGCGATCTTCCAGCCCAGGTTCCGCGAGAGCTCGTCGGCCAGCAGCGTGGCCTCGTCGAGCAAGGTCGCGTCCAGGGCCACGACCCGGGTGCGTTCGGTGAGCCGGAAGCGGTCGTTCACCGGTTTTGCGAGGACCGGCTTCGGGAGCAGGGCGGGCAGGGGCGGGGCTTTCGCTGGTTCCGGCGTCGCCGCGAAGGCGACGCTCAAGGCCAGTCCGCAGAGGAGGAGGGGCGATCCGCGCATGCCTCGGATTTAGGGCCCGAAGGCGGGCGAAGCGACCTTTTTGCCTTTCTCCAAGGCCAGGACTCGGCAGGATGCCACCCCATGTCCGAATCCCTCCTAACCCTCCGCGAAAGCAAGTCCTCGCCCGTCGGCACCCGTTTCCAGGCCATCTGCGCCATGGGCGACGTCGCCACCAAGACCGCGAAGACCGGCGCCTCCTATTATGAAGTGGTCCTGGCCGATGCCACCGACGACTTCAAGGCACGCGTCTTCGGGGATTCCCCGGCCAAGCCCGTCCTCGTCACGCTGAAGGCCGGCACAATCGTACGCATCAGCGCCTACGTCGGCGATTTCAACGGCCGCCCTGACCTCAAGCTGGAGAACCTCGCCCCGCTGACCGACGCCGAGCGCGCCGACCCGGCGATCATGGGCCGCCTGACCCCGGTGTCCCAGCATGACCCGGTGAAGATGCAGGCCGAGCTGCTCGGCATCGTCGGCCGCATCCCCCATGACGCGCTCCGCGCGACCGTCGAGTCCGTCCTCGAGGAGCATGGCGAGCGTTTCTACGAGGCCGTCGCCGCGCTCGGCATGCACCACGCCTTCCGCCACGGCCTGCTCGAGCATACCCTCCGCATGGCCAAGTGCGCCGAGGCCCTGCTCCCGCTCTACCCGAAGGTCGACCCCTCGCTCGCCGTCGCCGGCACCATCCTCCACGACGTCGGTAAGATCCAGGAATACTCCCGCCTCGAGCCCGGCATGGCCAAGGCCAGCTTCACGCGCGCCGGCAACCTGCACGGCCACCTCGTCCTCGGGGCTTTCCTCATCCGCCAGCACGGCACCAAGGTCGGGCTCGAGGCCTCCTTGCTTGAGCGCCTCGAGCACATCCTGCTCAGCCACCATACCATGCGCGAGTACGGCGCGGCGGCCATCCCCTCGACCCCTGAGGCCGTCTTCGTCGCCCGGATCGACGACCTCGATGCCAAGCTCTCCGCGGTCGAGGAGGAACTCCGCAAAGCCGTTCCCGGCGTGGAGTTCAGCCTGCTTCGCGCCATCGACGGCCAGCTCCTGATCACGCCTCCCAAGACCGGCCGCTGAGCCATGGATCTGCGGGAGCTGGATTTCGACCTGCCCCCGGAGCGTATCGCGGCGGTGCCCGCCGCCCGTCGCGACGCCTCCCGCTTGCTCGTCGTCCGCCGCGCGACGCGCACGATCGAGCATCGCGGCTTCGCCGAGCTGCCGGACCTGCTGCCGGCGGGGACCACGCTCTTCCGTAACAATGTCGCGGTGCTCAAGGCCCGGCTCTTCGGCGTCCGCCCCACCGGCGGCAAGGTCGAATGCTTGCTGCTGCGCCCGAGCGCCCAGCCGGATGAATGGTGGTGTCTGCTGCGTCCCGGCAAGCGCGCCGCCGACGCCGCGGGCTTCACGATCGACGGGGTGTCCGCGGTCGTGGTGGCCGCGCAGGAG
This sequence comes from Verrucomicrobiota bacterium, assembly GCA_041167995.1. GTDB lineage: Bacteria > Verrucomicrobiota > Verrucomicrobiia > Opitutales > UBA953 > UBA953. The sequence goes on along the minus strand of JBEELT010000008.1, from coordinate 10,733 downwards.
GGCGAGTACCTCGTCCGCTTCGCGTTGTCCGCGGGCCTGACCATCGCCGGTCTCGCCGAGCGCGCCGGCCAGCTACCGTTGCCGCCTTACATCGTCGAGGCCCGCAAGGAACGCGGCCTGGAGCCGGTGGATGATGCCGACCGTTACCAGACCGTCTACGCGGACCCCGGCGCGGTGCGTGCCGCCGCCGCCCCGACCGCCGGACTGCATTTCACACCCGAGCTGCTCGCCACGCTGGCGGCGCGGGGCCACGAGGCGTTCGACCTCGTGCTCGACGTGGGCCTCGGCACTTTTCAGCCCATCCAGGGCGATGACGTATCCGCGCACGTCATGCACTCCGAAGCCTACCGCATCCCGGGTCGCACGCTCGCGGCCTTGCGCGATCGCCGGCCCCGCCTCGCGATTGGCACGACCACGGTGCGCGCCTCCGAGGACGCCCTCCGTAAACTCGGCGATTTCAGCCGGGCGCCCGCCGGTGATTACGCGGGCGCGGCTTCCTTGTTCATCCAGCCGGGAGAGACCATCGGCTGCTGCGAGCACCTGCTCACCAATTTCCACCTGCCGCGTTCGACCCTACTCTGCCTCGTCGGCGCGTTCCTGACGCCTGGTTCGCCGGAAGGTCTGCCCTGGTTGAAGGAGATCTACGCCGAAGCCGTCCGCCGCGAGTACCGCTTCTTCAGTTACGGCGACGCGATGTTGATTCTCTGAGGAGGCAGGGGTGGGCGTGGAGTGCTGAATCGAGTGCAGAGTCGAGTGCTGTATCGAGGACTGCATCGAGGGAGTCAGATCTCGCTGTTGGCGCGCCTCCGGCCAACTGATCAATGGATTAACTTGATTCGCCTCTGCAGGTAGGGACGAGCGTCCCTGCTCGTCCGTTGGTCGTCCTTCGGCATGGGGTCAGGCACGCCATCGCTCCGCGAGGCGAAGCCAGACCCCATGCCTCGTCCGCCGAAGATCCAGGACATGCACGGCCGACCGAGGACGGTCAGCCCTACCTAGAGGCGGCGCTACAGACCTGGCACGCTGGCCAACCGATCAACGGATTAACGGATTAACTAAACAGCCACTCCCTCCGCCGGCGTGAAGCGTCCGAGGCGTCGCCAGATCCACGGGAGCATGAGCAGCGCGAGCAGCGAGGCCGAGAGGTTGAAGACCGAGTGGACCAAGGCGACTTGCAGCCCCGGGTCGGCCACGAAGGTGAGCAGCGGCTGGAGCGCGAATTGCAGCCCACCGACGAAGAGCGCGAGGCCTGCGAGGTCCAGCCCCGCATTGAACAGCGCCAGCCTCCGCGCGAACGGCCCGAGCGTGGCCGCCGTCATCAGCGCCACCCAGCCGGTGCCGAGGTTCGCCCCGACCACCACCCAGAGCGAGAGGGTCGGGTCGATCAGGCCGCCGGCCACGGAAAGCACCGTCAGGCCGACGACCACCGACGACGATTGCACCAGCATCGTCAGGCCAGCCCCGAAGGCGAGGGCGCGCACCGGGGTCGAGAGGGTGTCGCGCCAGGCGAGTACCGTGGGTTTGTCGGCCAGCGGTAGGAGGGTCGAGCTGATGAGCCCGAGTGCGAGGAAGATGAGGCCGAAGTGGAAGATCGGCCGGCCGTAGGTGCGCCAGCGACGGGGGCCCACCAGCGACCATAGGCCGCCGAGGGTGACGAGGACCGGGCCGAGACCGTCGAACTTGGCGGCGATCAGCCAAGCCGTGAGCGTGGTGCCGACGTTGGCGCCGATCATGATCGTCCAGGCGGCGCGCATCGGCAGGGCCTTTTCCTCGGCCAGGCCCATGGTGATGAAGTTCACGACCGAGGAGGACTGCACGAGCGCGGCGGCCGCGGCGCCGGTCAGCGCGCCCGTGAAACGGTTGGCCGTGGCCCGGCGGAGCAAGCCCCGGAGCCGTTCGCCGCCCAGCAACGTGACCTCGCGGGCGAAGTCCCGCAGGCTGTGCAGGTAGAGCATGACGGCCGCGACGGCGGAGAAGAGCAGGTCCACGGCATGGAGGCATAGCCGCGTCCGGTCGTCGTATCGAGGTTGGACTGCGCCGTCGGGCCTCGGCGGAATCCCGCGGCCGGATTACTTCCCGCCCGCGGCGGCCTTGCCCTTCCCCGCCTTCTTGGTGGCGGGAGCCGTGCCGGCGTCCTTGCCCGCGCCACCTTTGTTGGGGGTCGGCAGGGCCGCGCGCGTCTCCTGGCGCCACGCTTCCAGGCGGGCGAGCAACTCCTTGGCCTTGGCCGGGTTCGCCGTCGCGAGGTTCTTCGTCTCCCCAAGGTCGTCCGCGAGGTTGTAGAGTTCGAGGTGCCCGTCCTCCAAGTACTCCAGCAGTTTCCAGTCGCCCATCTGGACGACGCTCACTGGCGTCGTGCGCCATAGTCCGGGGCCGGACCCCAGGTAGCCCGGGAAGTGCTGGAAGATCGCGTCGCGCTTCAGGGCGGCGGACTTGCCGACCAGGAGGGGTAGTAGGCTTTCGCCATCGAGCGCTTGGCGCGGAGCGGGGGCGCCGGCGATCTCGAGCAACGTCGGGAACAGGTCGACGTGCGCCGTCGGCGCTCCGAACGTCGCACCGGCGGCGACCTTGCCCGGCCAGCGCACAATGAACGGCACGCGGACGCCGCCTTCGTAAAGGCTGCCCTTACCGCTGCGCAGCGGGGCGTTATCGGTGATGCCGTCGCCCGCCTTGTCGGCCGACGTCGCCGCCTTGCCCTTGGCGGCTCCCGGCTCGCGGATCAACCCATCCGGCCGGCCGTAACCGCCGACGCCGCCGTTGTCGCTCGCGAAGATGAACACGGTGTCGTCGGCGAGCTTCAGCTCCGTCAGCTTGGCCATCACCCGGCCGACGCTTTCGTCGACGCTCGCGAGCATCGCGGCGTAGGTGGGGCTGTCATGCCCCCCGACGCCGGGCTTGGCCTGGAACTTGGCGACCAGCCCGGGTTTGGCCTGGAACGGCGAGTGTACGCCGAAGTGGGGCAGGTACAACAGGAACGGCTTATCCTTGTGGCGTTGGATGAAGTCGACGGCTTGGTCCGTCAGGAAGTCCGCCAGGTACTGGCCCTTCGGGTAGGCCGTCTTGGGCGTCGTCTCAAAATCGAAATGGCGCCCCGAGGACTCGATGGCTTCGTCGAAGCCGCGCTTCGCCGGGTGGTGTTCGGGCGTATCGCCCAGATGCCACTTCCCGAACATCGCGGTCGCATAACCCGCCTTCTTGAGCTGGTTGGCGAAGGTGTCGCGCTCGAGGGAGAGCTTGGTGACGTTGTCGACCGGGCGCAGCGGGCGCGTCCGCCAGTCGAAGCGGTCGATGCCGCCGACGGTGTAGGTGCCGGTGCGGGCGCCGTATTGGCCGGAGAGCAAGGCCGATCGCGTCGGCGCGCAGTTCTGGCAATGGTGGTGGTTGGTCAGCCGCATGCCCTGCGCGGCGAGCCGGTCGATGTTCGGCGTCTCGTAATACCGGCTCCCGAAGCAGCCCAAGTCGGTCCAGCCGAGGTCGTCGGCCAGCACGAAGACGATGTTAGGCGGCCGGTCCGCGGCGGCGAGCGGCCCGACGAGGCCGAGGACGAGCAGACCGAGGAGAGCGCGGACGGCATTCATGGGCAAAGGGAGAACCCCGTCCGGGCGGCGAAGTTGCCGGCCGTCAGATCTCGAAGTCGGTGCCGGCCTCTGTCAGCGCGAGCTGCGCGACGGTGAAGCCGGCGAGGGACTTGTCGAAGCGCTTGGAGACCTCGCGCCAGAGCGCGGCGACCTGGGGTCCGGAGGCGCCCTTGAGCGTGATCTTCGTGTCGATCAGGTCGGGTTCGACCACGGCGAGGACCTGCTTGAGCGAGATATCCTCCGGCGCCTTGGCGAGCCGGTAGCCGCCAGTCTTGCCGCGCTTGGAGTCGACGAGCCCGCCTTCGCGGAGTTCGTTGAGCAGCTGGACCAGGTAATTGCGGGGGATGGCCTCGATCTTGGCGAGCTCCTCGACCCGGGTCACCGCTCCGCCCTTGTTCTTGCGGGCGAGCTGCGAGAGGACGCGCAGGGAGTATTCGAGTTTGAGGGAGGCTTTCATGCGGAATGGCGAGGCCCCGCGGGCGGGGTCTTGGGTTCCGACCCTACGAGGATGAAAGTGCGGTCCGCAACCTCATCCGAGAGGATCGGGGCCTTGGGGCGGGCGAAATAGGAGGTGCCGAGGAAGCAGATGCCCGTGTTCTGGACGACCTGGATGGCGCGGTCGTCCCAGAGCTCGATCATGCCGAAGTCCTTGCGGTCGGTGACCTCGAGTTCCGGCAGGCCCTGGGCCTTGAGCCAGGCCTGCGTGGCCGCCAGTCCGTCGGGGTCGCCGGCGCGGGCGGTCACGATCTTCACGCGCAGCCCGTGGTCGAGCCAGTGGCGCACACGCCGCATCATCAGCGGCACCGGCGCGCCGATGTGGGCCATCCCCTGCCAAGCCGTCGCCTCGGCCAAGGTGCCGTCGAGATCCACGCCAACCCAAGGCTTCGACTCCGGCGGCCGGGTCGACGGCGCGCGCTCGGACGGGGTTGGCTCCGCCGGGGCCTGGGAAAGGTCCGGGGCCGAAGGCTTCGGCGCGAAGAGGTTGCGGAGCCACGCGAACATGACGGGAGAGTGGGGAAGGGGCGGGGGAGGGGCAAGAGTAGGTGATGGGGAATCGGGAGTAGGATGGGGGCTGGGGCTAGGGCTAGGATAGAAACAAAACAAAGGGTCAGGCGTCAGGGCCAGGGGCAGGCGTCAGGAAAGTCCTTCGCTGGATTCGCCGGACGCATGCCGCCGGAGCCCTCTGCGCTTCTCGTTGCGTCATATCTATTTTATCAATCCCGCCCCAGCCCTGACCTTCGTCGGAGCGGAGTCCCATGTCCGTGCGTTCCCAGCCGCCAACCACCAACCGCCATCCGCTTCCGCGAGTGGTCGCCGCCCGTGAAGAACAGGGTGCTCGGGGCGGGGGTCGAACCCGCACACCTTGCGGCGCCAGAACCTAAATCTGGTGTGTCTGCCATTCCACCACCCGAGCGTACCTGTCCGCCCAGATTTGGCCGGATGGCGGCGTTGGCAAGCGCTTAGGCGAGGCGCCCCAGCGGCGAGCCCATCTTCGCGTAGAGCTCGGTGGCCGTCTCGCCCGCTTCGATGAGGTCGGCCTCGAGCTTGATTCGGCCCGGTTCGAAGAGCGTCGCGACGAACGAGCCGCCAAAGCGGAAGTAGCCCTTCTCGTCGCCCTTGGCGACAGGTCGGCCGGCCGCGTAGGTCTCGACGATCGAGCCGACGTTGGTGGCGCCGACGGCGACCATCGTCACCAGACCGAACGGGCCGGCATCGACGGTGACGCGCTGGCGCTTGTTCTCCCAGAGGTAGTTGACGTGGCGACGGAGCGCGAAGGGGTTCACGGAATAGAGCGGCCCGTTGGTGAGCGTGGGCGCGCCGGGCGTGCCGGCGACCGGGAAGTGGAAGCGGTGGTAATCGACCGGGCAGAGGCGCGAGCACACGACGGTGCCGCGGGCGTAGCGTTCGCCGAGCGCGCGGTCCGCGACGAGCGCCGGGATGTCGAAGGTCTGGCCTTTCGCGAAGATGCCCTTCACCGCGCCCGCGTCGGGGAAGCCGAGGTGACGTCCGTCGGCGGGCAGCACCGCCATCTCGGGGCGCGGGTCAATCGGACGCGCGGTCGCCTTGAGCTTACGGTAGAAGAACTCGTTGAACGTCCGGTACGCGGCTGGGTCCGCCTCGGCGAACTCCGACGGGTCGAGGCCGAAATCGCGTATGAACGGTATCACGCGTTTGGCGCTGCTCGGGCGGTCGGCCAGGAAGCCGTAGAGGTCGGAGAAAAACGCGCGTTTCACGACGGTATGCAGCGATAGCTTCCCCAAGGGGTTACCGTAGATGCGCTTCAGCCAGGCTTCGCCGAAGACTCGCTCGACCTCGGTGCCGCCGGTGTGGCGATTACGCAGGGTGATTGGGGCGTCGGCATTCATGTGAGCAGATTTGCTAAAAAAGGGCTTCAAGGGAACCATTTATCTGTCAGAAAAGACTTTCCCCTCCGATGCCCCGCCTGGTCCTTCCTTCCCTGCTGCTGGCTGCCACCCTCACGGCCCAGCAGTTCACCGTCCGCAAGTCGCCCGAGACCGTCAAGGCCGAGGTGGAAGCCGAGGTCATCCGCGCCCGCCTCGAACTAGGTTCCACTCAGCGCATGCTCGCCCGCCTGCCCCTCACGCTCGAGATGCGCAAGCTCGAGGCCGAGGCCATGATCCGTTCCGCCCGCGCCGAGGCCACGTTCGCCGAGACCGAAGCCGAGCGCGCCCGCCTCGGGCTGGAAGCCATCCTCTCCGTCGCCCGCTCCGCCGCCGCCAACGCCGACAAGGACCGCGCCCGTGCCGAACTCGAGGTCGAGGCCCGCCTCGCCGCCGCCCAGGTCTCCGTCGAGTACGCCAAGGTCGCCAGCGTCGCCACCATCGCCCGGCTCCAGCAGAAGGCCTCCGAGGTCGCCACGGGCGCGAACATCACCTACCCGAAGGACCCGCTCATCGACGGGGTCCTGCACATCAGCGACCGCCGCATCCCCTTCAACGGCGTCGTCAACGACCGCCTCGCCCGCGAGGTGACCTCCGCCATCGCCTTCTATAACGCGCAGGACAGCGTGGCCCCCATCTTCATCGTGATCGACCGCTCGCCCGGCGGCTCGGTGATGTCCGGCTACATGATCCTCCAGGCGATGGAGACCTCCAAGGCCCCGGTCTACGTGGTCGTGAAGGGCTACTGCGCCTCCATGGCCGCGATCGTGACCACCCTCGCCACGCGCTCCTTCGTCTATCCCCAGACCATCGTCCTCCACCATCAGGCCTCGACCGGCGTGACCGGTAACATGACGCAGATGCAGGAGCAGCTGAAGTGGAGCAAGGTCTGGTGCGAACGCATCTTCATCAAGGTCGCCAACCGCATCGGCGTCCCGCTCGATGACTTCGTCGCCAACATGTACAAGGCCACCGCGACCGGCGACTGGAAGGTACACGGCGACGAGGCCGGCCGACTCAAGTGGGTCACCGACGTCGTCGAACGCATGGCCGAGGATGCCACCCTCACCTCCGTCACGCCCCCGTCGCCCGCCCCGCTGCCCCAGTCCGGCTTCGGCGACACCGACGCCAAGGCCGGCGCCAACGGCCGCGTCCGCGAGGAGCTCCCGACCGCCGGTCCCTGCGACCTCTGGTGGGTCTACGACCCCCGCGTCGAATACGTCATCCGCTGAACCCTCTACCAACAACCCCTCCATGCAACCCCGTCCCGTCCTCCGCGCGCTCGCCCTGGCTTTCCTGGTCGCCGCGCCCGTCCTCGCCCAGTCGACCCGCCGCGTCGTCGTCACCGGCGCTCCCTCGGCCGCCCCGGCCTCCGGTGGCGCCGCCGCGCCGGCCCCCGCTTCCGGCGGCCTGCCGACCGCCCAACCCGGCCCGACCACCGTCGCGCCCGGTCCCGGCGTGAACCGCGAGGAACTCACCCCTGAGCAGAAGGCCGCGATGAAGGAAGTCGACCGCATGCGCGCCGAGAAGGCCCGCATCGACGCCGAGCTCGCCCTCGCCGAGGCCAAGCGCACCGAGGAACTCGCGCCCCTCAACGCCGAGGCTTCCAAACTCAACGCCGAGCGCGCTCTGCGCCTGGCCAAGGCCAACGCCGAGGCCGCCGCCCTCGAGGATGAGCGCGCCAAGCTCGAGCGCCAGGCCGCCCTGGAGTCCGCCCGCGCCGCCGCCCGCCTCGCCGAGCGCAATAACAAGATCCGCGAGCTCGAGGCCGAGGCCAAGCAGCTCCAGCTCGAGTCCGCCAACACCGTGGCCCGCCTCACCAACGAGATTGCCCGCCACCAGAAGGAGGACGAGGCCCGCAAGGTCGCCAGCAAGGCCAAGCCGAAGTACCTCAAGGACCCGCTCGTCGCCGGCACCCTCGTCATCAGCGACCGCCGCATCCCGTTCAATGGAGCGGTCACCGAGCAGCTCGCCGACTACGTCTGCCAGCGCATCAACTTCTACAACAACCAGTCCGCCGAATTCCCGATCTTCATCGTGATCGACAACAGCCCGGGCGGCTCCGTCGCGGCCGGCTACCAGATTCAGAAGGCCATGGCCGCCTCCAAGGCCCCGGTCTACGTCGTCGTCAAGGGCTTCGCCGCCTCGATGGCCGCCGTCGTCGCCACGCTCGCGGAGCGTTCGTTCTGCTACCCGAACACGATCATCCTGCACCACCAGGTCTCCAACACGATGCGCGGCAACATGACCGTGCTGAAGGAGCAGATCGAGTTCACCAACCGCTGGTTCGAGCGCCTCGGCACCCCGGTGGCCAAGAAGATGGGCCTCACGCTCCCCGAGTTCGTGAAGCAGATGTACGCCAACGACTCTACCGGCGACTGGCAGGTCTTCGGCGAGAAGGCCAAGGAGCTCAAGTGGGTCGACACCATCGTCGAGCGCATCGAGGAGACCGCCATCCTCGACCTCCTGCCGCCCGCGCAGGCCACCTCGATCACGATCCGCCCCCCGCAGTCCGAGATCTCCGGCGTGACCGCCAAGACCGACGACAAGGGTCGGACCTACTTCGAGCTACCCCCGCTCTCGAACCCCTTCGACGCCTGGTGGATCTACGACCCGCAGGGTCTCTTCCGCGCCCGCTGAGCTAATCGGCGGCTTTGGGCCACGAAACCAGGGCCGCCCCTCCGGGGGCGGCTCTTTTTCATTTGCTCGGAACCCCCCGATTATCCGACTGTCCCCTATCCCCATGCGCACCCCGACGCTCCTGGCCTTGCTGGCCGCCACCTCCGTGTCCTTCGCCGCCGAGGATGGCGCCCAGGTCTACAACTCCCTCTGCGTGGCCTGCCACGGCCCGGACGGCAAAGGCCTCAACGGCCTCCCGCCGCTCGTCGGCAGCGACTGGCCGAAGGGCGCGGCGGAGCGCTCGATCAAGATCGTCCTGCAGGGCATGACCGGCCCGGTCGAAGTCGCCGGCAAGACCTATAACATCGATATGCCGCCGCAGGGCGCCGTGCTCAGCGATGAGAAGATCGCCGTAGCGCTCACCTACGTCCGCAAGACTTTCGCGGGCGGCGCCGGTGCCGTCACCCCGGATCTCGTGAAGTCCGTCCGCGCCGCCACGGCCGCCCGGACCACCCCCTGGACCGCCGCCGAGCTGCTCAAGGCCCACCCGTTCCCGCCCACCCGCACCGCCCTCGTGAACCTCGTCGGCACCATGTATAAGGGCGAGTGGAAGGAACTCCCGGACTTCTCCAAGCTCAAGCCCGCCCAGATCGAGGATGAGAACACCGGCGTGATCAGCCCGGCCCAGGCCAGCCTCAAGGACGCCTTCGCGATGGTCTGGGAGGCGAAGTTCGAGGCCCCCCAGGACGGCAAGTACACCTTCGTCTTCGACTGCGACGACTTCGGCGCGCTCTACGTCAACGGCGAGCGCATCGCCGAGATCAAGGGCATCGGCCCGATCGGCGGCCGCCGCAAGGAAGTCCCCGTGCTCCTGAAGAAGGGCCTCGTCCCGTTCCGCCTCGAGTACGTTGAGGTCGCCGGCCATGAGGTCATCCAGCTCGGCTACAAGGGCCCGAAGGACAAGGACTTCGTCTGGCTTTCCGACACCAAGGGCGCCGGCGGCAAGGCCGGCGGCAAGGTGCGCACCCCGATCCCGATCGAAGCCAAGGACGGCTACGCCGCCAGCTACCGCAACTTCATCGCCGGCACCACGCCGCGCGCCCTGGGCTTCGGCTTCCCGAACGGCACCAACCTCGCCTACAGCGCCGACAACTGCGCGGTCGAGCTGCTCTGGACCGGCAAGTTCATGGACGGCGCCCACCACTGGATTGACCGCGGCGCCGGCAACGAACCGCCCGCCGGCGAAGGCGTCGTGAAGGCTTCCGACGGCTTGGCCGTCGCGGGCGCGTCCGCCCCGAGCGGCGCGATCGTCGCCTTCCGCGGCGCGAAGTCCGATGAGTTCAAGGCCGTGCCGGTCGCGGCCGAGTTCAAGGGCTACCAGCTCGACAAGCACGGCAGCCCGACCTTCAAGGTCGCCGGTGAAGGCTTCACCTTGACCGACGCGTGGACGCCGGCCGGAGCCGCCGGCCTGACCCGCATCCTCACCGCCGCGGGCGACAAGCCCGTGACCGTCACCCTCGCGCGCGGCATGCTGGCCGTGGCCGCCAAGGACGGGGCCTTCGAACTCGGTCCGCGCGTCGTCATCCGCCCGTCCGCCGGCGTCGCCCCGACCGCCGCCGCCAACGAGCTCACGCTCACCCTCAAGCCCGGCGAGTCCGCCACCCTCGGCTACTCCTTCCGCTGAACCCCGCGCCCACCCTTACCATGAAAAAGTTCACCGTCACCCTCCTGGCCCTCTGCGCGCTGGCGCCTTTCGCCGGTGCCCAAGCCAAGAAGAAGGCCGCCAAGGTCGCGGGCCCCGAGGCCCTCGCGCTGCAGTCGCAGTATTACGACCGCGTCCAGATCCCGACCCCGCCTGGCGAGGTCGTGGAGGTCTCCTCGATCGCCCTGATGCCCGGCAAGAAGGTCGCGATCGCGACCCGCCGCGGCGACGTCTGGGTCTGCGAGGGCGCCTACGAGGACGACGTCACCAAGGTCAAGTGGACCAAGTTCGCCTCCAACCTGCATGAGCCGCTCGGCATGTTCTACAAGGACAAGTCGCTCTTCCTCACCCAGCGTCCGGAGCACACCCGCCTGACGGACACCGACGGCGACGGCAAGGCCGACGCCTTCGACACGATCTGCGCGAAGTGGG
>JBEELT010000007.1:0-30018 GCA_041167995.1 Verrucomicrobiota bacterium | reverse complement strand
TCCTCAGCGACGGTCGAGATCCTTGGTCTCGACCGGTTCGACGTGCGCGAGGTGCTCGGGGTTCTTCTTACCCGTGAGCACCTTGATGAGGCACCAGACGAAGAGTCCGGTCACCGCGCCCACCGAGATGAGCATGAAGAGAAGTCCGGCGGTAGTCATAGTCGGGAAAGCGTAGGGTCAGCGCGCGTCCCAGCGTTTGCCGGCGCGATGGATCATCAGCGCCGAGAAGGCGGCGAAGAGCAGCAGGAAGAAGGCGGTCAGGCGGGCGACGCCGCTGGCCGGGTGGCCGGGGCCGCCGACGAGGTCGAGGATCGGGTCGGTCGGCGTGAAGAGGGGCGTGCTAAAGGAGAGGTTCCAGCCGGCGACGTTCTTGAGCACGAACATCGCGAAGATCACGGTCAGGAAGGCCGGCGAGATCCAGCGGATGACGAACTTGAAGATGCGTGGGATGCGGATGTCGGCGCCGTGGTGCGCCTCGGTCCAGCCCCGTTCGGTGCCGAACGAAAGGTTGAAGATGTAGATCAGCAGCGTGCCCTGCAGGAAGATGCCGATGTCGCCGATCCAGAAGTCGACCGTCGAGAGCGCCTTCAGGCCTTCGCTGAAGTAGACGACCAGAGTGCAGCCCACCGCGGTGATCAGTCCGAGCAGCGCCACGGAGCCACGGCGATCCAGGCCGAGGCCTTCCTCGAGGAAGGCGATGCCGGGCTGCAGCATCGAAAGCGACGAGGTGATGGCGGCGATGAAGAGCAGGGTGAAGAAGAGCCCGCCGAAAAGATGTCCGTAGGGCATGCCGGCGAAGACCTGCGGTAGGACGTTGAAACCTAGGGCGAAGGTGCCGCCCGCGACGGCCGAGGCGCCGAGAAAGGCGAAGGCGGCGGGGACGGTGATCATGCCGCCCAGGCCGACCTCGCAGAATTCGTTGGCGGCGGTGGCGGTCAGGCCGCTCAGGACGACGTCATCGTTCTTCTTGAGGTAGCTGGCGTAGGTGATGATGACGCCGAAGCCGACGGAGAGCGTGAAGAAGATCTGAGAGGCCGCCTTGAGCCAAACGGCGGGGTTGGAGAGCCCCTTGGAGATGTCGTGCGGATTCCACATGTATCCCAAGCCATTCCAGACGCTGAGCTCGGGCTTGGTCGGGTCGGGTGTGCCGAGGGTCAGCACGCGGACCAGCAGGATGAGGGCGATGGCAATGAGCAGTGGCATGCCCCAGTTGCAGATGAACTCGATGCCCTTGGAGAGGCCGCGGTAGATGATGACGAAGTTCAGGATGAACACCCCGATGAAGAACAGGAACGGGGCGCCGAGTCCGAGAACGGCACCGTCGGCCTTGAGGCCGGTGAACGTAGAGAAGGCGTCGGCGTAGGTCTTCGGGTCTTTGCCGAGGTCGAGCCCTCCAGTGAAGCTGTTCCAGGCGTAGCCGAGACACCACGACTCGATGACGACGTAGTAGAAGTAGACGCCGACCGGGATGATGAAGCCGAGGAGTCCGACGTATTTGCCCCAAGGCTTCTTGATGATGGCGTGGAAGATGCCCGGCGAGGAATTGAAGCCCTGCGTGCCGCCGAAGCGTCCGAGGGTCCACTCGACCCAGCAGATCGGCAGGCCGACGACCAGGAGCGAGATGAAGTAGGCGATCAGGAAGGCGCCGCCGCCCGTCTCCTTGTCGGCCACCAGGCCCGGGAAGCGGAGGAAGTTGCCGAGGCCGACGGCGCTGCCGGCCACGGCCATGATGACGCCAATTTTGGAGCTCCAGGCTTCGGTTTTTTTCGGCGACATGGGGGTTTGGGTGGCGATTTATGAGACAGGGCAGGGTGGAGTGCAATCGTTGAGGCAGTACCAGCCAAGGTAGTGGCGGTTGGCGGTTAGCGGTTGGTTGACGCCTACATGCTCACCGAAGGCCGCATTCCATGCCCCTTTTGTCGCTGTTCATCGGGCTAACCGCCAACCGCTAACCGCCAACCCCTCGTGCTTATCTTCCCCCTATTATTCTCGCCCTTTTCATTTCACCCACTCACGTTGAGGCAATGTCTTTTGATACTCTCGGCCTTGATGCCGCCATCCTGAAGGCCGTGGCCGACCAGGGTTACACGGTGCCGACACCCATTCAGGCGGCGACCATCCCGGTTATCCTCGAGGGCACCGACGTCATCGGGATCGCCCAGACGGGTACCGGCAAGACCGCCGCGTTCACCCTCCCGCTCATCACCAAGCTGCTGCGCACCAAGTCCGGCGCCCACCGTGGAATGGTCCGTTGCCTAATCCTGGCCCCGACCCGCGAACTCGTCGTCCAGATCGCCGAGAACGTGAACGCCTATTCCCGTTACGCTGGCCTGTCCGTCGCCACCTGCTACGGCGGTGTTGGCGAGCGCCCCCAGATCGCCGCCCTCCGCTCGGGTTGCGATGTCCTGGTAGCCACCCCGGGTCGCCTGCTGGACCTCGGCAGCCAGGGTCATGGTAACTTCGGCGCCCTCGAGTACCTCGTGCTTGATGAGGCCGACCGCATGCTCGACATGGGCTTCCTGCCCGCGATCAACACCATCGTCCGCGCTCTGCCGAAGGAACGCCAGACGTTGCTCTTCTCCGCCACGCTCTCCCGCGAGATCGAGGCCCTCACCGCGCAGTTCCAGCGCTCACCCAAGATCCTCGAGATCGGTCGCCGCTCCAATCCCGCCGAGACCGTCACCCAGCTGCTCTTCGAGTGCCCCGGCGCCCTGAAGCAGGTCATGCTGCACCACCTGCTCGCCAATCCTGAGCTGAAGATGGAGACGGTCCTCGTCTTCGCCCGCACCAAGCACGGCGCGGACCGCATCTGCCGCAAGCTGGCCGGCGCCGACATCCCGTGCGCCGCGATCCACGCCAACCGCTCGCAGAGCCAGCGTCAGCGGGCCCTGCAGGCCTTCAAGAACGGCGAGGTCCGCGTCCTGGTCGCCACCGACATCGCCTCGCGCGGTATCGACGTGGAAGGCATCTCCCACGTGGTGAATTTCGACTTCCCTGACGCGCTCGAGGATTACGTCCACCGCATCGGCCGCACTGGTCGCGCGCTCGCGACCGGCACCGCCATCACCTTCATCACCCGCGAGGACTTCTCCGAGTTGCGACGCCTCGAGCGGATCGTCGGCAAGCACCTCCACTGCGGCAAGCTCCCCGGTTTTGACTACACGCAGCAGGCCCCGGCGCGCACGCCCGAGGACTTCCAACGCGATGTCGACCCGCGCGCTCGCGGCGGTCGCCCGCAGCATTCCCAGGAAGGCCACCAGCACCAGCAGGGCGGTCGCTTCGGCGGCCAGCAGGCGGCCCAGGGTCGCTACCGTCCGTTTGGTCGCCCCGGTACCCGGCGCCAAGGCGGACCGAGGTAAGTTGGAGTAGGGGCTGGGGACAGGGACAGGGACAGGGACAGGGACAGAGTACAGAGTACAGAGTACAGAGTACAGAGTACAGAGTACAGGGGTGCGACGTGCTCTTTGATGGTGTCGGGCTATTTCCTGAACTCCGTTCTCTGAACTCCGTACTCTTAGCTGTATTCTCTCTTCTTCCCATCGGCCTGTTTTCGTCCTAAGCAAAGGGACCTCCCATGCGTTCCCTGCTCCCCCTGCTTCTGGTCGCCGGTCTCTGCGCCGCCGACGCCCCCAAGGCCGCCCCCAAGCTGCCCGCCATCCCGGCCGCGCCGATCGCCAAGAAGAAGGAACTCCTCTTCGAGGATAACTTCGAGGGGGTCGAGGCCGACAAGCGCTGGGTCAAGGTCGTCCCGACTTTCGCCGTCGCCCAAGGCGTGCTGAAGGGCACCCAGACCCGCGACAAGACGATCCCGGCGGCCGACGGTAAGCCCGAAATTCGCGCGCACGCCGCCGTGCATGGCCTCGAGGTGCCGACCAAGGACAGCATCGTCGAGTGCAAGGTCCGCTTCGACGGCGCCACCATGATCGACGTCGAGTTCGACGACCGCAAGTTCACCGGTTGCCACTATGGCCACATCTGCCGCGCCCAGCTGCGCTTCAACCCGAAGGACAAGACTTTCTCCGCGGTCATCATCGACGAGAAGGACGGCAACATGCGCAACGACATCCATGCGATGAAGAACGACCCGGCGAAGAAGGCCGAGGTCGCCAAGTTGCTCGTCGGTCGTCAGGCCACCTTCCCGGTGAAGGCCGACCTCGCCGAGGGCAAGTGGCTCGCCGTGGTCGTCGAGACCGTCGGCGACGAGATGCGCCTGTCCGTCGACGGCCAAGCGGTCGCTTACCTGAAGTCCTCCGGCATCGCCCACGCCACCAAGTCGCGCCTCGAGTTCGGCGTGGCCGGTAAGGAGGGTTGTCTCGACGACCTCAAGGTCTGGAACGCCGAGTCCGCCAAGTAAGGCCTCCGCGAGTCCGGGAACAGGCCTCCGGCGCGTGCCGGGGGTCTTTTTATGGGTGCTTCGGCAGGCCGGCCAGCAACTGCTCCAGCTCGCGGCCGTAGCGGACGTAGGAGCGGAAGCGTTCCTCCGGGCTGGCCTGCGGGGCTTCGGCGCCGAGGTGCACGATCTTGGCGACGTGCGGCTCGATCGTGAGGCCGGCCGTGTACCCCGAAGCCAGCAGGTCCGCCAGCACCTCGCGGACGTGCGCGTCGCCCTGACCCGGGTAGGTGAAGGCGTCGCTTTTACCTCCGCCCGGCGCGCGGCGGCAGTCCTTCACGTGGACGTAGGCGATGAACGATCGGACGGCCCAGTAGAACTCCAGCGTGTCCTGACCATAGGACGCGGTGTTGCCGATGTCGAAGAGGTAGCGGACGTGCGGGTGGTTCAGTTCCTCGAGGAAGGCGCGTGCGTTCGCTGGGGTCGCCCCGGCCCAGCCTTCGCAGTTCTCGAAGAGCAGGACGATGTCGCCGTCGGCGGCCAGCTTCGCCATCTCGCGGTACCGCCGCAGCCCTTCGTCGCGCCACTCGCGGTCCGTCACGCCCGCCTGCATCCAGCCCATCGTGCGCACGAGCCGGGTCCCGGCGCGGCGCAGCCGCGGGATCAGCACGCGCAGGTCGGCGAGGTCGGTGGCGAAGTCCCCGGTGATGGGCCGGCTCCAGTTGCCGATCGCCGAGCCGAAGCTGCTCACCCGCAGGCCCGCCTCCCCGATCGTGTCTATCGCCCGCGCGAAGACGTCGTCGGACACGGCGGCCGAGCAGACCTGACGCCCGTCGAGCAGACGGAGCTCGATCGCCGGCCAGCCTAGCGTCCGTTGTGCGGCGACCTGTCCGACGATGTCGTCGGCCGCTTCATCCGCGAGGCCGGAGAGAGGGAAGGGGGACATGGTGGGAGACTGAGGGGCCGCCGGGCGGGTGGGAAGCGGCAAAGCCGCGCGGGTTCAGCGTAGTAACCAATCGATCGCGCGGTCCATGCGCCCCGCGGGCGGGCCCACATCGACCCGCAGTCCCGGCCGGGCTCCGAGCTCGGCGGCCGCGGCGTCGTCGGCGAGCCATACGGGGTTCGCGGCCGGCACCGCCGCCAGCAGGCCGGGCAAATCGAGGTATTTCACGGCGCCCGGCACGAACATCGGGTGGCGGAAGTCAGTCAACGTGGCGAAGCGGAAACCTTCCGGGTCGAGGGCCAGCGGCGTCGCCGCAAGGTCGACCGCCGCCAGCGCGGCGAGCGGGGCCGTCCAGCCCCAGGCCGCCACGCTGACCTTGCCGCCCAAGGTCGGCAGGCCCCCGCCGAGATCAGGTTGGCGGAGGAAATCACGGATCGTCCGGATGTCATGGGCGCGTTGTACCGCCAAGCACTCGTTGTACCCGAACGTGTAGGCGGCCACCTCCCGCTTCTCCGGCACCTTGCGCGTCGTCGTGACTGGTTCGCCTCCCTGCAGGTAGAGGTCGGCCCCGACCACCGCGACGCCGGCCTCGACCAGCCGTCGGACCGCCGGGCGGAGCTGTCGGCTCGTGTCGCGCAGGCCGGCTTTACCGGCCGGATCGAGCCAGACGACGGCTTCGCCCCGGGCGTTGACCGGATGCAGCCATTCGATCGCCACCTCCTCGCCACGTGCGTCGCGCAGTGTCCCCTTGATCTCGAAATGCGTGGAACGCCATTGGGTCGAAGGTTCGACGAAGGTCACCGGGCCGGTGGCGCGGGGTCGGGCCAGGGAGCGCCAGCCGGTTGCCACCGCGTCGCCACCGGTGCGCAGGTCGGCCCGCAGCCGGACCGTCGAGTCTGCGTCAAACCAGCGCAACAGGCTCCGTTCGAAGTCCTGGTCGGCCGCTTTGGGCGCCGGATGCGCCGCGTCCCAGACCGTCAGCTCGGCTTTGCCCAGCACCCGGTAGTCGCGTTCGACGATGGGCGTGGGCAAGCCCAGTCGGAAGTGTCGGTTCAGCCACTCGTAGAAAGCCGCCCGGGCCGCGCGGTTGTAGTTGTGCGGCGACCGCTCGTCGCGGTGCAGCATCACGTGGTCGCCCGCGCCCAGGCGCGCGTAGTAGGCCTGGAGCTCGGGAAAACCCTTCGTCGCCATCTCCTTGGTCCAGTCGTTCGCCGTGGTCATCCCCTGCGGCTTGGGCGCGAACAGCGCGGCGAAATCGACGTTCCCCCGGTCAAGGCGGAGCAAGCAGGCGTTCTCGCAGGTGCAGCCGCCCTGCATCGCGGTGGAGACCATCACCGCGGGGAAGGATAGGGCGATCCGGTCGTCCAGCGCCGCGAGGATCATCGACTGCGTGCCGCCGCCGCTGGCGCCCGTGACGGCCACGCGGGCCGGGTCGACCTCGGGCAGGCCGAGCACGAAGTCGACGGAGCGGAGGTTGTTCCAGGTCTGCAGGGCCATGACGCTTTGGAGGCGGGCCTCGGCCGGGGGGCTGTAGAGTCCCCAGTCCTCCGCGCGATTCATCTCGGGACGCTGCCTCGCGAAACGGTGCACAAGCGACTCCGGCAACTGGATTGAATCGGCATCGCTTAGGCTGTCCCATTGCCAGACAAGGCAACCCATCCGCGCCAGCTGGACGCACATCGACTGGAACCGGCTCTTGCCGCCCTCGGCGAAGACCTCCTGTCCGGTCGCGATCTCCTTCCGCACATGCTCCGCGGACTGATTCAGGAAACGCGCGTCTTTCCAGTGGCCGTGGGCGAAGAGCACCGCGGGGATCCGGCCGGTGAACTGTTTCGGCCGGTAGAGGTTACCGGTCACATAGAAGCCGGGTGCGCTCTCGAAATAAACCTTTTCGATGGTGTAGTCCCCTTGGTCGATGCGCCCATGGATGACCGCGCGCAACGGGCCCTTCGTCGGTAACGGGTGCAGGCCGAGCGCCACCGCGACGTCGGTGCGCATCGCCCGGAGCGATGCCGGGGAGGGGTCGGGGCGGAGCGGGAAATAGCCGTTCAGGTCCTTGAGCGGACCGTCGCGGACCTCGACGGCGGGCAGGGTCAGGAGGCCGGCCAACAGGAGTAGGGCGAGGCGGGGCATGGGAGGGAAACTGCGGGAAACGAGGCGGGGGACAATCGGAGAAAACGACGGGGCGGACGGGCTTGCAACTTTCCGGCCTCCGGGCTGTTTTACTATCACTATGAAGCACCCCGCCGCCGTCGTCTGCCTGCTCGTCTCCGCCCTCGCCGTCGCCGCCGACCAGCCGGCGGGCCCGCGCCCGGAGCGGGAGCCGGAACCGCGCGGCGACCGTCGCCCCGAGGGCCAGCCCCAAGGCAATCAGCCGATCGTGATCCCGCTGCCCCGCGGCTTGCCGCCCGGCGCCTACATGCTCGTCCCGCTCCCGTCGCAACCCGGCCAGCCGCAGACCGGTCGGGCCCAGGGGCAAGAGCGTCCGAATCTCGAGCGCCCCAACATCGAGCGCCCCAATGTCGTCCGGCCCAATGCCGACCGCCCGGAGGCCGAACGTCCGAACGGCGACCGTCCCTCGGCCCAGTCGCGGGAAGGGCAGGGCACCGCCGTCCGTCCCGCCGCGATGCTGACCCCCGACGAGCAGGCCAAACTCCGCGCCGCCATGGAGAAGGCCGGCCAGGAGGCTGCCGTGAAGGAGGCGCGCGAGCTCGCCCAGAAGGCGCAGAAGGCCCTCGAGGAAGCCCGTCTCAACGAACGTAAGGCCGCCGAGGCCGCCGCGCTCAAGGCCGACCCCTCCTTGGAGCCGGTATTCGACAAGCTCCGTAAGGGCCAGTCGAATCAGGCCCCGAATCGTCGCGGCAACGAGCGCGGCGAACAGCCCGCCCGCTAAGCCCCGGCCGCATGGGCCGCTTCCTGACCCTTGGCCTGGCGCTCGGCGTCGGGCTCCTCGCGTCCGCCGCCGAGGCGCCGAAGCGCATCCTGTTCATCGGGAACAGCTACACCGGCGTGAACCAGCTGCCCGCCGTCTTCGGCGAGATCCTGAAGTCCGCCGGGGCCGGTTCGCCCGTCATCCGCTCCTGCACTCCTGGTGGCCAGACCTTGCTCCAGCACTGCACCGTCCAGCCGAAGTCCCTCGCCGCGGTCGACGAAGGGACGTGGGACGTGGTCGTGCTGCAGGGGCAGAGCCAGGAGGCCGCCGTCGCCGAGGTGAACCCAAAGGTCCGGGCCGACTTCCTCGCGGGCGCCCAGCAGCTCTGCGCCCGCGTCCGCGCGAAGAGCCCGCAGGCCCGGATTTACTTCTACGAGACCTGGGCGCGGCACCCCGACTTCTGGAAGGCCAAGGACTTCAACCCGGGCGTCGGCAAGGATCCGGAGGAGATGCAGGCGCGCCTCCGCAAATGGTACGGAGAGGCCGCGGCGCTTTGCCGGGCGACCGGCGTGGTCCCGGCCGGGGATGCCTGGGAGTTGAATGATCGTGAGCCGACTCCCTTGCGTCTGCATCAGAAGGACAACTCCCATCCTGAGTTCGTCGGCACCTACCTCAACGCGCTGGTCTTCTATCGCGTCCTCTACCAGCCGAAGGACTTGAAGGTCGCGTATCGCGGCAAGGCCACGGCCGCTGAGGCCACCCGGCTGCAAGGCCTCGCCGCGCGCGTCCCGCTCCCGCCGCGATGAAGTCGGCGGCGCTCTTCCTGCTCGCCGCCCTCCTCGTCGGCTGTACCTCGGTGCCTATGCTGATCGGATTCACCGAGCTGCGTCGCCTGCCCGCGGCGGAGGCCAACCAAGGCGTCGCCATCGACGCCGACCATTACTACGCGATCGCCGACGCGGCCCTCGGCAAGTACCGGAAGGCGGACGGCGCCTTGGTCGCGCGCTGGAACGCTCCCGCCGGCGCGGGGATCCGCCACCTGAACGCCGGTGTCGTCGTGGGTGGGCGGCTGTACTGCGCCCATTCCAATTTCCCGCTCAAGCCCGACGAGAGCTCGGTCGAAATCTTCGACGTCGCCACGCTGGCGCCGGTCGACCGGCACGCCTTCGTCGACCCGCCCGGCTCGCTCACGTGGGCGATTCCCTACGAAGGCGGCTGGCTGGCTGGCTTCGCGCATTATGCCGTCACCAGCCAGGTCGCCCGCAGCCGGCTCGTCGCCTACGACAGCGATTGGACCCCGCGGGGCGAGTGGACGTTCGCGCCCGAGGTCCTGGCCAAGTTCGGGCGGATGAGCTGCTCGGGCGGCGGCCTTGGCCCCGACGGGCGGGTCGGCGTCACCGGGCACGACGCCCGTGAACTCTACGTCCTCGAGCTGCCGTCCGGTGGTGGCGTCGCGCGCTTGGCCGGGGTCCGTCCGTTCCCTGGGGAAGGGCAGGCTTTCGCGTGGGATCCCTTCCGGCCGGGGGAGCTGGCCGCGATCAGCCGCAAGGCCCGGGCCATCCTCGTCGTTCGTTACGAGTAGGCGCGGGCGTTGACGAGTCGACGGGGCGCGGTCAGGGTCGGCTCGGGTTGGCCGGGTACTCCCTCGGCGCATCCCTCGCTTCTTACCATGAGAAAGCTCCTAGCCCCAATCTGCTGCGTCCTCGGGTCGCTGTTCGCCGCCGAGCCTTCGCCGCTCATCATCGCCCACCGTGGGGCCAGCGGCTACTTGCCGGAACACACCTTGGCCGCCAAGGCGTTGGCGTATGCCCAAGGAGCCGACTACCTTGAGCAGGACATCGTGCTTTCCAAGGACGGCGTGCCGATCGTGCAGCATGACGTGACGCTCGACAGCACCACCGACGTGGCGACGCGCTTCCCAGGACGGCAGCGCGCCAACGGGAGCTTCTACGCCATCGACTTTATCTGGGCGGAGCTCCGGCAACTCCGCGTGGTCGAACGTTTCCATCCCAAGTCGGGCAAGGCGGTCTATCCCCAGCGCTTTCCCGCCGGGGTGGGGGAGTTCCGGATCAACACCTTCGAGGAAGAACTGCTGTTCATCCAAGGGCTCAACCGGAGCACGGGCCGGAAGGTCGGCATCTATCCCGAAGTGAAGCTCGCCGCCTGGCATCGCCAGGAAGGCCACGACGTCTCCAAGGCGATCCTGACGTTGTTGGCGAAGTATGGTTACGCCACCAAGACCGACCCTTGCTTCATCCAGTGCTTCGAACTCGAGGAGTTGCGACGTCTCCGGGGGGAGTTGGGCTGGAAAGGTCGGTTAGTCTTTCTGACCGGAGGCAAGTCGTCCTGGACGGATACCCCCGAAGGTCTCCGCGAGCTCGCGCAGGTGGTCGACGGGATTGGCCCGCCGCTCTCCGCGGTGGCGGTGGAGCGAAATCTGACCGGCTTGGTCGCCCGCGCCAAGGCCGTCGGTCTGCAGGTCCATCCCTACACCTTGCGCAACGACGCCCTGCCCAAAGGGTTCAGTTCGGGTCGCGATTGCTACGCTTTCCTGGTCCGGGAGGCCAGGGTGGACGGCCTTTTCACCGATTTTCCCGACGTCGGCCGCTGATTCATCTATTTTCGGCTCGGAACCAGGGCTCGCCGCCTTTGTCTACTAGACATGCTGCGCTTACCCCCGCTCCTGATCCTCCTCACGTCGCTGGTCCAAGCCGCCGACCTCAAGCTCTCGACCGTCTTCTCGGACCATGCCGTCCTCCAGGCCGGTGAGGCGAACGTCTACGGCAAAGCCAAGCCCGGCGCCAGCGTCCAGGTCGTCTACGGCTCCGCCCAAGCCACCGCCACCGCCGGGGCTGACGGCCTCTTTAAGGCGACCCTGACCGGTCTCCGCGCCACCGAGGAAGGCAAGGACCTTGTGATCAAGTCCGGCGCCGAGTCCCATGTCGCCAAGGACGTTATCGTCGGCGAGGTCTGGGTTGGCTCCGGTCAATCCAACATGGAATGGGTCGTGCGCAACACGAGCGACGCCGCCGCCGCGCGCGCCCGTCCGGTCGACAACGGCATCCGCGTCTTCACCGTCGCCCGCACGCCGAAGGCGACCCCCGCCGAGGACGTGCAGGGTTCCTGGAAGGTCGCCGGGCCGACCACCGTGGATGGCTTCACCGCCGCCGGTTATTATTTCGCGGTCGCCGTGCGCGCCGAACTCAAGCAGCCCGTCGGCATCATCCATACTTCGATCGGCGGCACCCGCGCCGAGGCCTGGGGCCCGCGCGGCATGTACGATGCCCAGCCGGAAGCCAAGGGTTGGCAGGAGAAGGAAGACAAAGGCGTCGCCGACCGCCTCGCCAAAGCCAAGACCGACCCCAAGGCCCAGACGGTCTGGTCCAACGGCCCGCACATGAACTGGAATGGCATGGTCGCTCCGCTCGTCGGTTACAGTTTCAAGGGCGCCCTGTGGTATCAGGGCGAATCCAACGCTGGTCAGGCCGTGGCCTACAAGTGGATCCTCGGCGACATGATCAAGGCTTGGCACAAGGCCTGGGGCCGCGAGTTCCCCTTCATCATCGTCCAGCTCCCGCGCTTCATGGCCAAGAAGCCCGTCGCCGTCGAGGATGGCGGCTGGCCGGTCATCCGCGAGTCCATGGAGTGGATCGCCGACCACGTGCCCGGCGCGATGATGAGCGTAAACATCGATCTCGGGGAGGAGAAGGACATCCACCCGAAGGATAAGCTGCCGATCGGCGAGCGCCTTGCCGCCGTGGCGCTCCAGCGCGTCTACCAGACCCGCGCGGTCGGCCAAGCCCCGCGCGTGACCAAGGCCGAGCTCCAGGGCGACGCTTGGGTCGTCACCTACGACCGCCCCGTCGCCTTGCAGGGCGACGGCAAGGGCTGGGCCGTCCAGAAGGCCGATAGCTCCTGGGCTTTCGCCACGGCCAAGGCCGAGGGCGCGAAGGTGACCGTCGCCGCCGCGGACGTGAAGGCGCCGAAGGCCGCCCGCTACGCCTGGGCCAACTTCCCCGAGGTCTCCGTGGTCTCCGCCGGCGCCGATGCGCTGCCGGCCGGCCCGTGGCGCAGCGACAAGTAAGCCGGCGTTTCCCTGTGCGGCTGCTTCGCCTCCTCCTCGTCTCGGTCGCCTGCCTCGTCGCCCGCGCCGAGGTCGTCGCGCCCCCGCCCGCCGGCCTCAAGGTCCTCACGGCCGGGCACAGTTTCCACGTGTGGATGCCGCCGCTGGTGGCCGCGATGGCCAAGGCCGTCGGGATCCAAGGGCATGAGCAGCTCGCGATTTCCTCGATCGGCGGCTCCATGGTGATCCAGCACTGGAACCTCCCGCCCGAGCGGAACAAGGCCAAGCCGGTGCTCCTCGCCGGGCGGGCCGACCTCTTCACGATGGCGCCGACGTTCCTGCCCGATCCCGGCATCGAGAACTTCGTCCGCCTGGGGCTGGAGCATAATCCCCGTCTGCGTTTCACCCTGCAGCAGAATTGGGCGCCGTTCGAGGATCCGGAAGTCTGGCTCAAGCCGGTGAAACCCAAGTCGATCGACCGCGATGCGATCACCGTCGCGCAGCAACGCGCCAAGCACGACCCTTACTTCAAACTGATTGACCAGCATGTCCGCGAGCTGAACAGCCGACTCCCCGCGGCCAAGATCGCCGTGGTGCCGTGCGGCGAGGCCGTGCTCACCCTGCGCGCCAAGGTGATCCAGGGCGCGGCGCCCGGCATCAAGACCCAGAACGAGCTCTTCACCGACGTGCTCGGTCATCCCGGACCGCAGATTCGGGTGCTCTGCGCCTACTGCCACTTCGCGACGATCTACCGCCGCAGCCCGGTCGGCCTACCGCTCCCCGCCCAGCTGGCCCAGGCTCCGGAGGCCGAGAAGCTCAACCGACTGCTGCAGGAAATCGCCTGGCAGGCGGTCTCCGAGCACCCCTTGAGCGGCGTCGGCAAGTAGGTTGGCCCGGCCCTCCGGCGGTTCGTGGTTTGACCCCGCCCCAAAGCCCGCCAGCCTGCGAGGCGTGAGCCCCCGAGCATGGAAGTAAGCATCTTCAACGACGTCCTCGGCCCCGTCATGCGTGGGCCGTCCAGCTCT
This sequence comes from Verrucomicrobiota bacterium, assembly GCA_041167995.1. Classification (GTDB taxonomy): domain Bacteria; phylum Verrucomicrobiota; class Verrucomicrobiia; order Opitutales; family UBA953; genus UBA953. The sequence continues at coordinate 16,785 of JBEELT010000007.1, read as the reverse complement.
CATTGCGCCGCCGCCTTGCGCATCGGTCGGCTGGCTCGCGACCTCATGGGAGGCGAGGTCGCCGAGGTCCTCGTCGAGTTCGATCGCGCTGGTTCCTTGCCGACAACCCATGACACTCAGGGGTCCGACATGGGACTCTTCGGAGGGCTCATGGGTTGGGAGGCCGACGACGAGCGGCTGCCGGATTCGCTCGCGCTTTTCCGGCAGGGCGGGGGGCTGGCCCGCTTCGAGACCGTCGACGTCGGCGACCCACATCCCAATACCTACCGACTGACCCTGCGCAACGCGCGGGCTACCCATTTCGTGCGCGCGATTTCCACGGGTGGCGGCATGATGGAAGTCGTCGAGATTGACGGTATCGACGTGTCGCTCCACGGCGACGCGCACGTCACGTTGCTCGAGGTGAAGGCGGCGCCCGACGACCTCCGCGAGGAGGTGTTGCGCGTCGACCACGAGGGGAGTGCTTGGTTCGTCACCGCTGGGCGTTCGCTGCTGGCCGTCCATGGCCGCGGCTTCCTGCCGACCGCGACACTGACGGCCTGGCGTCAGGCGGGCTGGATCGCCCGCGCCTGGAATCTCGGCCCGGTGCTGCCGGTGCCCACCGTGCGGAGTAGTCACGTGCCCTACCGGAGCTGCGCCGAGATGCTGGCGACGCCGGAGGCCGCGATCGAGCCCCTTTGGCGTCTCGCCGCGCGCTATGAGCAGGAACGCGGTGGGCTGACCGAGTCCGAAGTCCTCGCTCGGGCCGTCGGGTTGGTGCGCCTCCTGCGTCGTTCCATCGAGCAGGGCCTCGCTGGCACCACCTATGCCGACCGCGTCCTTGGCAGCCAATCGCCGGCCTTCGCCCAGGCGATGCGGACCGGTCGCTTGATCGCCGCCGACCCCTTGAACCGGGCCATCCTCTACGTGACCGCCCTGATGGAGGTGAAGAGCAGCATGGGCGTCATCGTCGCCATGCCGACCGCCGGTGCCTGCGCGGCCCTCCCAGGTATCGTGCTCGCCGTCGCGGAAGAGCGCGGACTCGATGATGAGACCACCGCCAAGGCCCTGCTGGCCAGCGGGGTCATCGGCGCCTTCATCGCGACGCGGTGGACCTTCGCCGCTGAGGTCGGCGGTTGCCAGGCGGAAGGCGGCTCGGCGGCCGCGATGGGCGCCGCCGCGCTCGTCGACCTGGCCGGCGGCTCCGCGACCCAGGCCTGCGCCGCGGCCTCACTCGCCTTGCAGTCCATGCTCGGCCTCATCTGCGACCCGATCGCCAACCGCGTCGAGGCTCCCTGTCTCGGCAAGAACGTGCTCGCCGCGACCAACGCGCTCGCCTGCGCGAACATGGCGCTGGCCGGTTTCGATCAGGTCATCCCGTTCGACGAGGTGGTCGACGCCGCCAAGGCCGTCGCCGAACGCATGCCCCGCGAACATCGTTGCACCGCCCTCGGCGGGCTTTCCGATACCCCGACCTCCCGCTCCATTGAGAAACGCCTTGCCGCCGCCCGCGGCTGCGGTTCCGGGGGCTGTGGTTGCGGCTGAAATCTTACCCATATTATGAAGGCCCTCTCACTGCTTCTCGTCCTGCTGGCCACCTCATTGGGCGGGGCCGGCTTGCCCGCCGACCTGGTGGCCGAACAAGCCCGGCTGCAGGCGCAGCTGACCGCGCGCGCCGCCGGCTTCGGCTTCGCCGACGTCGCGGACCTCCGGAAGTTCGACGCCGCGCCGGACGTCGCCCTGGCTTTGTCGCGCCAGCAGTTGCTGCGCAAGGTCGGCGCCCCTGCGCTGCAGGCTTTCCGGCAGGAGGCTTCGCCGGCCGCCTTCCTCGCGTGGCTCTGGGAGGACGCGACGGCCTTGAACCTTTTCCTCGAAGCGGCCACGCCGCTGGGCTTGAACCAGCGCGACGAGGACAAGTGGTCGGTCAAGACCGAGACGTTGGCCCGGTGGGCACGGCTTTGGCAGGCGGACCCGGACTCGCGCCGCGGCTTGCCGCTGCGTTTGGCGATGGCGACGGCTCTCCTGCCGCCGGGTGAAGGTAACCATGGCGCCGGGCAGCAGGTCCCGCCGCCGGACCCGCTCGGACGCTACCTGCATTTCAAGCAGGCCTACCTGGCGAAGGAACTTTACCCGAGCTTCGAGCGACACTCCGTCTGGGAATACATGCAGGTCGTCTCCTCGCCCGCCTCCGACGCCGACCTCGCGTGGACGCGCCGGATGGTGAACACGTGGCGCCCGGACCTGCGCGCCAAGGAGATGGTGGTGAAGACCGTGAGCGAGGTGAAGTATGGCAACTCCCCGCACCCCTATGGCGACTACAAGGACGTGCTCGATGGCGGCGGCAAGTGCGGCCCGCGTTCCTCGTGGGGCGTCATGGTCTGCCAGGCTTTCGGCCTGCCCGCCGTCGGCGTGGCGCAGCCCGGGCACGCCTGCGTGGCCTTCAAGACGGCCTTCCCCGAAACCCAACCTCAGCCCGGCAACATCTGGAAGGTCGATTACGGCGCCGGCTGGGAGAAGTCCCGGATCAACGGTCTGAGCGGCCCGGATTTCCTGCAGGCCGTCGCGGCCCGCTCCCGCGCCGCCGAGTTCACGCAGGTCGAGCGCACCCGCTGGTTGGGTGCGGCGGTCGCCCCGGCGGCTCCCGCCCAAGTGGCCTTGAAGGCCTTGCTCGTCGCCCAGATGGCCGAGGTGCGTCGTGCCAAGGTGGTCTTTGGCGTGGGCGATAACGCGGCCGAGGCCGAGAAGGAACCACCGACCAAGGCCGCGGCTCCGGTGGTGGCCAAGCCGGCGCCGGTCGTGGTCGGCGCGGGTGCGGCGACCCTCCCGGCGGCGGGTTTTAGCAAACTCGGCGGGGCTCGGTCGCATGAGAGTATCGACGGCGGTCGGCAGGTCTATTTCGAGAAGAACGCCGCGAATACGTGGGCCGAGTTTCCGGTGGAGGTCGCCCGTCCCGGTAAGTACCTGATCGTCCTCCGCGCGGCCACGCCCAATACCAGTCAGACCGTCGACCTCGCGGTCAGCGGACAGAAAGTGGCCACCCTCGCGGTCCCGAATTCGCAGGGCCTCTGGGCCGACACCCCGGCCGTGGAGGTCGAACTTCCCGCGGGCCCGCAGGTGCTCCGGCTCACGGTGCCTTCGCAGCGGGGTCTGGCCTTGAAGCAGATCGAGCTGCGCGCACGTTGAGCGGAAGCGCCCGCAAGCCGGCCTCGCCTCAGTCCCGGCTTGCGGGGCGATGGCCGCACGGAAGGATGACGGCATGCGTCTGCTTGCCCTGCTTTGCCTGACCGCCGCATGGGCGGTCGCCGCCCCCGCACCGACCAAGACCGAGCCGACGAACGCGCAGGAGGCCGCGGCGAAGAAGGCCGCCCAGGATAAGGTCGTCGATGAGCGCTACGCGGCGTGGGTGGCCAAGCTTTCCCCGGCGGAGCAGGAGTGGGAGCGCATCCTGCAACAGCAGCTCGGCAACTTCTACCTGCCGCTGCACCAGCGCGACAAACTCGCCGGGAAGTCCAATGCCTGGGATTTCGTGAAGGACGACCCGAAGCTGCCGCGCGTGCTCCTCATCGGCGATTCCGTGTCGCGCGGCTATACCCAGCCGACCCGGGCGGCCCTCGCCGGCGTCGCGAACGTACACCGCGCCCCTGCGAATTGCGGTCCGACGGCGTCGGGCGTGAAGAATCTCGAGGCCTGGCTGGGCGTCGGCAAGTGGGACGTCATCCACTTCAACTTCGGCATCCATGACCGCGGGACGCCGTCGGCCGACTATGTGCGGCGGCTGGAGGCGATCGTCGCCCGGCTCGAAAAGACCGGCGCCAAGCTCGTCTGGGCCAGCACCACGCCGATCCCGGATAACCCGGCGCAGAAGCAGACCGCCCGGTCGATCGTCGAGCAGAACGCCCTCGCGGCCGAGGTCATGCGGAAGCATGGCATCCCGACCGCCGACCTGTTCGCCGCCATCACCCCGCGGCTGGCCGACCTCCAGAATCCAAACGACGTGCACTTCACGGCCGCTGGCTATGAGTTCCTGGGCGCCCAGGTCGCGGCGGCGATCCGCGCGGCCTTGCCGCCGGCGGCGCGCTAGGCCTATGACGGTGAGGTGGTTTGACCCGGGTCGCCGAGCCGGCAGACTGCCCGCGTGTCCCCGTCAGTAAATATCTATTATAGCCAAGAGTACGCCCTCGCGACCGGCCTCGAGACCATCACCAAGTCGGCTGAGGTCGCCGCGGCGATCGCCGCCGACCCCACGTTGGCCGTCCGGCTCGTGGCGCCGGTGCCGGCGACCCGCGCCGAGCTCCGGGCCATCCACGAGGAAAGCTACCTGAGGACGGTCTTCGCCGCGGGGCCCGGCGAGCTCCCGACCGGGCCGCGCACGCCCGAGCTGCGGCGCAGCCTGCTCGCCTCGACGGGCGGCATGCGCGATGCCGTGGCCGAGGCTCTCCGGGCGGGACGTTCGGGCAGCCTATCCAGCGGCCTGCACCATGCCCGCCGTGGCGCCGGGGAGGGTTTCTGCACCTTGAACGGACTCGCGTTGGGCGCCCTGCGCGCGCTTCAGGACGTCGCTTCGGTCGGCATCCTCGACCTCGACGCCCACTTCGGTGGCGGTACCTTCGACATCCTCGGAGAGCACCCGCAAGTCCGCCTCGCGGACGTGAGCGTGAACGGCTACGATCAGTGGGAGCCGACCGCCCCGGCCCGCCACCACGTCGAACTGGTCACCGACCCGGCCAGCTACCTGGACGCGGTGTCGCGGGCGCTCCAGGCGCTCGAAGGGGTGCGCTGCTTGCTCTACAACGCCGGGATGGACGTCCATGAGCGGGCCGGCGGGATCAAGGGACTGACGACGGAGGTCGTCCAGCGACGTGAGGCGCTGGTCTTCGGCTGGGCCCGGCGGCGCGGCATCCCCATCGCCTTCGCGCTCGCCGGCGGCTACCGCTGGGGCGGGCTGACGTTGGCGCAGGTCGCCGCGCTGCACCTCGAGACGGTGCGGGCCTGCGCGGCGGACTGAGCCTTCGCCCTTGCCTGGGTCCGGACGGATTCTATGAGATTCCCCATGTCCGTTCCCGTCGTCCATGTCGCCCGCGCCGGCGCCGAGTTCGCGACCTGTCCCGCGACCGAGGTTCCGGCCCGGCTGGCCGCTGGCGAGTTCCTGCCGACGGACCACTACTGGGCCCCGGGCATGGCGGCCTGGCGCCAGCTCGCGGAGTTCGCGCCGATGCGGCGCCGGCTGCCGTTCCCCCGGCCGGTGCCGGACACCCCCAACCTGCTCGACGGGATGTTCGGCCGGGAGCACCGCACCGCCGGGCTCGCCCGTTTCTGGGATCTGCTGGCCGCCACGCCCGCGGGCGAGACCGTCGACGGGGAGGCGCTCCGCCGCATCGAGGCCGACACCGGCGTGAACGTGCGCACCCGCTGCGCCAAGGAGCTCGCCGCGTGGTATCAGGCCATGGTGGGCGACGTCCTGTCCGACCGCGTCTTCTCCCCCGAGGAGCAGGCGAACCTCGCCGCGCTCGCCTGGAGCTTTGGGTACGATACCGCCCAGGCCCAGGCCATGCACCGCGCGGCCTTCACCGCCTACTTCCGGGCCGGCCTGACCACGGCGCTGGCCCGCGACGTCCCGCCGGACCAGCGGGCCCGGTCGATCGCGGCCTTGTCGGAGCAGGTGCCCTTGCCCGCCGGCGAGGTCGCGGGGCTGGTCCGGGAGGCCGTGCGGGCCCATCTCGGTCAGGCCGTGCAGGCCGCCGTGGAGCGCGACGAAGGCCGCGAGCTGATCGCCCCGCCGCAGGCGCGCGGACTCCGGACGCTCGCCTTGGCGATGGGCCAAGATCTCACGCGCGACCACCCGGAACTCGCCGCCCGGCTGGAGCTCGCCGAGCGCGGCTGGCAGGTCGCCCGGGGCGAGCTCGTGCCCGTCGCCACCGACCTCGTGCTGGGCAGCGCCGAGGTCTGCTACTGGACCCGGCGCGTCGACCTCATCCAGAACAAGCGTGTCACCGTGCGGCGCAACTTCGGTGGCCTCGTCGGCTCGACCGGCTCGATCCTCGGGGTGCGTTACCGCGCGGGCAGCTACCAGGTCGCCCGGCAGACGGAGGACCAGATGATCCAGGTCGATAGCGGCACCGTGCTGTTCACCTCCTCGCGGGTGGTCTTCGACGGCGCGCTGAAGAATTTCAACTTCAAGCTGGGCAAGGTCCTCGACGTGATGGAGTTCTCCAACGGCGTCGGGATCAGCCGCGACTCGGGGTCCGACGTCTACTTCTGCTTCGGCGCCGACGGGCACGAGGCTGCCGCCATCCTGCGCCGGCTGGTGCGCGAGGCCAAGGGCTGAGCCCTCAGGCCGGCGGGACGTCGAGCGGCTTGAGGAAGTGCTGACCCTGGCCGTTGGGGAGCACGAGGTAGAGGGCGCAACGTTGCGTCTGCGCCAGCGCAAGCATGACCGGCCACTGCGCCTCCTGTACGCCGGCGACGATGAGCATCGGTCCGAGGTCGTTGGATTCGATCGCGGTCCCCCGGTGGACCAGGTCCAGGTTGTGGTTCAGCCAGCGGCCGAGCTGCCGGGCCAGCATGCGCAGGTCCGACTGGGCGGGTTCGATCTTGGATTCGTCGACCACCGCGCCCAGCGGTACGGCGAAGGTATGCTCCAGCGTTCCCATGCGCGGACGGGGCTCAGGCTTGCTTGATCAGCTCGGCCGTCGCGGGGACGTCGGAGATGATCTGGTCCGGGTCCGGACCCACGCCGATGTAGCGGAGGTTCGGGAGGGAGGGCAGGGAGCCGCCGCGCGCGGCCAGGCGGACGATCTCGGCCATCGTGAAGGCCACGTAGCGGCGGGCTTCGGCGGGGAGCTGGGCGAAGGAGCGAACCTTGGTGATGTCGGCGGTCCAGCCGGGCAGGGTGGCGTAGATTGGCTGCAGGGTGCGGCGAACCGCGTCGTTGCGGGGGACGCCGGTGACGACCTTGCCGGCCGGGTCGCGGTAGCCAGTGCAGACGAGCAGGTCGCCGCCCTGCCAGCCGCCGTGGGGCGAGAGGGCGTCGAGCTTGTTGAGGACGAGGTCGTCGTACCCGCCGTAGCGGAGGGCGTCGGCCTTCTCGACCAGGTCGGACCAGCCGACCATGCGCTGGCGGCCGGTGCTGGTGCCGAACTCCAGTTTGGCGAGCGCGCGCTGGAGCGGGTGCTCCTCCGGCATCTTCGTCAGGAAGACGTGCGTACCCACCTTGGTGTCGTACGCCTTGCAGCAACCGACCGTGTGGATGGCCTGCACTGGGATCCCGGCGGACTGGAAGAATTCCGGCGTGTAGGTGTGGGACGCGGTGACGTTCGGGGCGAAGCCCGCGCGCTTATCGAGCCAGTAGGCCTGGCCGAACTCGCCGATGATGCGGCGGTCCGCGGCGAGGTCGCCGAGGATGCGTTCACGCACGTCCCCGATGGCGTGGGCGAGGGCAGCCCCGGCCTGCCAGTAGCACTCGAGCACCGCGGCGTGGTCGAAGGTGAAGGGTGCCGGGCCGGTGAAGCGGGTGAAGTCGAACTCCGCGGCGGTGAAGACGCCGGACTCGATCGCGCCCTTGTTGGCGCGGAGCTCCGCCTCGGTGAGTTTGGCGAAGAGCCCGGCCCACTTCTCGGGCGAGAGTTTGCACACGTCGCGCACGATCGCGGTGGTGCGATGGAGGCGGGCGGAAAGGCGCGTCGCGTAGTCGGCCTTCGCCCCGAGGAACTCCGAGTAATGGAGTTGGAACTGGCCGACCTCGTCGGCATAGGCCGGCGTGATGCCGCGGCCGGTGGAGCCGCGGGCCTCGTGGCCGAGGACATTGACCCGGTAGTCCTCCCAGGCGAGGTCGAGGATGCGGTGCGCGACATCGCTGATCATGCAGCGCTCGTCGATGAGCAGGCGCGAGAGGACCGGGATACCGATCTTCTCGAGGGGCAGGGCCTCCCAGAGGGCCTTGCGGGGGTCGGCGACGACGCCGGCGCCGAGCGCGAGGCAGGCCACGTCGTGTTCGGCGACGCCGCCGGGGAGCAGGTTGAGCTTGAGGCCGGCGACGGTGTGGCCGGAGTTCGCGCCGCCGTTGACCTTGAGGACCGTGCCGACCACGTCACGGCGGCCGCTGAGCAGCTGGAGTTCGCGGACGATCTCAGGGATGAGGCGACCCTTGCCCTCGTCCCCCATGCTGATGCCGACGTCGGCGATGAGGTGGCTGCGGAAAGGAGTGAGGGCCATGGACAGGAGGGAGGGTCGCGACGGGCAGGGCCGGCCGCTGGGCGGGTGTCGACGGACGCGGCTTAGGCGTTGGCGCCCTTCTGGCCTTCGTAGAAGGCGTTGATCTTCGTGGACACGTCCCGGTAGCCGGAGTCGGCCATGTAGATGATCTTGTACTCGTCGACGGCTTCCTTAGCCTTGCCCATCTGGTCGAAAGCGTTGCCGAGCTCGTAGATGACCTCCTTCTTGAGGTCGTTCATCATCGCGATCTCGGCCTTGGCCGAGCTCAGCTGCTCGACGGCGAGGTCGAACTTGCCGCCAAGGATGAAGGCGCGGCCGATGGCCAGCAGGGCCGGCTGGCGGAACTTCGGGTTACGCTGCGCGTACTGCAGCTGCTGGACGGCTTCCTCGATGCGCAGGGCGCCGAGCAGCAGGCTGCCGAGCTCGTAACGGAAGGCGTAGTCGTTAGGGTAGCGCTCCACCAGGCTGGCGGCGGTCTTGAGGCGGTACTCGCCGAGTTCCTTCTCGTTGGCGTCGAGGCCGGCCTGGGCGGCGGCGTCGCCCGTGGCGACGGCCTCCCGGAGGGTCTTGGAGGTCTTCTCAAAGCGGGTCACGATCAGGTCGCTCTCCTGGCGCTCGAGGGAGGAGTCGGCCCGGCCGAGCGTGGTCTGGCGGCCGCGCTGGAGCCAGGCGATGGCGGAGTCGAGGTCGCCGGCGGCGATGAACTGGCGGACGATGTCGCGGTAGAGGTCGAGGCTGTCGGGCTCGGCCTGGATCTTCTCGGCCAGCGCGGCGGCCTGCTCGAGCGCGGTGCCGGCGTCGGTGACGGTGCGGGCGGCCTGCTCGAGGCGGAGGGCCTCGTCCTTGTCCTTGAGCTTGGATTGGAAGTCGCCCTTGGAGTCCTCCCAATTGCCCTTCTTCATGGTCTTGTTCACCGAAGCCTTGCGGACGGCCTCCTGGAGGTCGCCGTTGCCCGGGAAGGCCTTGAGGCCGGCGTCGGCCGCGGTCAGGGCGTGGTCGTACTCATGGCCGGCAATCCACGCGTTAGCGAGGTCGACGTAATGCCGGACGTTCTTGGGGTCGGCGGTGGCCAGTTCCTCGTAGGCGAAGGCGGCGAGCTCGTAGAACTCGAGTTTGGCGGCGGCCAGGGCGATGGTGCGGTTGGCGACGGCGTCCGTCGGCTTCTTGGCGAGGACCTCCTCGGCGGCGGCGATCGCGGCGACCGGGTCGGCCTCGGCGGCCTTGGCGGCCTTGCCCGCCATCAGCCCGCCGACGAGACCGTCAAAGAGGCCTTTCTTGGTGCCGAGGATGGTCTTCTGGGCCCGGCGGAGGCTTCGGCGCACCTCGAGGCAACCCGGGTTGCGGGCGAGGATGCCGGTGAGGATTTCCATGGCATACTGCGGGTTGGTCTTCAGCTGCTGCTCGGCGGCGGCGACCTGCTTCTGCAGGCGGGGGTCGAGTTCGGTGAGGGCGACTTTTTTCATGGAAAGCGAGTGGGGGAGAACCAGCGGAAACTGAACCTCGGTGGGCGGGGGGTCAATCCCTTGGACGTGAAAAACGCAGGTGGCGGCGGAGGGCTCCGCGCAAGGGTCCGGCGATGATCCTCCCGACGCACCCCGCCGCCCCGCAGCGGCAGGGGTGGAAGAGGCTTTCCGCCAGCGAGAAACCATAATCGAAGGTGATCTCCTCGCCCGCCGCCACCGGCCCCAGGGCGGTCAACCAGGCGGTCTGTTCCGCTCCCATGTAGACCAGCTCGGCGTTAGGTTCGCAGGAGTGGTTGGCGTGGCGCGCCGGGTTCGAGTCGACAGCCCCGTCGAGCCAGAGCCCCGGGGCGAGTTCCAAGGTGTAGGTCGGCGCGCCCGGCCTGCCGGGGTCGGGCGGGGCGGTGGTCGTCGTTCCGGTGTAGGGAGCGAAGCGTTCGCCGGACGCGAAGGAACGAAGGGCGAAGAGCCCAAGACCGGCGATGGGGGACGGACGCGACTCGACCCCAGGCGCGTTCATGCCTCGGGCCGGAGGTCGCGCGTCATCAACGCCGTCACGCCCGCGCGCGGGTCCAGACCTTCGTACAGGATCGCGTGGAGGCAGAAGAGGATCGGAGCCTGCACCCCGCGTTGCCTAGCCAGACGCGTGAGCGTGTCGGTGGCGCGATGGCCCTCGACGGCTTCGCGGCGATGGGCGAGGGCGGCCAGCGTGCCTCGGGGGTCGCGGGCCACCTGTTCGCCCAAGGTGCGGTTGCGGCTCCAGCTTCCGTGCGCCGTCGCCATGAGGTCGCCGACGCCGCCGAGTCCGAGGAAGGTTTCCGCGCGTCCGCCCAGGGCGACGCCGAGGCGAATCATCTCCTGCAGCGCGCGGGAGAGCACGGCGGCCTTGGCGTTGTCGCCGAGGTCCAGTCCGTCGCACAGCCCGGCCCCGACCGCGTAGACGTTCTTGAGCGTGCCGCCGATCTCGACGCCGGCGACGTCGGAGGAAGTATAGGCGCGCAAGGTCGGTCCGCTCACGGCCGCCTGGACGGAACGGAGCACATCATCGTCCTTCGCCGCCGCCAAGACCAGCGCGGTCGGTAGGCCGCGCGCGACCTCGGCCGCGTTGCTCGGTCCGCTGAGCGTGGCGACGGGGATGGGTCCGAAGGCCCGGTCCATCAGTTCGCTGGGGCGCAGCAGGGTCGTCTGGTCCAGCCCCTTGCAGAGCGAGATCGCCATCCGCGTCGACGAGGCGCGTACGGCCGGCCCGATCTGTTCCAGCAAGGCCGGCAGGCCTTTCGAAGGGCAGGCCAGGAACACCAGATCGGCGTCCATCAAGGCCGGCAGCGGTTCGAGGCCGATCTGGATCGAGTCCTCGAGCCGTTGGCCGGGCAGGTAGTCCGTGTTCTCGCGGGTGCTCGCCAGGGTGAGCGCGTGCTCCAAGCGGCGGGGCACCAAGGTCACGGTATGGCTCTGCCGAGCGAGGTGGATGGCCATCGCCGTGCCCCAGGCACCGGCCCCGAAGATTACGCAGTTCATCGGGATTTGCGGGCGCGGACCTTGCCGGCCCAGCGGCGGACGGCGGCGACGGCGTCCCGGTGGAGGTTGGCTTCCGGCCGCACGAAAGGCGGCGGGGTGGGCGTGAGGCCGAGGAGGTCGTGCAGTACGAGGATCTGCCCATCGCACCCTTTACCCGAGCCGATGCCGATGGTCGGGATGCCGACGGCGGCCGTGATCGCGGGCATGAAGGCCTCGTCGACGCACTCGACCACTAGGGCGAAGGCGCCGGCTTCAGCGACCGCGACGGCGTCTGCGAGCAACCGGACCTGATCCTCGGGCGTGAGGCCGCGGCGGCGGTAGCCGGTCGAGTGGACGCGCTGCGGGAGCAGGCCGACATGCCCCATGACGGGGATGCCGGCGTCGACGAGTTTGGCGATGGCGGGCGCGAGGGTGGCGCCGCCTTCGATCTTCACGGCCTGGGCGCCGCCATCCTGAAGGAAGCGGCGACCGTACCCGAGGAGCTTGGAGAAGTTGTCGTGCGCCAAGGCGAAGGGTAGATCGCCGACGATCAAGGCCTCGGGCTTGGTCCGGGCGACGGCGGCGGTGTGATGGATCATCATGTCCATCGTCACCCCGATCGTGTCCGGCATCCCGAGCACCGTGTTGCCGACCGAGTCGCCCACCAGCAGGAGGTCGGCGCCGCCTTCCGCCGCGATACGGGCCGTGACGGCGTCATAGGCCGTCAGGCAGACGATGGGCCGGACGCCTTTGAGGGCGCGGAGGGACCGGGTGGTGGACTTCACGTCGAAGGTGCTACTCTGTGACGCTCCGCTTGTAAAGCGTGGGGAAGTGGTCGTAGGGTGGGTGCATGTTCCGCCGTCTGGCCAGATTGCTCAGCAGGAAGGAGTACCGCGCGGGCGCCTACGCCCACCCGGACCTCGACGCGCAGACCGGCCTGACCTGGCATGTGCGCCTACGGCTGCTGCTGACGGGACGCGGGGGCGTCGACCCGACGGACGACAAGCCAGGTTTCTGGATCGAGCATCGCCGCTGGCTGCTGCTCCTCGGGGCGCTGGCCCTCGCCTGGCTAATCGTCGAGAGCGCCTTGGCTTGGAACTTCTTCGACGGCTGAATCAATCGGCCCGGCGCAGCCGCAGCTTGAGCGGGAGGAACTTTAGCTCGTCGCGGAAGGTCACGGTCCGGCCGGTCTTCTCCGCCCAGGCCTGGAGCAAGGCGTGCAGCCAAGGCAGCGAGCAGCGCGCGGCTACGAATGTGAGCCGGAAGTCGTCGCCCTGGACCGACCAGCGCAAGCCCTCGGCTCGGAAATTCACCGGCGCGGGCTGACCGTTGAGTTCGACCGTGATATCCGCGTCCTCGGTGCCGAGCGTCAGCGCCGTGATGCGACCGGCGCCACTCAGGCGGCGCGTCACGGCCTCCGCGATGAGGGTCTCGAGCGCGTTCACGCGGCGGGGAAGCCGAGCAGGGTTACGCCGAGCTCCTTGGCCCGGGCGATGACCGCCGGTTTGTCGATGAGGATGACCGCGTCGGCCTCGAGCGCGGCGCGGCGCACGCCGCCCGCCACCATGCTCTCCAGGGTCTGCAGGCCGAAGCACGGGACGTCGAAGCGCCAGTCCGGGGCGTGTTTCGCGGCCTTGGTGAGCAGCATCTCTTTGCCGCCGGTCGCCGCGCACCGCTTGAGCATGTTGTCGGTCCCTTCGAAGGCCTCGACCGCGATCACGGTGCCCTTCGCGGTCACCACTGCCTGGCCGACGTCGAGCCGGGCCATCTCTCGCGCCATGCGCACGCCGAAGGCGAGCTCGTCGTCGTCGACCCTGGTGAGCCAGCCCGTGAGGCAGCCTGGCGTGGCGAGGTGGTCGTCGAGGAAGACGCGGGCGTCGAGCATGCACACGCCGGTCGCCTCGATTTCGCGGGCGACGCCCCCGAAGATGGTCTCCGCGTTACGCTCCTTCAGCGAGGCGAGTAAGGCCACCAGCTTCAGGTCCGGGATCATCCCGGAGAACAGCTTGCGCGGCGTGACTTGGCCGGCCATGAGCGCACCCGCGACCTTGAGCTCCGCGAGGGCCTCGAGCAGTCCGCCGAGTTTGCCCACGGGGACGGATCGGCGGTGCGCGGGTTCGAAGGTGGCGATCAACGTCGGGTCGGTCTCTTCCTCAAAGGCCACCAGCCGGATTTGGGCGCCGCGGGCCCGGGCGCATTCGATGAGCAGGGCAGGGTAGCGTCCCTTGCCGGCGATCACGGCGATGGGCCGGGTCGGGTCGAAGTCGGCGGGGAGGAAACGCGAGGCGGACGCCATGGGGGCATCGTTCCCGGTGAAGGGGCCGGGCTCAAGCCTGCTTTGGGTTGCCAGTCGCCGTCGGGGTGGGCGTAATCCCCGCATGTCCGCCGTGCTCGGCATCTTCGGAGGCTCCTTCGACCCGCCCCATGTCGGGCACGTCGCCGCCGCCACCGCTGCGTGGCGGGAGCTCGGGTTGGCTCAGGTGGTCGTGCTTCCCGCCGGGCAGGCCCCTTTGCGCGACGGGCCGCCACGCGCCTCGGCCGCCGACCGAATCGCCATGACTCGTCTGGCTTTCGCGGACGCCGCCTGGGCGAGGGTCGATACGCGCGAGACGCTCCGTGCCGGCCCGAGCTGGTCCATCGATACTGCCCGGGAACTCAGCCGGGAGCATCCGCAGGCTCGGCTGGTCTGGATCCTCGGGGCCGATCAGTTGGGTCGTCTGGAGCGCTGGAAAGATGTCGTCGACCTCGCCGGCTTGGTCGAATTCGCCGTGCTGGCGCGCGACGGCCTGACGGTCGAGGTGCCCTCCGCCTTGCGCGGCCAGGTGCGGCTCCATCGGCTGGACGCGCCGTCGGTCGAGGTCTCCTCGACGGACCTTCGGGAGCGGTTGCGGAACGGTCAGCCGACAAACGGCTTGCTCCCTGCCGTGCGCCGCCACATCGAAGAGCACGCCCTTTACCAAGCCTGACCATGTCCGCCCTCAAGAAGAAGCCCGCCGCCAAACCCACCAAGTCCGCCAAGCTCGCCAAGGCGGTCAAGGTGAAGAAGGTCGCCAAGGCTCCGGTCAAGGTCACCAAGGTTCCGGTCAAGCCGGCGGCCAAGCCCGCCAAGAAGGTCTCGAAGCCCGTGTCCAAGCCGGTTGCCAAGCCCGCCCCGGTCCGTCGTGCCGCCGCCAAGTCCAGCGCCCTCAAGGCCAAGGGACGCTCCGCGAACATCGTTCCGGCCGCCCCGGCCGTCGCCTTCCAGCTGCCGCTGATGCCTGCCCACCTCGTGGCCGCCGTCAAGGCTCTCGACGAGAAGAAGGCTAGCGATCTCCGCGTCCTCCAGCTCGGGCAGCTTTCCTCCGTCGCGGATTTCCTCGTGGTCGCCACCGGTAACTCTGAGCCGCACCTGCGCGCGCTGCGCATCGAACTGGAGCGCGTCGTGGAAGCCGCCGGTTCGAAGACCCGGACTGAGGCCCACAAGGACAGCGGTTGGTCGGTCGTCGATGCGTTCGACGTGATCTTCCATCTTTTCCGCGACGACACCCGTCGAAGCTATGGCTTGGAGTCGCTCTGGAAGGATGGCCTTGATATCCCGGTCGCCGCGATCCTGAAGGCCTGACCGTTATCAGGAATTAGGGAGTAGGAAATAGGGATTAGGGAGCAGGTGTTAGGGGTTAGGGGTTGGGGAGAAGGGGCCTGCTGACTTCAGCGGCTGCACGCTTCTTTCATCCCAATACCTAAAATCTACTTCCCACTTCCTAATCCCTGCTAGGCTTCGTCCCCGGTGGTGGTAGCGGGCAGGATCGAACTGCCGACCTAGGGCTTATGAGTCCCTCGCTCTAACCAACTGAGCTACGCTACCGAAAACCGAGGAAGCGGAGTCCATGTAAAGGGCCCGATTTCGTCAAGCCGTTACGATGCCTAGCGTTGGGAGAGGTACCATCCGCACATCGTCAACCACAGGATCGCCCCAGAAACCCCTAGGATTAGGGCCAGTTTGACCTGAGCTTCCCCTTCCTCCCTCAGGCCGGCCGGGCCGAGTGTCGCACTGATCCGGCGGACGAAGATCAAGGGAAGGAAACTGCCGACGAGGGCGGCGAGGATGAAGACGATTGCTAGGTGCAGGCTGCGCATCGCGGCGACGTCGACCCCTTGCAGCCAGGACAGCGGGAAGACCAGCAGGGCGAAAATCGGCGGGAATAGGAACGTCGCGCCGCACCAGAGGTAGCCTTCGCGGACGGAGCGCTCGAGCATCTCGGAGGCGCTCAGCCGCTTGCGGGTCGCGACGGCTCGGGGACCCTCGCCAGGGGCCCCGGGGGGCGGCGGGGGCGTCTCGTCCTGGGCGAACGGCGAGAGCGGCGGGGCGAAACCCGGGCCCGGCGTGTGCACCCGCGTGAGGCCGGTCGCGCGGAAGTAGTCGCGCACCGTGGTCCACTTGCCGTCCACTTCGATATTATGGAGCAGGCTGATCTCGCCAGTGCGTAGCATCTCCGTGACGCGGCTCAGCGGGAACGGTCCGGTGATGGCGCCTTTCCAGCGGAGTCGGTAGGCATCGGACGCGGCCATGGCTCAGAGGTCGCGGCCTTGGAGCAAGGCTTCCCAGCCGCCGGTCGGGGGCGTCAGGCCGGCGGGGATCCCGGCGGCCTGGGCGGCCTCCGCGACCGTGCCGGGGAGGCGCAGCAGCGGCGTCCACGGCGCGGCTTCGGCGACGCGCACCGGGATGCCCTCCTGGTTTACGCGGAACAGGACGGTTGCCTTGCCATCGGTGTCGATGCCGTAGAGGACGACGTTCGCCAGTGGGTCGCGGAGCGCGGCCTTGCCGTCGCGGCCCACGTGGCCCGCGAAGATCAGCGGACGCTCACGCAACGTGCCAAGTACGGTCCGCCAGAAGCGGGCTTCCTCGGCGTAGCCCGGGCCCGTGCGTGGCAACAGGAAGACCTTGAGCTCCGTCTGGGCGTCGGCCCACTTATCCTTATAGAGGAAGTCGAAGGCCCCCATCCGGTTCGCCGTGACGCGCCGCAGTTGCTCGGCGTCGCGCTGGGCGGAGGGCGAGTAGAGCAGGCCCCAGACGTCCGGGCGTTGGGCGCCGAGGCGGTAGAGTTCCTGCAGCTGGTAGGCGCGCACCTCGAGGTAGGGCGCCGTCCCGCGGCGGAGGCGGTCGAGGGTGCGCAGCAGGGGCTCGCCGAGTTGCCCGGTCTTGGGGTCGTGGAAACGGCCGAGCCCGCGCAGGTATTCCACCTCGGGGATGATCAGGCCTTCCTGCAGTTCCTCGCCGGACTTGGCGCCATTCACGAAGTCGCGTCGGCTCCACACCGCGTCGATGACGGCGCCCTCCCGGGTCAGTTCCTTGGCCTCGGTGCGGACCTCGATGCCGTCGCCGAAGGAGCTGCGGGACTTCGTCAGGTCGCCGACCACGAAGACCGAGCCGACCAGTCGCGGACCTTGGAGGGAGTGGGCGACGACGCTGTATTTGCGCAGCGCGCGGATGACGCCGTCATCCGTCAGCTGCTTGAGGATCTTGGCTTCGCTCTCGCCGAGATCCTTGGGCGGGAAGATGCCTTGCGCGTCGGAATTGGCGCAACCGTCCCACATCGCGCCGAACCGCGGAGCCAAGGCCGAGCGGGGCAGGTTGCGCAGGGCCTCGGCCTTATCGAGC
>JBEELT010000006.1:0-31367 GCA_041167995.1 Verrucomicrobiota bacterium | reverse complement strand
CGCGCGGCTCGTCGCAGCGCAGCTCACCCTTGGCGATGACGATGACGCGGGTGCAGAGCTCGCCGACCTCCTCGAGGAGGTGGGTCGAGACGATGACGGCCTTGCGGCTGGCCATCTCCTTGAGGATCCGTCGCACCTCGTGCTTCTGGTTCGGGTCGAGGCCGTCCGTCGGTTCGTCGAGGATCAGGGCGGCCGGGTCGTGGATCACCGCTTGGGCGAAGCCCACGCGCATCCGGTAGCCCTTGGAAAGGGTGTCGATGTTCTGCGCCGCCACGTCGGTCAGGCGGCAGAGGTCGAGCGTCGCGCGCACGCGCTCGGCCGGCTCGGCGAGGCCGCGGAGGTCGGCCGCGAAGCGGAGGAACTCGCGCACGGTCATCTCGCCGTAGGCGGGCGCGCCTTCCGGCGAGTAGCCGAGATGGCGCTTGGCCTCGATGGGGGCCGCGGCCACGTCGTGACCCGCGATGCTCGCGGCGCCGGCGTCGGCCCGGAGGTAACCGCTGAGGAGCTTCATGGTGGTGGTCTTGCCTGCCCCGTTGGGTCCGAGGAAGGCGATCACTTCACCGCGCTCGACGGCGAAGGAGACGTCATGGACGGCGCGGAGGGCGCCGTAGGTCTTGCGGAGGTTCCGCGCTTCGATGAGGGCCATGGGAAAGTCAGTTCTGGGGGGTGCCCTGCGCGGCGAGGCGGATGCCGGCCTTCTGCAGGCGCGCGGACACCGCGAGGATGAGCTTTTGGTTGAACTCGAGCTGCTTGGTGGCGGACGCCGGATAATACCAGTACATGATGCGGATGTTCACCGCCCAGTCGGCGAATTCGTGCACGTGCACGAGAGGCGGGTGGCGCGGGTCATGGCCCTCGTGGTTCACGACGAGCTCGCGGATGAGGCGGAGGGCCTCCTCGACCTTCTCGGTCGGGGTGTTGACTTCGAGGTGCACGAGGTCCTGCGCGCGGATGAACTCACGGCGCGTGATGTTCACGATCGGACGGTTGGCGAGGTCGCTGTTCGGGATGGCCAGGCGCTGCCCGTCGACGAGGATGAGCGTGGTCGAGCGCAGGCCCAGCGATTCCACGCGGCCTTCGTGGGCGCCAGTATTGATTAGGTCGCCGAGGGTGAAGGGTTGGTCGACGATGAGCATGACTGCGCCGAAGATATTCTTCAGGGTGTCCTGGGAGGCGAAGGCGATACCGATGCCGCCCGCCGCCAGCAGGCCGAGGATCGATTTCGAGGTATCGGCGTCCACAATCGAGATGGCCTTGACGCCCCCGACGAGCACGACGGCGAGTTTGATGACGGTCGAGATCATCGGGACCAGCACGTCGTCCAGCTTGTTCTCGGTCTGGTCGGCCAGTTTCTGGCCCCAGGCGATCGCGATCGAGACCAGGTGGAAGACCGTGCTGGTGTGCGCCAGGGAGAGGAGTAGTTCGATGGCGATGCCCGCGCTCTTGTCGTAGGCGTCGGGAATCAGGCCCGGGTTGAGCTGGTTGAACCAGAAGACCGTGTAGGCCGGAATCAGGACCTGCAGCGACTTGCCGACGGCGGCGACCGCCGCCCGGGCGATCGGACTGGCGTCGAACTTCGTCGCGACCCACCCCAGCAAGCGCTTGGCGATCCAGCCGGCGAGGACGGCGGCGGCGATCCAGCCGAGGGCGCCGAGAATCAGGTTGGCTTCCTGTGCGGCGGTGACCTTCAGGGCAGGAGAGGCGGTGGGCGAGGCTTGGGCGAGGAGCATGGGCAGGGAAAGATGGGTGCCGACCTATGTAGGCGGGTGCGGTCCCGATTTCAAGCGTCACCGCTCGCCCAATCCGCTTGATGCCCGGGCGGCCGCCCGCCACGCTGGGCGGACCGGAATGAGCGAAACGACCGATAAAAAGCCCGCCAAGCCCGTGGTCCTGACCTGCGCCCAGCCCACGGGCCGTCTCCATCTGGGTAATTACCTCGGGGCGGTCCTCAACTGGGGGCGGATGCAGGACGACCACGAGTGCTATTTCGGCATCGTGGACCAGCACGCGATCACCGTGCCCACTGTGCCGGCCCAGCTCCGCGAGAACACCTATTCCTGCCTGGCCCAGTATGTCGCGTGCGGCCTGGACCCGGCCCGGAGCCGGCTCTTCGTCCAGTCCCACGTGCTCGGCCACACCGAACTGGCCTGGGTCCTCGGCTGCCTCTGTCCGCTCGGGCAGCTGGAGCGCATGACCCAGTTCAAGGACAAGTCCCGCAAGCAGCAGTCGGTCGACGCCGGCCTGCTCTTCTACCCGGTGCTCATGGCCGCGGACATCCTGCTGTACAACGCCGACCTCGTGCCTGTGGGCGACGACCAGAAGCAGCACCTGGAGCTGGCCCGCGACCTCGCCGAGAAGTTCAACCACCGCTACTCGGAGACCTTCAAACTCCCCGCGCCCTTCATCTCCAAGGTCGGCTCGCGCATCATGTCCTTGCAGGACCCGACCGCCAAGATGTCGAAGTCGGATCCCAACCAGGCGGGCACGGTCTACGTCACCGACCGCCCCGACGAGATCCGCAAGAAGGTCATGTCCTCCGTCACCGACTCGGGCACCGAGGTCCGCGTCGCCGACGACAAGCCGGGTATCCGCAATCTCCTGACGATCATGGCGGGCTGCACCGGCCGCGACGTCGCCGCCCTCGAGGCCGAGTTCGCCGGCAAGGGCTATGGCGACTTCAAGAAGGGCGTGGCCGACGCCGTCATCGCCACCCTCGACCCGGTCCGCCTGCGTTACGACGAGCTGATCAAGGACCGCGAGGAGCTCGCCCGCATCCTCAAGGCCGGCGCCGAGTCCGCCCAGGCCACCGCCTTCCGCACGCTCTCCAAGGTCCACCGCAAGGTCGGCTTCGTCGAGCGGCCCCGCTGAGCCCCGCCCCTTACCCCCTCCCCATGAACCGCGACCTCCAGAAACTGCTCCAAGAAAAATGGTTCCTCGTAGCCGCCGACTTCATCGCCGTGCTCGGCGTCCTATGCCTCGGGCTCGATCCGAAGGACGGCTTCCAGGCCTTCCTCGCGGTGCTCGGCATCCTCGGCGCCTCCCTGATCGTCGTCATCCCCGTGCTCCGGGATGGCGGCGGCAAGGCCGAGCGCCTCGCCGAGCAGGCCCGGCTGCGGGCCGCGCTGGCCGCGGAGATCGATCGCCTGCGCGACGACGCGCGCGCCGCCGCCGAAGCTAGCAACCGCCGCATCGGCGAGGTCGAGCTGGATATCCGCCGGCAGGCGGAGGCCGCCGCCGCGGCCGTGGCCCAGCGCGCCTCCACCGAGATCAACGCCCTGAAGGCCGAAGTCGCCGCGCTCAAGGCAACCGCGGCCGAGCTCGAGAAGAAGGTCGCCGTCGCGCAGCGTTCCGCCGCCGTCGGCACCGAGGCCAAGGAGTCCCTCGACGACCTCGGCGCGAAATTGGAATCCCTCGCGGAGACCGTGCGCAGCGGGCTCGCGACCACGGAGGAGACGGCCGAGGTTTTGGCCGAGCTCAAGGCCGCCGCTCCGGCTGTGACCGCTGAGGATCTCAAGGCGGTGCGCGACGAGGTCAAGAAGGCGGCCCAGAAGGCGGCCCAATCCGCGGACAAGCTCGATGCGCGTCTCGATGCCGTCAGCGCCGAGCTGCAGGCCTTGCGCGACCGCCCCGTCGGCGCCCCGGCGGCGCCGATCACGGAAGACGGGGACGAAGACCAGACGGAGCCCGTCGCCGCCGAGGATCAGGAGGACGAGGAAGCCGAAACCGACGAGGAGGCGATCGAGTCCGAGCCTGCGACCGAGGAAGCCGCGCCCGCCGCGGCCCCCGTGGTCACCGGCGAAGGCACCGCCCTCGTCATCAACCTTATGATCGGCATCGGCAACAAGCCCTTCGTCCGCGGCAGCGGGCCAGGCCTCAGCGCCGACCATGGGGTCCCGATGAACTTCCTCGGCATCGGTCGCTGGCAGTGGGTCTGCCCGCAGCCCGACGCCCCCGCGACCGTCGAGGTCTGGAAGAACGACCAGTCCCCGCTCGGTGAGCCGATCCACCTTTCCGGCGGCGAGGCCGTCGAACTGGACGAAAGTCATTTCAGCGGCGCCTGAGGATGTGGACCGCCCTGGCCACCTGCGTGTGCCTAGCGGCGGCCACGCCCGAGGTCGCGCCGCCGCCCGCGCCGCCCGCGATCGCCGATCCCCGGGTCTTCTTCAATGAGACCCGTTTCGCGGTCGTCCTTGGGGAACGGCTCGACGAGGTCAGCTTCGTCGCCGCCCATCTCGCGGCGTTCGAGCGCCACCTGGAGTTCGCCTACGGTCTCGCCCCGTTGCCCCCGCCCAAGGCCCGCGTCGAATTGGTCGACCTGCCCGGGTTCGCCGATGTCGACGTGCGCGTCCTGGCCGGGCAGGTGCTCGTCTCGTTGCGGCTCGGCGCCGCGGAGCGGGCCCCGGCGCTCGCCGCGGAGGCCGCCGTGCGGGCCTGGCTCCGTCGTTGCGTGCTCCTCGCCGGCGGGCCGCCCCGGGAACCTGAGCCCTGGCTCGCCCACGCGCTCGCCGCCGAGACCCTGGCCTTGCTGCGTCCTGCGTTGGTCGACCTTTGGTATCGCGAGGGTTTGCGCGAGCCGCCCGCCTCCCTGGCCGACCTGCGCGCCGGCCGCGCCTCGGAGCGCGAGGCTTTCCTGTTCTGGCGGACGTTGCGCGCCGCCCAACCGCGCGCGACCGCCGACCTGCTGGCCCGCCATGTCGCCGGCGGCGCGACCGCGGCCCTCAAGGAGGCCGACTGGCAGGCGACGCGGTCTCAACTTCTCGTGCAGCGCAAGCCGGTGAGCCTGGGGATGCGCGAATCCGGCGCCGCCTTGGACGAGCTGGCGCGGTTCGTCTTCGACCTCGGGTCGGGCGACGCGGTGCTCGATGGGCCCGCGCTCGTCCGCCACCGCGCCTTACCCGCGGTGGCTGAGGTGATGCGCGAACGGCTGGCTACGGTGCGCCGGGAGATTCTCCGGCAGAATCCGGTCCACGCGAACGCGTGGCGAACCTTCGGGGCCTGGTTGGAGCGTTTCGAGCAAGGCTCCCCGGAGGAACTCGCCGAGAAGTGGGCGGAGTTCCGGCGGGAGCGGGCCGCGGCGCGGGCGCTCGCCGCCGAGGTCGAGGCGGCGTTGGGCGCGCCCCTCCTGCCGCCCAAATAAAAAGGCCGGCTGGTCAGCCGGCCTCGAGGCGCTCTCCCGGCCGCGCTCAGCGCTGGTCGGGGGACTTCGGGAGCATCTGATCCGCGAGCGTGACGCGGAACAGGCTCAGGGCCATCCAGAGCACGCCCGAAAGGCAGAGGGAGCAGTAGGCGGCGCCGAGCAGGACGGCCGTCTCGCCGGCTTCGACCCAAGGCACGTGCTTCTTGAGCACGGTCGTCATCCAGACGAAGAAGATGACCGTCAGGACCACGTCGATGATGGCACCCCGGGTGGTGACGAGCTTGGGCTTCAGGTTGTCCATGGCAGGGGACTTATTGGTGGGCTTCCCGCGGTGCCTGTCAATCCCGCCCGCCAAGGCGGCCGCCGGGAAAGACCCCGTCCCCCATCTCCACCCTTGCCTCATCCCCCGTCCCGTTCACTTTCTCCGCCCCGAAGGGCGTTTACGCCCCTCGCCCCTGCCCAAACGTAAACATGGCCGAAGAGCTCAAGGATACCCTCAACCTGCCGGTGACCGACTTCCCCATGCGGGCCGGCCTGGCCGAACGCGAACCGGTCCGGATCGCCCATTGGGAGCGCCTCGGTCTCTATGACGCCATCCAGGCGCGCGCCGCCGGCAAGCCCGCCTTCGTCCTGCACGATGGTCCCCCGTTCACGAACGGCGACGTCCACATCGGCACCGCCCTCAACAAGCTGCTGAAGGACTCCATTCTGCGCTACAAGTCCATGCGCGGTTTCCGGACGCCCTACGTGCCCGGCTGGGACTGCCACGGACTCCCCATCGAGCACAAGGTCATGAAGGAGCTCCAGGCGGCCAAGCAGTCGCTCGACCCCCTGGGGATCCGCCAGGCCTGCGCGAAGTTCTCCACCGGCTACATCGAGAAGCAGCGCGGCCAGTTCAAGCGCCTCGGCGTCCTCGCCGACTGGAAGTCGGAATACCGCACCATGGATCCGGCGTACGAGGCCGAGATCCTCGGCGGCTTCGCGAGCTTCATCGAGCAGGGACTCGTCTACCGCTCCCAGAAGCCGGTCTATTGGTCCATCCCTTGCGAGACCGCGCTGGCCGAGTTCGAGACCGAGTACCGGGAAAAACGCTCCACCGCCGTCTGGGTCGCCTTCCCGGTCCCGGCGCCGGCCGCGCCGGCCCTCGCCCCGGCGCACCCGCTCTCGGTCGTCATCTGGACCACCACCCCGTGGACGCTGCCGGCGAACCTCGCCGTCGCGGTGCATCCGGAACTTGAATACGTGGAGGTCCGCCACGGCGGGCGTTCCTACCTCGTGGCCGCCGCCCGGCGCGAGGCCTTCGTCGCCGCCTGCGGGCTCGAGGGGGCCGTCGACGGCTTCCGCGTGGCCGGCCGCGCCCTCGAGGGGCTCGGCGCCCGCCACCCCTTCATCGACCGCGCCGCGCCGGTCGTGCTCGCCGACTACGTGACCACCGACACCGGCACCGGTTGCGTCCATACCGCCCCGGGCCACGGCGTCGAGGACTTCCAGACGGGCAACAAATACGGCCTCGAGCCGTATTGCCCGGTCCGCAACGACGGCACCTACGCCGACGACGGCCGCGTGCCCGCGGCGCTCGTGGGCGTGACGGTCCTGGAGACCGACGGCAAGAACCCGGCGAACCTCGCCGTCCTCGAGTTGCTCAAGGCCGCGGGCGCCTTGCTCAAGGCCGAGGGCCTCACCCATTCCTACCCCCATTGCTGGCGCTCCAAGACCCCCTTGATCTTCCGGGCCATGGACCAGTGGTTCGTCGGCCTCGACCGCGGAGACCTCCGCGCCCGCGCGCTCAAGGCGGTCGGCGACGTCCAGTGGATCCCGGCCTCCGGCGAGAGCCGCATCCGCGGGGCGCTCGAAGGCCGCCCGGACTGGTGCATCTCGCGCCAGCGCGCCTGGGGCGTGCCCATCCCCGCCTTCACCTCGCCGTCCACCGGCGAATCCTACCTCGACGCCGGCGTCGTCCGCCACGTCGCCAAGCACGTCGGCCTCCACGGTGGGGATTGGTGGTGGGCCACCCCCGTCGAGGAGGTCCTGCGCGGCGCGCCCGTCCCGGCCGACTGGCCCAAGGATCTCCGCAAGGGCACCGACACGCTCGATGTCTGGATCGACTCCGGTTCGAGCCACCTCGCCGTCTGCGCCAAGCACAAGGACCTGCATTGGCCGGCCGACCTCTACCTCGAAGGCTCCGACCAGCACCGTGGCTGGTTCCAGTCCTCGCTCTGGACCGCGGTCGCCGTCAAGGGCGCCGCGCCCTACCGCGCCGTCCTCACCCACGGCTTTGTCGTGAATGAGAAGCGCCAGAAGATCTCGAAGTCCGACGGTAAGCCCCAGACGGCCGACGACTATGTCAAGAAGTACGGGGCCGACATCATCCGCCTCTGGGTGGCCTCCGAGAACTACCAGTCCGACATCCCCCTCTCGGACGCGATCTTCGACCACGTGTCCAACCAGTACCGCGGTATGCGCAACTCGCTCCGCTACCAGCTCGGCAACCTGTTCGACTTCGACGCGGCCAAGGACGCCGTCCCGGTGACGCGTCTCTCGGCGATCGACCGCTGGGCCCTCGTCGAGACCGCCCGCCTCGTGCGCGAGGTCACCGACGCCTGCGAGCGCAACGAGTTCCACCGTGCCGCCGCCGCGCTCGCCCACTTCACCACGGGCACGCTGTCCTCGACCTACCACAACATCGTCAAGGACCGCCTGTACACCCTGGCGCCCGCCGACCCGCTGCGCCGCTCCACGCAGACCGCGCTCGACCTGATCCTGCGCGCCTACCTCCGCGTCATCGCCCCGTTCGTGCCGTTCACCGCCGACGAGGCGTGGTCACACCTCGTGGCGAAGGCCGAGTACACGGACGCCGCCTCCATCCACCTGCAGGATTGGCCCACTCCGCCCGCCGACTGGGAGGACGAGGCCGGTCTCGCCGCCCACGCCACCTTCACGCGCGTGCAGGCGCTCGCCGCCCTGGTCAACGTCCCGCTGGAGAAGATGCGTCAGGAGAAGAAGCTCGGCCAGTCCCTCGAGGCCGCCGTGGTCGTCGCCGGCGATTCTGCGGACGCCGATTTCCGCCTCCTGGCCGGTCTGGGCGAGGCCTTGGCCGAGCTTTGGATCGTCTCGGCGGTCTCCTTCGTCCCCACCCCTGGGTCTCCGTTGGCGTGCCAGGTCGACAAGGCCGCCGGCGTCCGTTGCCCGCGTTCTTGGCGATGGGTCCCGGCGCTTGTGGACGCCGGTAAATTCGGTATGGTATCTCCTCGGTGTCGTACCGCCCTCCTCGCCAAATACCCCCAATCCTAATTTCCTATGCCCAAGAAGCCCGCTCCCAAGAAGAAGTCCGCCGCCAAGCCCGCGGCTAAGCCGACGCCGGCGAAGAAGCCGGCGCCGAAGGTGGACGCGAAGGCCAAGACCGCCGTCAAGGTCGCTCCTCCTGCCAAGGTCACCCCGGCAGGGAAGGGCAAGCCGTCCCCGGTGAAGCCGGCCGCTCCGGTCGCCAAGGGTAAGCCCGCGGCCAAGACCGGCAAGACGTTCGCCGGCGTCGTCCAGGAGCCCAAGCAGGGTAAGGCCAAGCCGGAGGCCGGCAAGCCCGCCAAGCCCGCCAAGCTGGCCAAGGGCGGCAAGTCTCCCAAGGTCGACCACGACACCCAGAAGAAACTCCTCGAGACCCATCGCAAGGATCACCACCAGGACGCCGCCACGGAGGCCCCGCCGCGTCCCAAGCTGCTTTTCTACACCGTCGCCGAAGTCCAGGCCTACCTCGCCGGCCGCAAGAAGAAGGGCGTGAAGCTCAACCTCTGGGTGCCCGAGGAGGAGCGCAAGGCCCGCGAGAAGGCCGCCGCCGCCGCCCGCGCGGACGATCATCGCACCCACAACGTGGCCGCCGCCACGATCGCCGACCTGCTCGGCACCAACCCGTTCCGCAAGGGTTCCACCTCGGGCGACGAGTCCAAGCAGGTGCCGGAGCGTTTCCGCCGCTACTACAGCCTGCTCGTCAACCTGCGCCAGGCCCTGCAGAAGGGGCTCGCGTTCCACTCCGAGGCCGCGCTCAAGAAGTCCGGCAAGGACGACGCCGGCGACCTGTCCGGCTATTCGCAGCACCTGGCCGACGCCGGCACCGACACGGCCGACCGCGATTTCGCGCTCTCGCTGATCTCGAATGAGCAGGAGGCGCTCAAGGAGATCGCCGACGCTATCGAGCGCATGAAGAAGGGCGGCTACGGCGTCTGCGAGATCACCGGCAAGCCCATCCCGCCCGCCCGCCTGATGGCGGTCCCGTTCACCCGCTATTCCCTCGAGGGTCAGAAGGAGCTCGAGCGCAACCGGCGCGCGCACCGTCGTCGTGGCGGCAACCCGCTGGGTGAGCACGGCGACGAGGTCGGCTTCGGCACCGGCGGCGGTGGCGGCGAGGACGACCCGAGCGACTCCTGAGTCCGCCATGGGCTCCCGGTTCCGTCCGTACCTGACGTTTTGGGTCGTCGCCCTGGTCGGGCTGGCCGCGGACCTCTGGACCAAGGGGCTCGTCGGGCGCCATCTCCCTTTCAACACGTATTTCCCGGCGGCCGACGGGTCGGGGCCGATCCAACTCCTGCCCCGCCTCTGGATCGTGCACGTGGGCAACAAGGGCGCGGCCTGGGGGCTCGGCTCCGACCACGATGTGCGGCCCTTCCTCGTCCTGCTCGCGTTGGCGGTCCTTTTCTTCGTGTGGCGCTGGCGCCAGCCGCTGTTGCGCGAACTCCGCGGCGGCCAGCTCGCCTTCGGGCTCTTCGTCGGCGGGACGCTCGGCAACGTGCGCGACCGCGTCTTCGGGGATCACGTGGTCGACTTCATCGACGTCCATCTCCCGTACTACCGTTTCCCGGCGTTCAACATCGCCGACGCCTGCATCTGCGTGGGCGTGGGCCTGTACCTCTGGCTGTCGTACCAGCAGGACGCCGAGCGGCGCGCCGCCTTGGCCTCGCACGCTGGCGAGGACGTCCCGCCCGGCGCATGACCGACCGCTTCGACGTCGCCGCGCATCCCGGCGAGCGCGCCTACCGGCTGCTCGCCGGCCTCGTCGTGCCGCGGCCGATCGCGCTCGTCACGACCGTCGACGCCGCCGGCCGGACCAACGCCGCGCCCTTCTCCTTCTTCAACGTCCTCGGGACCGAACCACCCATCGCGGGGTTCGCCCCCGCGGACCGCGACGACGGGACGATAAAGGACACGGCGGCCAACCTGCTCGCGACCGGCGAATGCGTCATCCATCTCTGCGACGAGCCGCTGGCCGCGCGGATGGTCGCGTGCGCCCGCGCCCTGCCGCCGGGCGAGAGCGAGATCGTCCGGGGCGGCTTCGCCACGCGCGCCGCCGAGCGCGTGCGCCCGCCGATCCTGACCGAATGCCCGGTTGCCTTGGAATGCCGCTTCCTCGATCACCGGCGCTACGGCGAGAACCGGCTCTTCGTGGTCGAGATCCTGCTCGCGCACGTCCGCGCGGGCGTGGCCGACCCGGCCACGTGGAAGGTGGACTACGCCGCGTACGCGCCGATCGGCCGGCTCAACAGCCCCGACGGCTACGCGCGCACGACGGACCGCTTCCGGCTGCCGTTCCCGCGCGGCTGATCAGAGTCCCTTCGACAGGCGCTTCACCACGGTCGCGAAGTCGTCGGGCCGCGGGGCCACGAGCTTGATGCGCTCGCCCGCGACCGTGCCTTCGACCTCGGCCAGGCGGAGCAGCAATCCGCGGTGCAGCGGCTTGTCCTCGCCCTTGTTGAGACGACCTTTGGGCGTGGTGTCCGTCAGCGTCACGCGACCGGAGCGACCGTACTTGAGTTCCCCGGCGATCCGCAGCCCGGCCTCGGCCGCGTGCACCCGGATCTGGTCGCGCCGATGGAAGGGCGTGTGGGCCGTCCAGATCCGCCAGCGTCCGCAGGCGCGGCCGGCCTCGAATCGCGTCGTCGCCAGCTTGCCGTGCTTATGCGAGACCACGGCCCGGCGCTCCGCGTCGTCCATGGCCAAGGGCAGGTCGCAGAGGCCGCCCTCCGCGGGCGCATCCTCGGTCCGCGCGATGAACTCGAAGCGGAACACAAAGGCGCCGGAGCCGAGCGCCTCGCGCCAGGCGGCGAGCACCGTGGTCCTGTCGGCGAGCAGCGCGATGCCCGCGGTCTCGGGCTCCGGGCCGAACACCGCGCCCGGTTCCTTGAGGCCGAGCCGCACGATCTCCGGCTTGCCTTGTTCCAGCTGCACGCGGAGTCCGCCGACGAGGGTGGGGGCGTTCTGCTGCCAAGGGTGGTCGTCGAAGGCGACGCCGGCCGGCTTGTCCAGGGCGACCCAGCCCGGGCCGGCGGCGAGGACGGCCACGCGCACCGGTTCCTCGGCCAGCAGGCCGAGGGGGAAGCCGATCGAGGTGGGTACGTCCATGTTCCGGGAACAAAAAAACCCCGGCGCCTAGGCGACGGGGTTGGTGAGGCGCCGCGGCGGCATCACTTCTTGGCGGCGAGCTTCTTCGCGAGGCGGGCCTTGAGGCGGTTCGCCTTGTTGCGATGGATCACGCCGGACTTGGCGGCCTTATCGGCGGCCGAGGCGACCAGGGAGGCGGTGGCCTGCTTGGCTTCGGCGGTGAAATCCTTCACCAGGGTCTTGAGGCGGGTACGGACGGACTTGTTGTGCTCGGCACGACGCGCCGTCTGGCGGATACTCTTCTGGTTAGCTTTGATGTTGGCCATGTGAAGGAGTAGGGAAGCCGTGGCCACCCCTCTTAGTCAACGCGGATTTAAGGGTTTTCCGCCGACAAGAGGCCGCCCCCCGGAGGGGGCTGGCTTTGTCCTGCTGGTGGAAGGGGTGGGATTCGAACCCACGAACAGCGAAGCTGAGAGGATTTACAGTCCCCGACCTTTAGCCACTTGGATACCCTTCCGACGGGCAGGAAACGCATACTTGGCAGTCTGGAGGGGCCATGACAAGCGCTTTCCACCCGCCTGTTCATCCCTTTCGGCGGGCCTGGTTTGGCCTTTAAACCAGAGGGTTTCGGCCTAGCCTTCCCGGCATGGAGTCCGTGCCCTGCATCGTCCTCATCGACGGGGATTGTGCGATGTGCAACGCCACGGCGGCCTGGTTCGCCCGCCGCGACCCGGCCGGTCGGCTGATCTTCGCCGCCGGTCAGGGGCAGGCCGCCCGCATCGCCGGGGAGCCGCCCGGCGGCGACCCGGGTACATTGGTGGTCTGGCAGGGTTCCCGTCGGCTCGTCCGTTCCACCGCCACCTTGACCATGCTGGGCCTCCTGGGCGGGGGCTGGGCTTGGTTGGCCCGCCTCGGCTTCCTGTGCCCGCTTTTCCTGCGCGATGCGGTCTACGCCGCCCTCGCCCGCCACCGCCGCCGGTTTCCCGGTCAGCCGGGCGCGTGTACGCGCTTGAGCCCCTTCCACCTTGCGGAGTAATCTACGGCCATGAACTTCCTGCGCTGCGGGCTCCTGCTCGGCACCCTCGGTCTCGCCGGCTGCGGGAGCTTCGACGACCATCGGCGCCAAGCCGAGATCGACCGCGCGATGGAAGCCGACGCCGCCGAGCGGCAGGCGCGCCTCCGGGCGGAAGGGAAGTTGCGCCCGAAGGAGTTCGAGGAGGTCTCGAATAAGATGGGCTGGACGCGCACCGATGCCCGCGGTCTGCCGCCGCCGCCCACCACCGAAGATCTTGAGAAGAAGGTGAAGGCCGCCGCGGGTAAGTGACTTCCGCAGGCTTGCAAGCCGCCTACCTCGCCTCACGCTGGCCCCGCCCCCGATGCGTTACGGCTATATCTTCACGCGCCTGGCCGAAATGCTCCCGGTCCTCCTGATTGTCGTGGTGGCGACCTTCTTCCTTGCCCATGCCGTTCCTGGCGGCCCCTTCGAGAAGGACCGCCGCATGCCGCCCGAGGTCAAGAAACGCCTCGAGGAGTATTACGGCTTGGACAAGCCGCTTGCCTCCCAGCTCGTCACCTACGTCGGCAACCTCTGCAAGGGAGACCTCGGGCCCTCGCTCAAATACCCCGGCTGGTCGGTCAACGAGATCATCGGCTCGCGCATCCCCGTCTCCGTCCAGCTCGGCCTGACGGCGCTTCTGCTCGCCATCCTCATCGGCATTCCCGTCGGCGTGCTCGCCGCTTCGCGTCCCAATACCTGGTTGGACCGCGTGCCGATGGGCTTCACGTTGCTGGGCATCTGCGTGCCTTCCTTCGTGCTGGGGCCGCTCTTCGCCCTGGTCTTCGCGCTCGGCCTCGGCTGGTTTCCGCCCTGCGGCTGGGGCTCGCCGATTCATTTCGTCCTGCCGGCGCTGACGCTGGGCATCGTCACGGCGGCCCCGCTGGCGCGTCTCACGCGCGGCAAGGTCATCGAGGCGGGCAACCAGGATTATGTGCGCACCGCCCGCGCCAAGGGCCTGCCCGAACGGCGCGTCTGGTTCGTGCATGCGCTGCGCAACGGCATCCTCCCCGTAGTGACCTACCTCGGGCCCGCCGCCGCCGGTCTCGTCTCGGGGTCCTTCGTGGTCGAGTCGCTCTTCGACGTGCCCGGCCTCGGCCGGCTCTTCGTCTCCTCGATCATCAACCGCGACTTCACGCTGATCCTCGGCACGACTCTGGTCTACGCCGCGGCCCTGCTCGTCCTCAACCTCGTGGCCGACCTCGCTAAGGCTGCCCTGGACCCGCGCATCGCGCGCGGCGGCGACCGATGAGCGGCCCGCTCGCCCTCGGTCCGACCGAGACCGGCTGGCAGCGCTTCCGCAAGGACCACGCCGCCGTCCTCGCCGCGTGGTTCCTCCTCGCCATCGCTACGGCCTGCCTGCTCTCGCCCTGGATCGCGCCGTACCCTTACCAGCGGCAGGACCTGGCCCTCGGCGCCGTCGCCCCCTGCGCCACCCATTGGTTCGGGACGGATATCCTTGGGCGCGACGTCCTTTCGCGCCTGCTGCAGGGCGGGATGGTCTCGTTGGGCGTGGGCCTCGTCGCCACGGTCGTCGCCCTCGCCTTCGGCGTCCTCTACGGCGTCGCCGCCGGCCAGGCGGGCGGTCTGGTCGAGCGCGCCATGATGCGCACGGTCGATATCCTGAGTACCCTGCCGCTCACGCTCATCGTGATCCTCTGCATGGTGGTCTTCGGCCAGAATATCTGGATGATCTTCCTGGCCGTCGGCGGCGTCTCCTGGCTGACGATGTCGCGCATCATCTGCACCGAGACGGTGTCGCTCAAGAACCGGCAGTTCGTCGAGGCGTCGGTCGCGCTCGGCCAGTCCAAGGTCGGCGTCTTCACCCACCACTACCTGCCCAATCTCGCCGGGATCATCGCCATCTATGCCACCCTGACCGTGCCCGGCGTCATGATGCTCGAGGCGTTCGTCAGCTTCCTCGGCCTCGGCGTCCAGGCGCCGATGACCTCCTGGGGTCTCATGATCAAGGACGGCGCCGATATCATGGAGGAGTGCCCCTGGCTCTTGATCGCCCCCTCGGTGGTCTTCGCGCTCACCTTGCTGTCGCTCAACTTCGTCGGCGACGGTCTGCGCGACGCCTTCGACCCCCGGGCCTCCAAGAAGTGATCCCATGCCGCTGCGACGCTACATCGTGCTGAAGGCCGACGGTGCCGAGGGTGACGAGTTCGAGGTCGACCTGCCGGCCGAGGTCCCGGATTTCACGCACCACCCCGCGAGCGGCGAACCGTGCCGCCGCGTGCTCGAATCCCCCTCGTTGACAATCCGTTACGGGGAGGGCGCGATGAAGCAGTCGGTGAGCGATGAGCGCCTTGCCCGGGCCGGCTTCCAGCGTCTGGAGAAGGACGGGCAGGGCGGTTGGACGAAGATTAACTGAGGTCGGCCGCGACCCTCAACCCTGCCAAACGAAACACCCTGCCGGTAGGCAGGGTGTGACGTCGTCAGGGTGGGGCGTTTCCGCCGTGTAGGTCTAGCTTCAGGCCTTGGCCGGAGCGGCCGCGCGGGCGCGCTTCACGAGCGACTTCGCGGTGTCCGAGGGCTGGGCGCCGAGCTTGATCCAGTGATCGACGCGCTCGACATTGATGCTGAGGGGGATGGCCTTGCCGCGGGCGGCGGGGTTGTAGTTGCCGAGGACTTCGACGAAGCGACCGTCGCGGCGGATACTCTGTTCGGCGACGACGAGGCGGTAGGTAGGCTCGTTCTTGGTGCCGAAGCGTTGGAGGCGGATGCGTAGCATGATGGTTGGAAAATGAGGGAGGTGGAAAGACGCAGGAGGGAGGGGTGGAGTCAAGCATTCCCCGGCAAGAAAGGATGAAATTATAACCCGGGGGCAGGAGGGGGTGGTATGGAAACCTCGAAATAAGCCTATGGGCCAGAGACATTTAGGGCGTGTATTTTGAAATACTGGCCGGAAAGGGGTCTCGCTGGGCACAAAAAACCCCGCCAAAAGGCGGGGTTTTCGAGGGTAGGCCAAGGGGGCCTACTTGGCGGCGACTTCGGAGGGCTCGAAGCGCTTTTCCTTCACCTTGGTCGCCGACTTGCCTTGGCGATCGCGGAGGTAGAAGAGGCGGGCGCGCATGACCTGGGACACGCGTTCGACCTCGATCTTCTCGATGTTGGGGGAGTGGACCGGGAAGGTTCGCTCGACGCCCTCGCCGAAGGAGATGCGGCGGACGGTGAAGGTCGCGTGGATGCCGCCGCCCTTGCGCTGGATCACGATGCCGGCGAAGAGCTGGGTTCGCTCCTTGTCGCCTTCGCGGACCTTGGTGGAGACTTTGACGCCGTCTCCGACCTTGAAAGCGTCGTCGCCGCGGCTGGTCTTCAGCTGGCTCTGGGTGGCGAATTGGATGAGGGGATGGTTGCTCATGGCTGGGTTGCTTGGTCTTTCAGTAGGTCCGGTCTGCGTTGCTGAGTCTTCTCGATTTGCCTTTCCCGGCGCCATTTGTCGATTTCGGCGTGATTTCCTCCGAGGAGGACCGGGGGCACCTCGAGACCATCGTAAACGGCGGGTCGGGTGAACTGCGGAAAGGCGAGCAACTTGCCGTTGTAGCTGTCCCCCGTCAAGGAGTTTTCCTCCCCTAATACCCCGGGGATCTGCCGACCCAGACAATCGACGAGGACGCAGGCCGGCAGGGTCCCGTTGGTCAGGACATAGTCCCCGATCGAGATTTCGCGGGTGACTTTACGGTCCCGGAAGCGCTGGTCGATGCCCTCGTAGTGCCCGGAAATGAGGATTAAGTGCTCTTTTTGAGCCAAATCCTTGGCCAAGGGGTTGGTCAGCTGCTCCCCGTCCGGGCAAAGGTAGATTACCTCGCAGCCGGGGGTAGCCAGGGCGTCCACCGCGTCGAAGAGGGGTTGGCAGGTCATCAGCATGCCTGGGCCCCCGCCGTAGGGCATGTCGTCGACCTTGCGGTGCTTATCCTTGGAGTAGGCCCGGAGGTCGTGCGCCTTGAATTGGATCAGGCCCTTGTCCATGGCCTTGCCGATGACCGACTCCTGCAGGAAGCCGTCGGCCATACCGGGGAAGAGCGTGAGGAGGTCGATGCGGATGGCCACGGGAGGAGAAGGCCCATCCAACCGGGGGCGACCCGGGAGGGCAAGCCGTCGGTGAAGGGACTTACTTCTTCTTGGCGGAACCGCGCAGGTCCATCCGGGTCGCCGTCTCGGCCGATACCGGCGCGCCGACCTCATCCACCGGGGAGGTGAACAGGTAGCGCCAGACTTCCTCCTGAAGGGCATTACCCTTGGCGTCCTTGGGGGCGTTCTTGTTCACCTGCACGAAGCCGTGCGCCTTGTTGGCGTCGCCCTTGACGTCGAACTTCGTGATCAGGCGGCGCGAGTGACCGAAAGGCGCCTTCACCTCGTCGGTGTTCACGATCGGCCCGAACTTATTCAGGCCCAGCAGCAGCCAGGAGCGCGGGTAGTGGTCGCCCGCCCAACCGCCGTCGAGGACGTGGCTATAGCCGAAGAAACGGTTCGCCGGCGTCGCCGCGGGCAGGCCCTGCCAGTTGTCGAGCTGGTCGCGCGGTCCGCAGAACATCACGACGCGGGCGACCTTCTGGGCGATGGCGAAACGCGCGGAGGAAGTCGCGCCATGCGAGGCCCCGGAGACGATGACCTTCTCCCAGTCGAGGCCTTGGCCGTCCTTGGCGAGGAACTGCTCCCAGCGGCCCTGCGGGTGGTTCTTGGCGAGGTGCTTCACGAACTGGAAGGCGCGCTCCTTCATGCTGTCGGGCGCGGGGATGTCGATGGCCTTGGTGGCGTCGACGCCGGTGGTCGCCTCGAGGCGGATGTTGCCGAGGTGCTGGGGGTCGTCGGCCGGCTCGGTGTTGAGCTTGCCGAACCATTCCCGGGCGTAGGCCACCTGAATGTGGTGCAGGCCGTAGCCGTTGACCTTGTCGGCCAGCGGCTGACTGTAGCCCATCAGCCAGATGACGAGCTGTCCGCGGGTCGCGACGCGCGTGTCGACGTTCGCGTGCTGCAAGTCCTGTGGCTTGCCGTCCTTCTCGAGTACGAAGCCCACCTCGGGGTGGGACTTACACCGCGGGTCAATCTCGCTGGCGCGTGCGGTCAGGTGGTACGCTTGCGGCTTGGGGTCGGCGAACTTCGGCGCCGCGTCGGCGGCGAAGGCGACGACGGCCAGGAAGAGGGGCAGGCTCGGGAGGAGGCGCATGGGGATACGCCTACCGATGGCGAGGCCGGCCGGCCTTGGCAACTCTGCGCTGCGGCTCCGCCTACTTGGGCAGACGTGCGTCGATGGAATCGAGGGCTTCCTCGACCGTTTCCTTCGGCGCCCACTGGTGGCCGCCGCGGAACTCGAACAAATCCATCCGGTCGCCGAAGAGTCGCTTCATGCGCGGCCCCTCCGCGTAGTTCGGATCCTTCTCGCCGAAGGTGGCAGCGAGGGCGGGTGCCTTGATCCCCGCCACCGGCGAGGCGCCGTTGGGGCCGATCGGTGCGTAGCCGGCGGCCTGGAAGAGCAAACCGCCGAACCCGGGGCGCAGGCCGACGAACACCGAGCAAGCCCGGGCCCCGCCGGACATGCCGGTGGCGACCTTGCGACCCTCCGCCAGACGTACCCGTCGGACGACGTCGTCGTGGGCGGCGATGAAATTGCCGACCGTCGGTTCCCAATCGCCGTTGCGCGATTCCTCGAGCATCACGGCGACATAGCCGTGACGTCGGATCCAGTCCGCCATCGCGCCCATGGTCGCCTTGCCGCCGGGCGCGGCGATGAAGATCGCCGACCGGGCCTGGGTCGGCGACGACGCGTAGTCCGCCGGCAGCCAGAGCTGGTAGTGGTAGGGATCCGTCGCGCGGTAGAGGCAGGTGATGCGGGTCAGGCCGCCCGCGGTCAACGGGGCGTCCGCCGGCGTCGGCCGAAAGTCATCCGACGCGCCGGCGCGGGCCGGGACGGCCGGGACGACCTTGGCGCCGGTGGTGGCGACTCCGCCCGGCCCGCCGCCGGCCTTCATGGCCTCGGCCGTCGCGCGGGCCTTCTCGGCGTTGGTCGCGGCGGACGCGTTCCCGGCGACGAACGTCGCGCCCGCCAGCAGCAAAGTGAGGATGCGCATGCGCCTGCGGGTCTCAGCGCTTGCGGTGGCGCTTGATGGCCCGTTCCTCGATCTTGGCCTTGGTCCGGAGCACGATCATCGCGATCGAGATGATGGCGAAGCCCGCGAAGAGGAGCTTGCTGACGGTGAAGGCGTTGAACCCCAGCGCCGTCTCGAACGTCTGCTCGTCCATGTCGGCGACGAGCGGGTCAGGTTCGGCCGGCGGGGCGACGGGCACGGCGGCGGCGGCGACCGGCGGCGGGGCGGAGGATTTCAGGAAGGGATAGTAGGCGCTCTCGAACTTCGCAGCGCCTTCGAAGGCGCCCTCGTAGTCGAGCTTCTCGCCGACGGCGTGACCGGTGCCCCGGATGATCGCTGGCACCGGTACGGGCGCGTCGAGCACCAGCACGAGCTCGAAGCCGGCGTTATCGCGGTCGGAGCGGATAATCTGGACGCGGAACACCTTGGCGCCGGGCGACGGGGTCGCCGCCGCGACCGGCGTGGCGATGTTCGGGTCGGGGTTGCGCTTGCGGACGTCGGCTTTGAGGGCCTCGAGGTCGTCGAGGTCCTTCTGGCTGGTCGTGGGCTCCGCCCCGAGCAGGCCGAGGGCCAGCAGGCAAGGGAGAAGGCGGACCGGACGCATACGGCCGATTAAGGAGCCTCGCGCACCGGGCGCAAGCATCGGCCGTCGGCTTTGCGGCTTGGAAGCGGCGGGGGCTTCCGTCCATGCTGGCCGGGTGCCGGCCACCTCCGCCCCCGTCCTCTCCGTCCAGCGCCTCCGCATCGCCCGCGAGGCCAAGGTCATCCTGCGGGGGCTCGATTGGCGCGTCGATCCCGGCCAGCACTGGGTGATCCTCGGGCCGAACGGCTCCGGCAAGTCCTCGCTGCTCGCCGCGCTCACTGGTTACTTCGCCCCGACCTCCGGGTCGCTGGCCGTGCTTGGCGAGACCTTCGGCCGCAGCGACTGGCGCGAGCTGCGTCGCCGCATCGGGCTCGTGGGTCCCTCGGTCGCCGCGATGATCCAGCCCGCCGAACCGGCGCTCTTCGTCGTGGCCGGGGGCGTCGACGGTCTCGTCAACCTCTGGCGCCGCCCGAAGCCGGCGACGCTCGCCCGCGCGCGCCGGCTCCTGCGTCTCCTCAAGGTCGGCGGGCTCGCCGCGCGGCCATGGGGCCACCTCTCGCAGGGCGAACGCCAGCGGGTGCTCATCGCCCGCGCGCTGGCCTCGGACCCGGCGCTGTTGATCCTCGACGAATCCTGCGCGGGCCTCGATCCCGTCGCGCGCGCCGAGTTCCTCGCCTTGGTGCGGCGCCTGCCGAAGCTCATGCCTGGGCTGGCCATCGTGTTCGTCACGCACCACGTCGAGGAGATCCTGCCGGTCTTCACGCACGCGCTGCTGCTGCGGGCCGGCGCCGCGCTCGCCGCCGGCCCGATGGCCGACGTCCTGAAGCCGGCCGCCTTGTCGAAGCTGTTCGGCCGCCAGGTGCGGCTCGCCAAGGGGCGGGTCGGCTGGTCGCTCACCGTCGCGGGGAAATAGGCGGCGGGGCGGTTTGACCGCTTTCGACTTCCCCTTAACCCCTGCTTCATCCTACTTCCTCTTTCCCGCAATGCCTTCGCCGTTCGATAACCTCCTTCCTCGTTACGACGCCGTGGTCATCGGTGCCGGCCTCGGGGGGATGACGGCCGCGAACAACCTCGCGAAGTTCGGCCGGAAGGTGCTGCTCCTGGAGCACCATTACCAGCTCGGCGGACTCGCCACCTACTTCAAGCGCGCCGGCGGGCATGTCTTCGACATCTCGCTGCACGGGTTTCCGCACGGCATGATCAAGTCCACGCGGCGTTACTGGACCAAGGAGATCTCCGACCGCATCCACCAGCTGAAGGACGTCCGCTTCATCAACCCGGACTTCGACGTCCGCACGACCTTCGACCGGGCCGACTTCACGCGCATCCTGATCGAACAGTTCAAGCTCTCCGCCGAGACCGTCGAGGCCTTCTTCGCGCACCTGCGGGAGATGAATTACTACGACAACGACCCGCGCACCACGCGCCAGCTCTTCGAGCAGTTCTTCCCCGGCCGCCCCGACGTCCAGCGACTTCTTCTCGAGCCGATCGCCTACGCCAACGGCTCGACCCTCGACGACCCGGCCATCACCTTCGGCATCGTCTTCTCGAACTTCATGTCGAAGGGCGTGTTCATCTTCCAAGGCGGCACGGACACCATGATCAACCTGATGACCGCCGAGATGAAGGCCAACGGGGTCGACATCCGCCGTAACGTGCTCGTCGAGAAGGTCCACGTCGCGAAGGACGCCGCCGGTCGCCGGCGCGTCGTCGGCGTGAAGCTCCGTGGCACCCGCGAGGGCGAGGAAGCCGAGGTCGCCTGCGCCACCGTCGTCTCCAACGCCAACATCAAGGACACCGTCCTCAAGATGGGCGGCGAAGAGGCCTTCGAGGCGCCGTTCCTCGAGCAGGCCCGCCAGGTCCGCGTCAACACCTCCTCCTGTCAGGTCTACATGGGCGTGCGCGAGGGCGAGAGCATCCCGCACATCGGCGACCTCGTCTTCACCTCCGAGGCCAAGCCCTTCTCCAGCCAGGAACTCGTCGATTTCCACACCACCTCGCGCACCTATTCGGTCTACTACCCGGATACCCGGCCGCACACCAAGCAGCCGCGTTATGCGATCGTGACTTCGGTCAACCAGCAGTTCGCGGACTGGGCCCACCTCTCCGAGGCCGATTACGCCGTGCACAAGGCCCGCGTCATCGAGGAGTCCTTCCGGGGGCTCGAGAAGTTCATCCCGGACATCCGCGCGAAGGTCGACCATGCGGAGGCGGCCACGCCGCGCACCGTCCAGCGTTACGTCCGCCACGTCGGCGGCACGTCGTTCGGCACGAAGTTCGAAGGCCTCAAGGTCTCGATGGCCCTCCCTGAGCAGGTCGGCGGTTTCTACCATGCCGGCAGCGTCGGCATCATCATGTCCGGCTGGCTCGGTACCATCAACTACGGCGTCATCGTCTCCGCCAAGGCCGATGCCTACCTGCGCGATCCCGACGCCGGCCCGCTGGGCGAGGCCGCGGCGAGCACCGGGGTCTGACCCTCCGGCGAGCGGCTGGGAGGAAGGGAGCGGTCCGGTGCGCGGCGGGCCGGCCGTCCGTTCTCCTGACTCTTTTTGTAACCGTCCGGCCGTTCCGGCGGCTTGACGGGGTCCCGGGAATGGCGAATGTCGCCGCATGGCCAACGACTCCCAGGACGCCGGGCTAGCGAAGAAGCTCGAGCACGGACTCGAGTACTTCATCTTCGCCAGCCGCTGGGTGCAGGCTCCGATCTACGTGGCGCTGATCCTGGCGGCCATCGCCTATGCCTGGAAGAGCGTCCAGGAGCTGCTGCACCTGCTCACCGGCTTCGCGGCGGCCACGGAGAGCTCCATCATGGTGGGCATCCTCTCGTTGGTCGACATCTCGATGGTCGCCAACCTCGTCAACATGGTCGTCGTCGGCGGCTACGTGACCTTCGTCTCGCGCATCGATTTCGGCGATAACGGCGACCGCCCCGACTGGCTCGACCACATCAACGCCAACACCCTCAAGGTAAAGCTGGCCGGCAGCCTGGCGAGCATCTCCGCCATCCATCTGCTCAAGAGCTTCATCGCCATCACCGAGACCGTCGGCGCGACCGCGACGATGTCGGCCAACCAGGAGAAGGTGATCCTGTGGCAGGCCATCATCCACGGGGTCTTCCTCGCCTCGATGATCCTCTTCGCCTGGGGCGAGAAGATGCAGCGTCACCACGTCGACTGACCGCGCCGTCTGCGCCTAACCGGCCCGGCGGCGCTTCGGCGTGCCCCGGCCTTCGGAAATCCAGCCGATGACATGCCGCCGCCGGTCTTCGTCCCAGCGGTGGTGGAGGCGGAGGAACCGGCCTTGTTCGTCGGGGCTGGTCTGGACCCATCGGTCGAGCGCGACCTTGCGGTCGTCCTGGAGCACCCGCACGGCGGCGGCCCCGCGTAGGTCCGACCGCATCCCGCGGCGGAGGAACGCGGGCATCGGGTGGCCCTCGGCGTACAGGTCATCCCGCGCGACGCGCGCCAGGCGGTCAAACTCCAAGGCCTGCATCGCTTGCTCGATCTGCGCGTAGCCCCGGAAGCGCAGGCCCAGGGCGGCATCGATCGCGGCATCGAGGATCTCGTGCTCGTCGGTCATCGGCATGCCCGCGTTCCAGATGAGGAAGTGGCCGACGCTGTCATGGTAGCCGCCGACGGCATGACCCATGAGCTGGCGACGCGGCCGGCGCAGGCGCTGCTCCTGGAGTGCGTTGCCCAAAACCCCCAGGAGTTCCGCCACCGCGTCCTTGTCCGCCTGTCGGAAGTCGACCGTCAGCGGGTGCGGGCCGGCGCTCGACCAGAACGTCAGTAATACGTCGCCGTGGAGGCCTGGCCCCGTGACGCGGATGGCTCCGGGTTCGGGGAGGATAAATACGGTGCCGAGGGCGGGGTGGAGGAACGTCTTCGGCTCGAGGACCCCCTGCACCTGCTCGGCGTCGACACTGGCGAGGAAGGCGCGGCGGAGGAGGGGGCGCGGGCGTGGCGGTTGGGTCTGTTTGGGTTTCATGAGAGGGTGGGAAAAAGGGAAAGGGAGGGAGGCTGGCCAGACGCCAGGGGTGGGCAGCGGGCAGCGGGCAGCGGGTATGACTGGGAGGCAGGGAGTGGGCAGGCGGAACGGAGAGCCGGTCCACCGTCCGTGGTGGTCTCCGTTATGCCCGGGGTCCGCCGGGGCGCAAGTGGGCCGCCCGGGGGAGCGTCTCCCGGCGGGCTAGCATGACACCCGTCCCCGACCGGTCCGGCTCAGCTCGTGTGGTCGTCGGCGGGGATCCGCATCCCGTAGAAGCTCCGGTAGACGAAGACCAAGGCCGTGACGAAGATCGCGGCACCCAGCAGCAGGCGGGGGCCGGCCGGCATCTTCACCGCGATCTCGACGGCAAGCAGGCCGAAGAGCGTGGTGAATTTAATGACAGGATTCAGGGAGACCGAGGAGGTATCCTTGAAGGGGTCGCCGACCGTGTCGCCCACGACCGTCGCCGCATGCAGCTCGGTGCCCTTGGCCTTGAGGTCGACCTCGACGATCTTCTTGGCGTTGTCCCAAGCGCCACCGGCGTTGGCCATGAAGATGGCCTGGAAGAGGCCGAAGAAGGCCATGCCGACGAGGTAGCCGATGAAGAAGAACTCGTTGAACAAGGCCAGCGACAGCGAGAGGCAGAAAATGACGATGAAGATATTGATCATGCCTTTCTGGGCGTACTGGGTGCAGATCCGCACGACTTCCTTGGAGGATTCCGTGGTCGCCGTCGTGACGTCGAGTTTCATGTTCTGCTTGATGTAGACCACCGCGCGGTAGGCGCCGGTGACGACCGCCTGCATGGACGCGCCGGTGAACCAGTAGATGACGGCGCCGCCCATCAGGAGGCCCATCAGGGCTTCGGGGTGCACGAGGGAGAGTTTCTCCAGCACGTTGAATTTTGCGTTCAGGGCTTGATGGTGCTCCTGCAGCATCATGATGATGCCGAAGACCATGGTCGTGGCGCCGACGACGGCGGTGCCGATGAGCACGGGCTTGGCGGTGGCCTTGAAGGTGTTGCCCGCCCCATCGCCTTTCTCGAGCTGATGTTTGGCGCCCGCGAAGTCGGGGCGGAACCCGAAGTCCCGCTCCAGTTCCGCCTCGATACCGGGCAGCCCCTCGATTTGCGAGAGTTCGTAGACCGACTGGGCGTTGTCCGTCACCGGGCCAAAAGAGTCGACCGCGATGGTCACCGGTCCCATGCCCAGGAAGCCGAAGGCGACGAGGCCGAAGGCGAAGATCGGCGCGGCGAAGGCGAACTGCGCCGGCATCAGGCCGACGATGGCGGCATGCCCCGAGAGCAGGTAGGCGCCGAGCATCAGGCCTAGGATGCAGAGGCCGGTCCAGAAGGCGGAGAAGTTGCCGGCGACCAGGCCCGAGAGGATGTTGAGCGAGGCGCCGCCCTTGCCAGAGGCCGTGACGACCTCCTCCACGTGGCGGCTCTCCGTCGAGGTGAAGACCTTGGTGAATTCGGGGATCAAGGCTCCGGCCAAGGTGCCCAGCGAGATGATCGTCGACAGCACCCACCAGAGGCCGCCGCCCTGCGCCGCGAGCAGGAAGTAGCTGGCGAGGTAGGTGATCGCGATCGATACCAGGGAACTGATCCAGACCAGGTTCGTGAGCGGCTGTTCAAGGTTGAAGTCCTTGGCTTGGCCCCAGATCGCCCGGCTGACGGCGTCGTTCAGCCAGTAGCTCAGCAGGGAGGTGAGGACCATCAGGATGCGCATGGCGAACAGCCAAATGATGAGCGTCGCGCAGAGCGCGGGCTTGGCGGCGAGGGCCAGGGCGAGGAACGCGATCAGCGCCACGCCGGTCACGCCGTAGGTCTCGAACCCGTCGGCGGTCGGGCCGACGGAGTCGCCCGCGTTGTCGCCCGTGCAGTCGGCGATTACGCCGGGGTTCCGCGGGTCGTCTTCCGGCAGTTTAAAGACGATCTTCATCAGGTCGGCCCCGATGTCGGCGATCTTGGTGAAGATACCGCCGC
This sequence comes from Verrucomicrobiota bacterium, assembly GCA_041167995.1. GTDB lineage: Bacteria > Verrucomicrobiota > Verrucomicrobiia > Opitutales > UBA953 > UBA953. The sequence continues at coordinate 6,161 of JBEELT010000006.1, read as the reverse complement.
AGATGCGCAGCGCCGAGGCGCCCAACGACTCACCGATGGCGAAGCCGATGAAGCACGGCCCGGCCAGGTCCTTGGGCAGGAAGACCAGGATGCCGATCATGAAGAACAGCTCGATGGCCACGAGCAGCAGGCCGACGCTCATGCCCGACTTCAGCGGGATGAGCAACGTGGCGAGCGGGTTGCCGCGGAGGGCGGAGAAGGCGGCCCGCGAGTTGGCGACGGTGTTGATTCGGATGCCGAACCAAGCCACCCCGTAGCTGCCGAGGATCCCGAGCACCGAGGCCGCGAGGATCACGACGACGTCGCCCGCCGCCTTGTGTTCGAGGGCGCCGAAGTAGTACACCATGCACGCGGCGATCAGCACCCAGAGCGCGGCGAGGAATTTCCCCTGCTGCCAGAGGTAGGTCTTGCACGTACCCCAGATGATCTCCGAGACGGCGGCCATCGAGCGATGGACGGGTAAGGCGCGGGTTTGGAGGTACTGCCACCAGCCGTAGGCCGTCGCGAGCACGCAGACGGCGAGGCCGAGCCAGAGAATCTGGAGACCGCCGAGGGACCCGCCGAGGAACGACGTCCCGCCGAGGTCAGGGATGCGGATGTCGGCTTCGCCGGCAAGGAGGTGAGTGGGGGCGGACAGCAGGAGCGCCGCCGCGAATCGCTTCACGGAGTTCATGGAATGGGGGCGGGAGGGTGACCGCGCCCCCGAGCCTAGGGTCGATCCGCGCCAGGACGAGCGAAAAGACCGCCGCCGCCCCCGTCATTTTCGGGCATAACCCGGCCCCGCTATTTCAAGAGGAACTCTTGGATAAAGAGGGCGGTGGCGAGGAACTGGAAGTCCGCATTGGACTTCTTCACGAAGCCGTGACCCTCGTCCTTGGCCATCACGTACCAGACCCGTCCGCCCTTGGCCCGGACGGCGTCCCGCATCCGCTCGGCCTCCGTCACCGGGACCCGCGGGTCGTTGCGGCCCTGGACGATGAGGAGGGGCGCCTTGATGCGTTCGGCCTGGTTCGCCGGGGAGATCCGTTCGAGGAACTCCCGCACCTCGGGTTTGCGCTCGTCGCCGTATTCCAGCCGGCGGTTGGCCCGGCGATAGTCGGAGGTGTCGCGGAGGAACGTGACGAAGTTCGCGATGCCGACGTTGTCCACGCCGCAGCGGAAACGGTCGGGGTAGGTCGTCAGGCAGGCCAGGCTCAGGTAGCCGCCGTAGCTGCCGCCGGAGACGGCGAACCGGGTCGCGTCGAGCCGCGGTTCCCGGGCGGCCCAATCCAGCAGGGCGCCGACGTCCTTGACCGAGTCCTCGCGCTTCAGGACGTTATCCAAGGAAAGGTAACGGCGCCCGTAGCCGGTGGAGCCGCGCACGTTCGGGTAGATGAGCGCCACGCCCAGTTCGTTCAGGTAGTAGAGCAGGTTCCCGCGGTAGCCCGGGCGCGACTGGCCTTCGGGCCCGCCGTGGAGCAGGAAGAGCGCCGGGCGCTTGCCGGGGAACTTGCCGGGGTCGGGTTCGTAGACGAGCGCGGGGATACTGAGCCCGTCGAAGCTCGGCGCGCGCACGACGCGCGGCGCGGGCACGGCCATGGCCTGCTTCGGCTTGCTCGTCCGGTCGGTCCAGCGCGTCGCGGTCCCGGCATCGAGGTCGACGGACCAGGCGTCGGCCGCCGTTTCCTCGCTGTTGAGGGAGAAGCCGAGCTCATGGCTGCCGTGCCGCCAGGCCAGCGCCGAGAGCACCCCGGCGGGCACCGCGGGGAGCGCGCGTTCCCGCCCGTCGGTCAGGTCGCGCACGTGGAGCACCGACCAGCCTTCCTCGTTGCGCGTGTAGGCCAGGAGACGACCGTCCGCGGAGAGCGCAAGCTCCTCGGCGTCCCAGCGCGGCGGTGATCCGAGGCGGCGCAGTTCCGCCGTCGCGAGCTCGAGGCGCACCACGTCGAGAAAGTCCGACTCGTGGTCGCTCAGCGCATAGACCGCCCGGTCGCCGTCGCCGAACCGCGCCTGCGCGAGGATGCGCTTGCCGGTCTTCGGCGAAACCTGCGCCTTGACGCCCGTGGCGACGTCGACGGTCCACAGCCGGGTGTCCTCCTGGCCGTTGGCCACGCGGAGGAGGAGCTTCGTCCCATCCGCCGACCAATCCGCGATGCCCCAGCCCGGGGTGTCGTGGCGGAGCAGCACGCGCTCCTCCCGCGGATCCGCGGCTTTCACGAGGACGATGTCGCTCGCCTTCACCTCGCGCCGGTTGGTCGCGTAGGCGATCCACTGGCCGTCCTTCGACCAGGTCGCGTCGGTGTTGCGCGACTTCCCGTCGGTGAGCCGCGCCGGCGTCGCCTTCGGGTCGGCGGTGTCGACCAGCCAGAGCTGGTAGTTCTCGTCGCCGCCTTGGTCGGCGACGTAGAGCAGCTTCGTGCCGCCGGGTTGGAAGGCACCGTTGCGGATCGGTTCGGGCCCGCGGGTCAGCGGGATGCGCTTGCCCTTCGGTTCCGCCAGGCGATGGAGGTGCGTCGCGTCGCCGATGCGCGTCGTGACCATCGCCTCGCGCCGGGCGCCGTGCCAGCCGCGGAAGCTCGCCCCGCCGAGGTTCAGGTAGGGTTCGACCTGCGTCCGCAGCTCGGGCGGGATCGGCGGCACGCCTTCGACGACGAGGTTGGGCGGGATCTCCGCGGCCGTCACGAGCAGGAGCGACAGCAGGAAAGCGAGGGCGGGGCGGACCATGCCTCCATTAATAGGAGGCGAGGGAGGTCGGTCGACCTCAGAAGATGGCTCGCCTCCGCAAGGCCGGCGGCTAGGTCTAGGCCATGGTCAGGCGCCCCCGTCCCTTCCTCGTGCTGCTCGCCGCGCTGGTCGGCCTGTGCGGCCCGGTCTCCGCGATACCGCCGCTCCCCTCGCCGTTGCAGGCGGCTGCGTCGCGCCGCCGGGCGGAGCTCCGGACGGAGCGCGCCGCCGAGGTGGCCGCCCGCGAGATCAAGGACGGGGACAAGTCCCTCCGCTGGCTGGAGCGGGAGTTCAACCTCGCCCCGGAGGGCGAGCGGAGCCTCTGGATCTCGATGCACGGCGGCGGCGGCGCTCCGGCCGAGGTCAACGACCAGCAGTGGCGCAACCAGATCCGGCTCTACGCCCCGCCCGAGGGCATCATGGTCGCGCCGCGCGCGCCCACCAACACGTGGAACCTCTGGCACGAGCCGCACATCGACCGTCTTTTCGACCGGCTAATCCAGGATTTCATCGCGGTCCGCGGCGTACATCCGGACAAGGTCTACCTGCTCGGTTACTCCGCCGGCGGTGACGGGGTCTGGCAGCTCGCGCCGCGGATGGCCGAGCGGTTCGCCGCCGCCGCGATGATGGCCGGGCATACGAACGGCGTGAACACCCTCGGCGTGCGCAATCTCCCCTTCGCCATGTTTGTCGGCGGGGCGGACGCGGCTTATAACCGCAATAAGGTCGTCGCGGAGAAGATCGCCGAGTTCGGCCGCTTGCGGCTGGAGGACCCCGCCGGTTACGAGCATCTCGGGCGCGTGTACCCCGGTCTGCCGCATTGGATGGACCGCAAGGACGCCGAGGCCTTGCCGTGGATGGCCAAGTTCACCCGCGTCGCCTGGCCCGCCAAAGTCGTTTGGGTGCAGACCGGCGTCACGCACGACCGCTTCTATTGGCTGGAGTTGCCGGTCGGCGTCGCAAAGCCCGGCCAGAAGATCGTCGCGACCGCCCGTGGCCAGGAGATCGTCCTCGAGGGCGACGTTCCTGCGGGCATGACGCTACGCTTGCGCGAGGGGCTCGTCGACGACCTCGCCCGCCCGGTCAAGGTCACGGTCAACGGCCGCTTGGCGCTGACCGCGATCCCGACGCCCGCGTCGCCGGCCCAGCTGCGCGCTTGGTTGATCGAGCGCTTCGACGCCCCGGCCACGCCGACCGCCACCCTGCGTCTCCCTTGATTCCCGCCACCATGCGTACCCTACTCCTGCTCGTCTGCCTCGCGTTCCCGTCCGTCGCCCGTCCCGCGTCCGAACCTTTCCCGGTCAGCCCGACGGTGCCCGCCGTGGCCCATCCGCCGGCCGACGCGCCCGGCTTCGTCCCGTTGTTCAACGGCAAGGACCTCGCCGGTTGGCGCACGAAGGGCAACTGGGTCTACGAGGCCGATGGCACCGTCACCCTCAAGCCGCGCGCGGGCGAGACCGGCTGGAAGCGCTTCGACGCCTACCTTTTCACCGAGCGCAAGTACCGCGACTTCGTCCTCGACCTCGAATTCAAGTTCGAGCGGACCGGCAACTCCGGCGTTTTCTTCCGCGTGGCCGACCCCCTGGATCCGGTCGACCACGGCATCGAGCTGCAGATCCTCGACACGCACGGTCTGGCGAAGCCGGGTCACCATGATTGCGGCGGGATCATCCGCGCGATGGCGGCGGCACGGAACATGGTGAAGCCTGCGGGCGAGTGGAACCGCTACACACTCACCCTCCAGGCCGACCTCCTCCGGGTCGATTTCAACGGTGAGCGCACCATCGTGCTGACTTTGGATAAGTCGCCGATGAAGGACCGTCCGGCCGACGGGCACGTGGGCTTCCAAGATGAGGCGAAGCGCGTCTGGTACCGCGGCGTCCGGATCAAGGAACTGAAGTAGGCCTCAGCGCGGGAGCCAGCGTCGCGCGGCCAGCCACAGCGCCACGGGGACGACCACGCTCAGGCCCAGCGCCCAGGCCGGCTCCGCCTGTCCCAGCGCGCCGATGGCGGCGAAGAGGAACCCCGTCGGCACGCTGCCGCAAGCCAGCGCGAAGAGGAAGGAGCGGAATGGCATGCGATGCAGGCCGGCGAGGCACGCCACCGCCTCGGGGAGGATCGGGAGGCAACGCGAGCCCGCCACGAGCCAGGCGCCGCCGCGAGCGAAGAGCCCTTCGCCGGCACGCAGGCCTTCCTCGCCGGCGAGGCGGAGCGCGAGCGGCCGGCCCAGCCAGCGGCTGAGGGCGTAGGCGACGAGCCCGGCGAGCATCGTGCCCGCCGCGGCGTAGAGCCCGCCGAGCCAGGTGCCGTAAGCGAGACCGAGGGCCGACATCACGAGCGTACTCGGGATCGGCAGGAGGAGGTCGGCGACGAGCAGGCCGATGCCGGCGAGGCCCGCGCCCGCGCCGTAGCCGGACATCCAGGCGCGCGCCCCTTCGACCGAGAACGCCGCCTCCAACGCGTCGCCCCAGACCAGGTAGGGTACGATCGCGCCGAGCAGCACGAGCGCGGCGCTGACGAGCAGGACGCGGTGGCGGGCGAACCAGTTCATCCCTGCGCGCGCAGGTCCTTCCACGGGGCCTCGCCGCTCACGTCGACCATGAAGGGGCCTTGGCTGGCGCCCGGCGAGAGGATCGCGAGGATCGTCGCGTCGGCCCGCGAGGCGTTGAACGTCGCGTGCACGACGCCCGCCGGGATGTGCGCGCTGTCGCCAGGCTTCAGTAAGCGCTTCTCTTGTTCGACCCATTGCTCCACCTCGCCGGCGAGCACGTAGATCATTTCTTCGAGCTCGGGGTGGGTGTGGAAAGCGTGGCCTTCGCCGGCGGGCAAGGTGGCCTCGCAGACCTGCAGGTCCTTCGCGCCGGTGAGCTCCGGCCGGGTCAGCCAGTAGTTGGTGCGACCTTTGTATTCCTCCTTGAGGGCCTCGGCTTTGGTCACGAAACGCAGGGGTTTGCTCATGGACCGACGCTGGCCGAGCTCCGCCCGCAGGGCAAGCGTCCGCAACGGCGCGTTGACAGGCGGGAACCTCGGGGCGAGAAGTTTGGTCCTGCTCCCACCCCATGAAGCCCCTCCATACCCTGTTCCTCGGCGCCGCCTTCCTCGGCGCCTCCGCCTTCGCCGCCGACGAGGCGAAGAAGCCCGCCGCCGACGTCAAGCCGGCCGCTAAGGCCCCCGCGGCCAAGGCCCCGGCGGTGAAGCTGCCCGCCCAGCCCGCCGATGTCGCCGCCCCTAAGCTCGGCAACGACGGCCAGCCGCAGGCCGGTTTCCTGAAGTCGCACGAATCCTTCGTCGCCCTCGCCAAGAAGGGCGAAGCCCAGGTCGTCTTCCTCGGCGACTCCATCACCGCCGGTTGGAACGGCCAGAAGGCGCTCTTCGACAAGGAATATGCGCAGTACAAGGCCGTGAACTTCGGCATCGGCGGCGACCGGGTCCAGCACGTGCTCTGGCGCGTCGAGACC
>JBEELT010000005.1:0-38308 GCA_041167995.1 Verrucomicrobiota bacterium | reverse complement strand
ACGGCCTCGTGACGCTACGGAACGTCTTCCGCAACGCCTTCGCCCAGGTCGACGTCCAGCTCAAGCGCCGGCATGACCTGATCCCGAACCTCGTCGAGACCGCCAAGGGCTACCTCGCCCACGAGAGCGGCACGCTCACCGCCGTCATCGAGGCCCGCGCCAAGGCCACGCAGGCCAACGTCCGCCTCGCCGGCAACCCGAACGACCCCGCCGCGATGCGCGACGTCCTCCAGGCCGAGTCCGGCCTCAGCGGCGCCCTCGGTCGCCTGATGGTCGTCTCCGAGAACTACCCGCAGCTCAAGGCCGACACCCAGATGCGCGCGCTCATGGAGGAACTCACCTCCACCGAGAACCGCATCGCCTTCGCCCGCCAGGCCTACAACGACTCCGTCCTCGCCTACAACAACGGTCGCGAGACCTTCCCGCAGGTGCTCGTCGCCAACACCTTCGGTTTCGTCCCCGCCGACTTCTTCAAGGTCGAGAGCGAGGCCGAGCGCGCCGCCCCGTCGGTGAAGTTCTAAGACCTGCGCCGGTCACATGGGCTTTTTCGCCACCCTCAATCCCGAGCAGCTCGGCCTCGTCCAGCGCGCCCGCCAGGCCTCCGAGCCCTTCGCGATCGGCGCCTGCTTCGACCAGGCCCTCGCGGCCCTGCGGCGCGATTTCTGGAACATCGTCCTCGTCCACCTGGTATTCCTGGTCGTGGCCTGGGTCGTGATCTTCACCCCGCCGCTGGTCCTCGGCCTCGCGCGCTTCAACGCCAAGTCGCTCCGTGGCGAGCCCGCCGGTTTCTCCGACCTGTTCAGCGGACTCGATGACTTCCTCGACGCCTGGCTGCTCTTCCTGGTCGCCATCCCGCTCCTGATCGTCGGCTACGCCCTGTGCCTGCTCCCGGGTATCTACCTGGCCACCTCGTGGTCGTTGGCCTTCGGGCTCCTGGCCGAGAAGAGGGGCACTTTTTGGGAATGCCTCGAGCTCAGCCGACAGGTCGTGACGCCCCACTGGGGCTGGGCCTTCCTGCTCCCCATCGTCGCCGGTTTCGTCTCCGGCCTGGGGGTCATCGCCTGCGGGGTCGGTGTTCTGGCCACCCTCCCGCTCGGGTCCTTGATGCTGGAAGCCGCCCATCAGCGCGTCTGCGTCCCGGCGACGGCCTGATCCAACCGGGTCCATGGCCGCCACGATGAACTTCTTCCGGGCGCAGGATGACGCCCGGTCCCGCACTACGAAGCTCGTGGTGCTGCTGGTCATCGCCATCGTCGCCCTGATCGGTGGCCTCTACGCCCTCGCGGTGGTGGGTTCCTCCAAGGTAAGCCGCGGGGGCACGCTGGATTGGTGGCAACCCGAGCTGTTCCTCGGCACCTCAGGCGTGGCCTTGCTGGTCATCGTGGCCGGCAGCCTCATCCGCATCAGCGCCTTGTCCGCCGGCGGTGCGTCCATCGCGATCGGTCTCGGCGGTCGCCAGATCCATGGCCGCGGTGCGTCGCCCGGCGAGCGACGCCTGCTCAACGTCGTCGAGGAGATGGCCATCGCCTCGGGGCTGCCGGTCCCGGCCTGCTACGTACTCGAGGACCCCGGCATCAACGCCTTCGCCGCCGGCAACGACCCCAAGGACGCCGTCATCGGCGTGACCCGCGGGGCACTCGACCTCCTGACGCGCGATGAGCTGCAGGGCGTCGTGGCCCACGAGTTCAGCCACATCGGCAACGGCGACATGCGGATGAACCTCCGCCTTATCGGCGCGGTCGCCGGCCTCCTCGCGCTGACGCAGCTGGGCTACCTGCTCATCCGCATCGCTCCCCGCGGCCGCGACGGCGCCAAGGTCGGCATCCCAATGATGGTCGCCGGCGCGGTGGTCATCCTCTTCGGCCTCGGCGGCGTCTTCTTCTCCCGCGTCATCCAGGCCTCCATCTCGCGGCAGCGCGAATACCTGGCCGACGCCTCCGCCGTGCAATTCACCCGCAACCCGCTGGGACTCGCCGGCGCCCTCAAGAAGCTCGCGCGGGGCACCACCGCCCCGGCGGCGGCCCGGGCACCCCGCGACCGATTCGAGGAGAAAGACGAGGACGACGGCTCCCCCAACCTCGGCTTCGCCCAGTCCGAGGCCCAGCACATGTTCTTCAGCTCGACGCCCGGCTTCTGGGACAGCCTCTTCTCGACGCACCCGCCCTTGGAGGACCGCATCCGCCGCATCGACCCGGCCTTCGACGGCAAATTGCCCGCCGGCCCGGTGGCGCGCGTGAGCGACGAGGCCGAGGCGCCGGTGTCGCGCCTGAGTGGCGCCGCCCCGGCCGCCGCCGCCGCACCAGCGCCGGCCCGCCCGCCGACCAACCTGGAGATCCAGGAAGCCGTCCAATTCCAAGGCCGCCTGCCGGAGTCCCTGCGCACCGCGGTGGCCGAGCCGATCGGCGCGATGGGCTTGGCCTTTGCCTTCGTGCTTTCCTCCCACTCGGCCCAGCGCGAGCAGCAACTCACCTCGATCGTGACCCTGGCCGGCGGCGAGGTCGCCTTGGAGGCCCGCCGACTGCAGCCCGTCGTCCGCGCGCTCCCGGCCGGCTTCCGGCTCCCGGCCCTCGACCTGGCCTTGCCCGCCCTGCGCGTGCTCTCGCCCACGCAGCGCACCACCTTCCGTGATGCCTTGGCGGGCTTCGGCTCGTCGACCGAGGACGGTCTGGTCGGTCTGCTTGTGCAGGGGGCCGTCCGTCGATACCTCGAACTGCCGCCGCCCTTGGGGCAGGCCCATGGCCTCACCCTGCCGCAGCACTACGGCTTCGTGCTCTCGGCGGTCGTCCACGCCTCCAGCGAGTCCGCGGAAGGTCGCCAGCTCGCCTACGAACGGGCCGCGGACGCCTTGGGTGTCGCCCTCGACCCCTTGCTCCCGTCCGAGGCGGTCGACCTCGCCCAGGTCGACGGCTCCCTGGCTGCCCTCCTTAAGCTATCGGTCGCGGAACGCCGGAATTTCGTCCGCGCCTGCGGCATCGCCGTGCTCAGCGACGGCCGGGCCGAGCCTCGCGAGGTCGAGATTCTGCGGGCCGTGGCCGACTCGCTCGGCATCAGCTTCGCCACCGGGCTCAAGGCCTGACATCTCGAAGGGTAGGGGCAGCACCGCGTGCTGCCCTAGTTCGTACGCTTCAGGGCTTCGTCTTTGCTAGAGGGTTCGCGGCTCGCCCGTTGACTCACGCTGCAAATGAACGATAAAGTATAGCACTTCCCCCTAAAGCGCAGACTGCCCGAACTAAAACCAAATAACCCCAAGACGAATCGCCCCATGAGCGAATTAAAGAAATTCGAGGACTGGTTTGCGGCTAGATGTGACGGGGATTGGGAGCACAGCGCGGGCATCAAGATCACAACCCTCGACAACCCCGGTTGGTCCTTGGAAGTACGCTTGCATGACACGTGCATGGAGGGTCACACGCTGGAAGGTGTTGAAATCGATCGGAGCGAAGAAGACTGGCTACGTTGTTGGACCGAAGACGGGAAATTCCAGGCCCGCGGTGGCGCGCGGAATCTTGCTGAAATGCTCGGCTTTTTTGTCGATTGGTCGAACCGTTGCTCAGCCAAGAAATAGCCGATTCTTGCCGATGGGGGTGTGGTGATTTGCCGCCCTCAACCCTTGGTGCCCGGGAAGAACTGTTTCAGCTGATCATACGTCACGCATGTCTGGGGAAGTACGACCGTCTTTCGGCCGTCCAAAACATCCCTGAGCACGAACGTACCACACAATCCTTTCGTGAGCTTCATCATCCTTCGTGGGTGCTTGCAGGCCGACGCGTTCTCGGGATAACCCGAGATACCCGGAGGGAGCTTGTAGCTCACGAAATCGTCACGGATCTCGATGCGGTCTACGTAGCCGTTGTCCGAGAAAACCGCGCGAAAATAGAGAGCGGTCGGCCGGTCCCAGAACACCAACAATCCAAGGGCAAGCACCGTCGTGAAGAGCACTTGCGCGTTCCCGTGGGCGCGCACGAAGCACAGGGGCAATAGTGCCAGAAACGGCATGCCCAGCAGCACATACAAGAGGCGCTCAGCCGGATTCAATGCCCGCTGCCAGCGCGTTAGCTTAAACGAGAGCACCACGGGCTCATTGTTTTCGGCGGGGTCCATGGTTCGTGATCGGGGGAATGGTCTGCCCTTGGGGCATCTACGATTTAGGGTACATTAGCCATAGGTCATCCTGACATGTCCGCAATCCGATAGGACGACGAGGGCGGTCCAAGGGCTTAGCGATAGCGAGCTAAGGCGACCTTGATCTGTTCGTGCAAGGCGGGTACCCAGTCCGGTTGGCCGGCGGGAATCTGCACGGCGGCTTGCTTGCGGAAGTCCACGGGGCTAAGGATGACCTGGATGTTCGCCGGGCCCGTCAGCGCCGCCAGGACGAAGAGTTCCTCCGCGGCGGGATCGCCCATCGCCAGGCAGCCGATAGAGACGTTGCTCCCGTGGATCATGATGTCGCCGCCCAGTCGGGTGCGCCCCTCGCTCTGCCCACGGCGACGGTCGTCGGCGTTCGGGTAGCCCACGCGGAGGGAGAGGTGGAAGCGACTGTTCGGGTTCAGCGACTCGATCGCGTAAAGCCCCTCGGGCACTTGGCCATCGCCCTCGCGTAGCTTCGGGCCGACCCCGCCGCTGGCGGCCAAGATTGGGTAGGTTTTTATCAGCCGAGGCCGGCCGGACGCATCGGGCGCCCACAGTTCCAGTCGTTTCTCCGCCTTGAGCCCGATTAGGGTCAGGCTGGCGGGAGGGTAGGCCACCCCTTGCGCTTTGCACGCCGGCTCCAGACGTCCCTTGACCGCCTCGCCAAAGGTCGCGATCCGTTCGGCCGTCGTGGCTGCCTTGCCGCCGTAGGCGACGCAAAGAATGGCCATCAAAAGCAAGGTGCGCATGGGGGCTAGGTTCCGCGGGGTAATAGGGAGTAGCCTGCGCCTCCAGCCCCGGCGTGCAAGCCTGCCACCGCCTAGGGGTGCAGCCCTAGTTCGTGCGCTTGCGGATTTCACCTCCGCCAAATGGGTCAGGCCGTTCACGGACTCTGCGGTTGTCAGGGAGGCACGGGTGGGCAGGCTCCGGTCTAGCCTTCTCCCCATGGCCAGCCCCCGCAGCTTCTTCGATGCCCAGGCGCAGTCCAACCGTTCGATCGGGGTCTTGGTCGCCTTATTGCTGGTCGCGTTGGTCGTGCTGCTGGGCGGGTTATACCTGATTGGGCTCGCGCTGCAGCCGGAGCCCGTGGTCGAGCGCCATCGGATGGAGTCCCGATTCAACGCCGCCGGGGAGTTTGAGACGATCTTCATCGACCGGTTCACGGGAGAGGTCCGCACGACGACGTTGCCCAAGGCGGCGCCCGGGGCGTTGCCCCTCGTCCCCGGCCAGTCCAAGCCCCGGGTCACCGTCACCCATGTGAAGCCGGAGGCTGCGCCGGCGCCGCCCCGGCCATTCCCGCGCTGGGATCCGTTCATCTTCCTGTGGACCGCGGGCCTGGGCGCCGTCGTGATCGCCGTGACTTGCCGGCTGCGTTTCAAGGAACTCTCCCGGGGAGGCAGCTTCCTCGCGCTCTCCTTGGGCGGTAAGGTGGTCCCGCGCGGGACGTCGGACCCCAAGCTGCGCCAGTTCCTCAACGTCGTCGAGGAGATGGCCTTGGCCTCGGCGGTGCCCGTGCCCAAATGCTACGTCCTCGAGGGGGATCCGGGCATCAACGCCTTCGCGGCCGGCCGTAAGGATGACTTCGGGCTGGGCGTGACCCGAGGGGCGCTGGAGCAGCTGAGCCGCGACGAGCTGCAGGCCCTCGTGGCGCATGAGTTCAGCCTCATCGACCAGGACGACATGCGTCGTAATCTGATCATCATCGGCGTCCTCGCCGGTCTCCTCGTCATCACGAAGCTCGGCCTCTACCTGATGCGGCAGGCGATTCCGGCGACCTTCAGCAAGGAATTCCATCGCGCCTGGTTCTTCGTCGCGGTCGGCGCCATCGCGATCGGCGCCGGCCTGGTGGGAGCTTATTTCGCGCGGGTCATCCAGGCCGCGGTCGCGCGCCGGCGCACCCTGCGGGCGGATGCCGCCGCGCTGCAGTATACCCGCTACCCGGGGCCCTTGCTCGCCGTGCTCCGCAAGGCCGCGGCGAGCGCCTCACTCGTCGTCGAGCGCCGTGAGCCCCGGGATCGCTTCGAGGTGGAAAGCCAGTCGGAACTGGACGCGGCCATGTACGAGCGGATGGAGTCGCAGCACCTCTTCTTCCATTCCGTGCCCAGCGACTGGGACAACGTCATCTCGACGCACCCGAAGCTCGACCAGCGCATCGCCCAGCTCGAGCGGATGGCGTGACCGGCGCGAGGTGAGGCGGGGCACAGCCAAAAGGGGTCAGGCCGTTCGTGCCTGACCCCTTTGCGTGGTATTGGCCTCAGTTAGCGATCAGCGACTCGCCGGTCATCTCCGCCGGCTTCGGCAGGCCCATCAGGGCCAGCAGGGTCGGGGCGACGTCGGCTAGGCGGCCGGTGGGGCGGGTCTTGAGGGTCTTGCAGCTGGCGCCGTAGAGGACGACCTCGACGGGGCTGAGCGTATGGCGCGTGTGGGCGCAGTTCTCCTCCGGCTCCCACATCTGGTCGGCGTTGCCGTGGTCGGCGGTGACGAGGGCCTTGCCGCCCACCTGGTCGATGGCGGCGAGCAGGACGCCGAGGCCGCTGTCGACGGCTTCGCAGGCCTTGCAGACGGCGGCGAGGTCGCCGGTGTGGCCGACCATGTCCGGGTTGGCGTAGTTGACGACGATGAGGCCGTACTTGCCGGAAAGGATCGCGGCCTTGGCCATCTCGGTGACGTGCGCGGCCGACATCTCGGGCTTCTGGTTGTAGGTCGAGACTTCCTTGGGGCTCTGGGCCATGCCGCGTTCCTCGCCGGCGAACGCTTCCTCGCGGTAGTCGTTGAAGAAGAAGGTCACGTGCGGGAACTTCTCGGTCTCGGCCGTGCGGTACTGCGGGATGCCCTGCTTGGCGACCCACTCGCCGAGGATGTTCACCATCTTGGCGGGCTTATCGAAGATCACGTTGGGGCAGAGGCCCTTCTCGTAGTTGGTCAGGGTGGCGTAGAAGGTCTTGAGTAGCTTGGCGCGCGGGAAACCCTTGAACTCCGGATCGATGAAGGCGCGGGTGATCTCGCGCGGGCGGTCGCCGCGGAAGTTGAAGAACAGCACGGAGTCGCCGTCCTGGATGAAGGCCGTGCCCTTGATGCGGGTCGCCGGGACGAACTCGTCGCCGACGGTGTTGGCGTCGGTCGGCTTATCGTAATAGGCCTGCACGGCAGCGGCGGCCGAGGCGGCTTCGGGGGCCGGGGCGCCGGTGAGGGCGTCGTAGGCGGTCTTCACACGCTCCCAGCGGTTGTCGCGGTCCATGGCCCAGAAGCGGCCGGCGACGCTGGCGACCTGGCCGATACCGATCTTCACCAGCTCGGCTTCGAGCTGCTTGAGGTAGCCGAGGCCGGAGGTGGGCGGGCTGTCACGGCCATCCATGAAGGCGTGGATGTAGACCTTGGAGAGGCCTTCTTCCTTCAGGAGGCGGAGGAGGGCGTAGAGGTGGGGCAGGGTGGAGTGGACGCCGGCTTCCGAGCAGAGGCCCATCAGGTGGACCGCGCCGCCGGTGGCCTTGACGTTCTCGACCAGGCCGCGGAAGGCCTTGATCTGGCGCATGGCGGCCGGGTCGGTGAGGCCCTTGTCTATGCGGACGATCTCCTGGTCGACGATGCGGCCGGCGCCGATGTTCTGGTGGCCGACTTCGGAGTTACCCATGATGCCGACCGGCAGGCCGACATCGAGGCCGTGGGCCATGATCTCGGTCCGGGGCCACTGGGCCGTGAGTCCGCGCGAGACCGGGATGTTCGCCAGTTTAACGGCGTTGAACTTATCGTGCTGGGCGTTGTGGTTTTCGCCCCAACCGTCGCGGATGACCAAGAGTACGGGTTTCATAAGTGGTAGGGGGAGAGATAGGGTGATTTAGGGAAGGGAGGCAAAGAGGAATGGAGGATTCGAGGAATGGAGGGCGGGAGGACACTAGGGCGCGAGGGAAGGAGGACACGAGGGCGCGAGGGCACGAGGGCTGGAGGGCAGGGAAAGGGGAAGGGGAAGATTACGGAGTGCTGAATCGAGTACAGAGTGTAGGTTCCTTTCCCTGACCCTGCTCCTGACCCTGCCCCTTCTGTATCTATGCCTTTAGGTAGGGACCAGCGTCCCTGCTGGTCCGCGGCCGAAACATGGGGTCTGGCTTCGCCTCGCTTTGCGATGGCGTGCCTGACCTCGTGTTGAAGGCCGAAGTTCCTTGCCGCGAAACCGACCAAGGGATCACCGGCAATGGGGTCAGGCACCATCACGCTACGCGTGCTGAAGCCAGACCCCATGCCGGCGGCCGACCGGGGACGGTCAGCCCTACCTCGAGACACGGTCGACCGGGGACGGTCAGCCCCAGCCCCAGCCCTTAGGTCTTTCTTTGCACTTCCCGAACTTTGTCCCTAGGTCTCCTGCCATGCCCCGCTTCCTCCTCGCTTTGCTTGGGATGGCCTTTGGCGCCGTCGCCGCCGCCGCCACGGTCGAGAAGTTCACCCTCGACGGAAAGTCCGTCACCTTGAAGGTCCCCGCCCAGGCCGCCCCCGGGAAACCGTGGCTCTGGGTCGGCGAGTTCGCCGGTCACCTGAAGTCCCTCGAGGACGGGCTGGTCGCCCAGGGCTGGCACGTGGCCTCCATGGGCGTCTCCAATCAGTTCGGCTCGCCCCGCTCGATGGAGGCCTGGGAAAAGCTCTACGCCGAGTTGAACGGCAAGCGCGGCCTCTCGGCCAAGCCGGCGCTGCTCGGGATCTCGCGCGGTGGCCTCTACGTCAACGCCTGGGCCCGCCTGCATCCGGACCGCGTCAGCGTGCTCTACCTCGACAACGGCGTGTGCGACATCCGCTCCTGGCCGGGCGGCTTCCCGCTCACCGCCAAGGGCAAAGGCAGCGCCGGCGACTGGAAGCTCTACAAGGCCGAGTTCAAGTTCGCCACCGACGAGGAAGCGCAGGCCAAGTCGCTCCGCCCCACCGACGGACTCGAGCCGGCGATCAAGGCGGGCGTCTTCCTGATCTCGTGCCACGGCACCGCCGACACCGTCGTGCCCTTCGTCGACAACGCCCAGCCCGTCGTCGACCTCTGGCAAAAGCACGGCGGCAAGTTCAAGGTCTTCCCCAAGCAAGGTGGCGACCACCACCCGCACGGTTTGCCGGACCCCAAGCCCCTCATCGAGGTCCTGACGGCCGAGGTGAAGTAAACGCGGGCTTTGCCCGCGAAGGGCCAGGGCTAGGGGCAGAGTACAGAGTGCTGAATCGAGGGTAGCGGATGCCGCTTTTGGCGCGCTGCGCGCGGGTAGGGACGAGCGTCCCTGCTCGTCCGCGGCCGAAACACGGGGTCTGGCTTCGCCTCGCTAAGCGATGGCGTGCCTGACCTCGTGTTGAAGGCCGAAGTTCCTTGCCGCGGAACCGGCAAAGTCACCGGCATGGGGTCAGGCACCATCACGCTACGCGTGCTGAAGCCAGACCCCATGCCGGCGGCCGACCGGGGACGGTCAGCCTTACCTCGAGGCGTGGAGTCGGCGCAGGGTGCGTTTTTTCCTGTCCCTGACACTGCCTACTGACCCTGTCCCTTGATATCAGGCCGCACTCACGCCTCCAGCCAGCGGCCTTTTTCCTTGATGAGGTCGACGAGGCGTTCGACGGCTTCTTCCTGCGGAATATTGAACTTCACGGGGGTCTTGCCGACGTAGAGGTTGATCTTGCCGGGCGCGCCGCCGACGTAGCCGAAATCGGCGTCAGCCATCTCACCGGGGCCGTTCACGATGCAGCCCATGACGGCGATGGTGACGGACTTGAGGTGGCCGGTGCGTTCCTTAATCTTGAGGGTCGTCGACTGGATGTCGAAGAGGGTTCGGCCGCAGCTCGGGCAGGCGACGTATTCGGTCTTGGTCTGGCGCATGCGCGCGCCTTGCAGGATATCAAAGGCCAGCGTGAGCGACTTCGCCGTGGTCGTCGTCGTCTCGCAGGACAGGAAATCGCCGTAGCCGTCGACGAGCAGGCCCCCGGCGTGGATGGAGGCCTCGATGAGGCGCGACTGGAAACCGGGGTCGATGAGCACGGCGTTCGCGACCGTGGCACGGATCCATAACGGAGCCTGGAGCTGGGCGATGTCGGCGCAGCGTACGAGCTCGCGGTAAGTGCCGGTGGCGTGTAGGCCATCCTGCGGCTGCGAAGAGGTGAGGATCAGGCGGCCAGCGGGAATCGCCGAGAGCACCTTCGTGAGCGCCGCCAGCGTCGCCCCGTCAAGGTCGACGGCGAGGAGCGCGTCATGCTTGACGATGGCTTCACCCCAGGCCTTGAGCTCAGCGGCATCGCCCGCGGCGAAGGCCTTGACGACCACCAGACGGCTGCCGGAGCCGTCGAACGGGAAGTCGGCGGGCGCGACGCTCGTCTCGACGAATAGGGTCGGTACGGAGGGGCCTAGGGCCTTGCGCAGGGAGCGCAGGCTCGCGGCCTGGGCCACGTCGTCCAGCCTCACCAGCAGGCCTTCGGCGCGGACTTCGCGCTGCGCCGCGTGGGCGTCGAGGATTTCCTTCGCCGCGGCCTGCCAGTCGGCCAGGCCGACGATGCTGCGGACGACCACGCGCGGGACCTCGCCGGAGCCGGCGAGGCACTTCGGCGAGAGTTCGATGGTCTCCGTCGCGCGGCGCGTGAACGAGAACGGGTCGGTCGGATCGGCGGGCAGCTGGACGGTCGAGGCGGCGCCGAGCGCGGCGAAGGCTTCGGCCCGGCGGACGATTTCCCGGCAGACGGGGATTTCGTGCCACGGGTCTTCCGTGAGTGAGACGCGGATGGTGTCGCCGAGGCCGTCGGCCAGGAGCGAGCCAATACCGATCGCGGACTTGATGCGGGCGTCTTCGCCTTCGCCGGCTTCGGTCACGCCGAGGTGCAGCGGGTAATCCATGCCGAGCTCCGTCATCCGGGCGGCCGCGAGGCGGTAGGCCGCGA
Organism: Verrucomicrobiota bacterium; assembly: GCA_041167995.1. GTDB lineage: Bacteria > Verrucomicrobiota > Verrucomicrobiia > Opitutales > UBA953 > UBA953. Next base: position 27,295 of record JBEELT010000005.1, on the reverse strand, counting down.
CCATCACCTTCGGGTTCGAGGACTTCATCGACAGGATCATGTCCTTGAAGCCGTGGGATTCGGCGATGCGGATGAATTCGAGGGCGGACTCCACCATCCCGTTCGGCGAATCGCCGAAGCGGTTCATGATACGGTCTGAGAGAGAGCCGTGGTTGGTGCCGATACGAAGGGAACGGCCGAGCTCCTTGGCGCGGAGTACCAGTGGCGAGAAGGCCGCATGGAGGCGCTCCAGTTCCTCGGCGTAGGCCGCGTCGGTGTATTCGAGCACCGCAAACTTCTTCTTATCGGCGTAGTTGCCCGGATTGACGCGGACCTTCTCCACGTGTTCGACGGCTTCCATCGCCGCGGCGGGGAGGAAATGGATGTCGGCGACCAGCGGCTGGTTGAAGCCCGCGGCGCGGAACTGCTGGCGGATCTCTTTGAGCGCGGCGGCCGCGGCCTTGTTCGGAGCGGTGATGCGGATAATCTCGCAGCCCGCTTCCGCGAGGCGGATTGCCTGCGCGACCGTCGCTGCGACGTCTTCCGTGTCGGAGGTCGTCATCGACTGCAGGCGTAGCGGATTAAGACCGCCCACGGCCACGCCACCCACGTTCACGACGCGGGTGAGGCGGCGGACCGTGCGGTGGCGGGAGGGACAATAGTCCGAGGGCATGGGGTTAACTCAACCCCTTTGCCCGCAGAGGTCAACGAGCGTCAGAAATCCCAGCGCCAAGTCGACGGAATCCACTGGTAGCCCTTGCGGCCATTGGGGGCGACGATCCCGAGGCCCGGCCAGGGGAGGTGGAAGCCAAAGGCGCGTTCCTTGGTGGCGGCGATTTCCGCGAAGACCTTCTTGCGGGTCGCCACGGCGACTTCGGGGTGGTGGTCGAAATCGATGAACCAGTTCGGATCCTCGAGCATGAGGATGTGGTTATGGGCGAGGTCGGAGAGGTGGAGTAGCGACTGGCCTTCGGACTTGATCCGATAGATCGCGTGGCCGTCGGTATGGCCGGGGGCGGCGAGGATCGTGATCGCGCCATCGAGGATCTGGTCGCCATCCTTGTGCAGGACCAGGCTTGGCTGCAGGACGTCGAAGGAATTACGGACGCTCTTGATCATGCCCTTGATGTCGTCGGTGCGGTGCGACTTCGAGAAGTCGGGTTCCTTGCCGCGCCAGAAATCGACCTCGGTCTGGAGGACGTGCAGGGCCGCGTTGGGGAAGAGGATGCGACCCTTGCTGGTGAAGCCGCCGATATGGTCGATATGGGAATGGCTGAGGAGCGCGTGGGTAACCTCCTCGGGCTTGATATTCACTTCCGGCGACGCCATCGCCTGGGTGAGCCAGCCCCACGTGTCGCGTTCCACCGGTCCGAAGCCGGCGTCGACGAGGATGACTTCCTTGTCCTTACGTAGGAGCAGGATGTTGATGTAGAGCGTGACGTCGTCGGGGCGTTCGCCTTGGTCGACGAGGGCCTTGGTCATCGCGGCGGTATCCGACTTCGGGAACATCTTCTTCGTGACGCAGTTCTTGAACGTGCCGTAGCCGTCGCTGATGGACCAGGCCTCGAACTTACCGATGGCGAACTTGTAGATGTAAGGGTCGGTGATCTTCTTGCGCGGCAGAGCCTTCGCTTCGGCCTTCGCGGCATCGGCGGCGGAGAGCGCGGCGGGGAGGCTGAGGGCGGCGAGGGTGGCGCCGAGGTTGCCGAGGAAGTTGCGGCGGGAGGAGGGAGGCAGGTCCATGGGAGAAGGACAGGAGGTTGGCGGAGCCGGTTCCCCGGGACGAGAAGAATGGGGTTAGTTGATGGGGATGGCGGTTCGGGGTTGGCGGTTGGGGGGGGAACTGGGGGCAGGGGCAGAGTACTGAGTGCTGAATCGAGTGCAGAGTGCTGAGTCGAGGGTAGCGAATGCCGCATTTGGCGCGCTGCGCGCGGGTAGGGACGAGCGTCCCTGCTCGTCCGCGGTCGACCGCTTGCCTTTTGCCTTGCAACTCCTGTCGCCTGACCCTGGCCCTAACCCGGGCCCTGTTCCATATTTCCCCAACCGCCAACCGCTACCCGCCAACCGCTTCCTACTTCCGATACTCCGCCGGCTTGTAGACGTGGCGTTCGAGGATCTGCTGGCGGAGCTGCATCTCGCTGTCGCCCGAGCAGCGCCGGACGTCGTTCAGGATGATGTAAGCCATGAGTCCGAAGAGCAGAGCCATGAAGGTGTACTGCAGGATGATCACCGCCGAGGCCTTGATGGCGTTGTTGGTGTAGCGCTGGATGGTCGCGATCAGCATGTGCCCGCCGTCGAGGACGGGGATGGGCAGCAGGTTGAGGATGGCCAGGTTGAGGTTGATGAGGACCGTGAAGAAGAGGACGCGCGTGATGTCCTCCGAGATGTTGTAGTAGGTCTTGGTGATCGAGATCACCGAGGCCAGCTGGTTCACCTTGATGTCCGAGTTCCGGTCGAAGAGGCGGCGCAACGTCGTGAACGTCGAGCGGACGATGTCGGCGCAGGTCTCGAGCGGGTTGCGCTTCTGGATGTCCGGCCGGCTGAGGAACGCCACGCCGATCTGGGCGACCTCCACGGGCTTGCCGCGGCGGACGGAGGCCTGGGCGAGGGTGAGGTTGCCGTTGTCGCCGTTGGCGCGCTTCCAATACAGCGTGAGCTCGCGCGGGGTGCCGGCGCCGACGCGGTCGAGGTCCGCGAGGGAGCGGATCGCGGCGAATTCCTTGCCGTCGACCTTGTCCACGATCGTGCCGATGCGGAGGGCCTCGGCGAGGGCGGGGTCTTCGGGCGAGACGCCGAGGACCATCAGCTGGTCGCGCGGGGCGACGGGATCGCGCGAGAGGAGGTCCTTGGTGACGGGGACGACGATGAGCGAGTGGCGGTGGCCTTCCTCGCCGTAGGCGATGACGCTGACCGGGTTCACGGTCGTGTTGATCCGCGGCGTCACCGGCAGGGTGCTGGTCGAGCCATCGGCGCGTTCGACCTTGAGCTGGTGCTCAATCGCCCCGCCTTTGCGGAGGAGTTCGCGGAACTCCGAGGAATTATTGACCGCCTGGCCGTCGACCGCGAGAACGCGGTCGCCCTTGCGCAGGCCCGCCTTGGCGGCCGGCGAGTCGGGGGCCGGCTCGTCGAGCACGACCTTGGCGCGGGCCTGGATGCCGGCTACGCGGATGCGGTCCCCGCTGCGGGCGTTGAGTTCGAGACGGGCCGGATTGACGATGAGCTCGAGGGTCTGGCCGCCGCGTTCCACCGTGAAGGTGGCGGTCGGACGGTCCTGGGCGTCGCGGCGGTTGCCCAGCATGATGGCCTCCATGACCTGGGCGAAGGTGGCGACGGGCTGGCCGTCGATCGCGACGATCTTGTCGCCGCTGCGGATGCCTGCGGTGTACGCGGGGCCGGGGATGGTCTGGCCGAGGCCGAGCTCGGCGAGGTGGGCGGAGCCGGTCACGATCTGCTCGGGGACGTACCCGACGACGGTGCTGCCGTTGCCTTCCGCCACGGGCATGCCCGTGAACCAGAGGATGGTGGCCAGCACGAAGGCGAAGATCACGTTGAAGACCGCGCCCATCACCGAGACGATCATCTTGTCGGCGTAGGAGATCTTGGGCAGGGCCTCGGCGTCGTCGCTGTTCTCGCCCTCGATGCCCTGCATGTCGGCCAGCTGCGGCAGGGCCACATAGCCGCCGAGCGGGATGAGCGACACGCGGTAGTCGACGCCATCCTTGCCGGTCCAGCCGAAGAGGCGCGGGCCGAAGCCGATCGAGAAGCGTTCGACCTTCAGGCCGCGCTTGCGGGCGGCGAGGAAGTGGCCGAGCTCGTGGACGAAGATCGAGCCACCGAAGAAGATCGCCACCAGGAGGATGCCGCGGAGGCTGCCTAGGAGGTCGGAAACGGAGAAATTATCCATGAAAGGGAAGGGCTTTTATTTCAGCGGGCCAGCCCGGGGGCGAGCCTGGAAGCGGTCCGGCGGGCGGCGGCATCGGCCGCCAGCACCTCGGCCAAGGTGGTCGGTTCGGCGGAGGGGCAGGCGGCGAGGGTCGCGGCCACGAGCTCGGCGATCCCGGTGAAGCCGAGGCGTCCTTCGACGAAGGCGGCGACCGCGACCTCGTTGGCGGCGTTGAAGATGGCCGGGGCCGTCCCGCCCGCCCGCGCGGCGGCGCGGGCCAGGCCCAGGCAGGGGTAGCGCGCCGGGTCCGGCGGGCTCATCGAGAGCGTCAGCGCCACCGAGAGGTCCAGCCGCGGGGCGGGGCAGGGCAATCGGTGCGGGTAGAGCAGGCAGTCCTGGATCGGGTAGGCCATGGACGGCGGCGACAGCAACGCCTGTAGGCTGCCGTCCTTCAGCGTGACCATCGAATGGATGATGCTCTGCGGGTGCACGACCACGTCAATCCGGTCGATCGGCAGGTCGAAGAGCCAGCGCGCCTCGATGAGCTCGAGCCCCTTGTTCGCCATCGTGGCCGAATCGATCGTCACCTTCGGGCCCATGTCCCAGTTCGGGTGCTTGAGCGTCTGCGCGAGCGTGACCGCGCCGAGCTGGTCCGGCGGTGTGTTGCGGAAGGCTCCGCCTGACGCCGTCAGCACCAGTCGATCGATATCGGCGGCGGGCTTGTCGCGCAGCAGCTGGAAGATGGCGTTGTGCTCGCTGTCGACCGGCAGCAGCCGGGCGCCCGTGCGGCGCGCGGTGGCGGTCACGAACTTGCCGGCGAGCACGAGGAGTTCCTTGCTGGCGAGGGCCACGTCCTTGCGGGCCTCGAGCGCGGCGAGCGTGGGGGCGAGTCCAGCGGTCCCGACCACGGCCGAGACGACCATCGTCACCTCCGGCAGGCAGGCGACCTCCGAGAGGCCCGCTTCGCCTTCCAGGATGCGCGTGCCGGCGGGGAACTCACCCGAGGCCCGGGCGGCGGCCGCGGCCGCGGGGTCGGCCAAGGCGATCACGCCGACCTTGAACTCCCGGACCGGACCAACCAGGTCTCGCCAGCGCTTATGCGCGGCTAGGCCGGCGACCCGCAGGAAGGTCGGATGGGCCCGGACAACTTGGAGGGTCGTCGTGCCGATGGAGCCGGTGGCCCCGAGGATGGCGATGGCCCTGGGTTCCATGCACGCGTGGGTCAGTGCAAGGCAACCGCCACCCCGCCCTGAGGCAAGCCGGTTTCGGGCTTCGCGGTGGGGAAAGGCTTTCTCCGCTTGTCTCTTTCGTCGAGGTCGATTGGCTTTCCTCATGGCCACTCAGCCTCAGGACCTCACCGGGCTCTCCCACCTCGGGAATACCCAGAACAAGCCCCAGCAGACGCTGGAGACTTTCCCGAACCGCAACATTGGCCGGCATTACACCGTGGAATTGACCACGGATGAGTTCACCTGCCTCTGTCCCGCGACCGGCCAGCCGGACTTCGCGAAGATCACCATCCGCTACATCCCGGGCCCGCGCATCGTCGAGTCCAAGTCCCTGAAACTCTATTTCTGGAGCTACCGCCAGCAGGGCATGTTCCACGAGCACCTTTCCAATAAGATCCTCGACGACCTCGTCGGGGCCTTGGACCCGGTCTGGTGCGAGGTCATCGGCGCCTTCGGGGTGCGCGGCGGCATCGGCATCACGGTCCGCGCCGAGCACGGCAAGAAGCCGCACGCGTGAAGCGTCGCCCCGTCCAGTCCGCGGACGACGGGGATCCTAGCGACTGGCCGGGTTCGGCCTTGGTCTCGGCTTTCCTCCAGCGTCAGCTGGCGGGCCGTCGCCTCGCCCCGCGCACCTGCCTGACCTACGGGCGCTCGCTGAAGGGGTTCGCCTTGTGGATGCAGGCCAACGGGGGCTGGGACGGCGATTGGGCGAAACTCACCGCCCGGGATCTCCGCGACTTCGTCATCGAGCGGCAGAATACCCATGACCGGCGCTCCGTGCATAACCAGGTCTCCGCGCTCCGCGCTTTTCTGGCCGACCTCCGCGAGCGCGGCGGCATCACGTCGACGCCGGCGGCGGGCCTGATCCTGCCGAAGCTGCCCCGGTCCCTCCCGAAATTCCTCACCGAGGCCCAGACCGATACCTTGCTGGACGCCGACGCCACCGAGGCGGCCGACGAGACGCCGGTGCGGCGCGCCCGCGACCAGGCGATCCTCGAGCTGCTTTATGGTGGTGGGTTGCGCGTGTCGGAGCTTTGCGGACTCACGGGGGGCGACCTCGACCTCGGCACCGGCCTGGTGCGCGTGCTTGGCAAGGGCTCCAAGGAGCGCGTCGTGCCGGTCGGCGACACCGCGGTGGCCGCGGTCAAGGCGTACCTCGACCTGCGCGGCGCGCCGGCGCGCGGCGCCCCGCTCCTGCTCGCCGCCCGCGGCGGTCCGCTCCATGCGCGGGCCGTCCAACTGATGTTGAAGAAAAAGCTGGCCTTGGCGGGCCTGCCGGCGGACCTGACCCCGCACAAGCTGCGGCATGCCTGCGCGACGCACCTGCTCTCGAACGGGGCGGACCTCCGGCTCGTCCAGGAGCAGCTCGGTCACGCGTCGCTCTCGACCACGCAGATCTACACGCACCTGTCGGTCGCGCGGCTGCGGGACGTCCATCGCAAGGCGCACCCGCGGTCCTGAGCGGTTCAAATCGCCTCGCCTCCGCGGGGCGCGGCCGCCATCCTGCCCGCGTGTTCGCCACCGCTGCGCATGCGAAGCTCAACCTCTCGTTGGCCGTCATCGGTCGGCGAGCGGATGGCTTCCATGAACTCGTCAGCCTCGTGGCCGGCGTGGAACTCGCCGATGCGTTGGAGTTCACGCCCGGGCCGGCCTTTGCGTTGACGTGCGATGACCCGACGGTCCCGGCCGACGGCACGAACCTCGTCCTGCGGGCCGCGGAGGTCTACGCCCGCCACCGTCCGGACTGCGTCCGCGGGGTCTTCCGCCTGACGAAGCGTATCCCGCATGGCGCGGGGTTGGGCGGCGGGAGTTCCGACGCCGCCGCGGCCCTGCGTCTGCTCGATCAGGCTTCGCCGGCCCCGCTCGGGCCCGAGGCGCTGGAGCGGTTTGCCGCCGAGGTGGGTTCGGACTGTCCTTATTTTGTGCGCGGCGGGCTCAAGGTCATGCGGGGCAGGGGAGAGCGCCTCGATTCCCTGCCGTCGGCCGCCGCCTCGACCTTGAACGACCGCCGGGTGTTGATCATCAAGCCGCCCTTCGGTATCCCCACGCCCGAAGCCTACGCTGGCTTGGCCAAGTCGGGCCGCTACCGAGCGGCGGCAGAGGCCGAAGTCCGCCTCGCGGCTTGGGTGGCCTCGCCGACCGCCGATCCGGGGGAGCTTGGCAACGATCTCGCGGCGGCCGTGTTCGCGAAGCACCTCGCTTTGCCGACCGCCCTCCGATGGTTGCACGATCGATATGCTTTGGTTTTCCGACTGACCGGCAGTGGCAGCGCCTGTTACGCCTGGGTGCCCGAAGGATTCGATTCTTCAGTGATTATGGGCACTTTAAGGGCGGCTTGGGGGCCTTCCGTGTGGTTGGCCGATACCCGCATTTCGGTCTAGTTTCGGCTTTACTGTCCCGCGGAGGCTCTCCTAGATGCGAGCCATCACCACACCATGGGAAGCCTCAAGAAGAAGCGTCGTCTGAAGATGAACAAGCACAAGCGCCGCAAGCGCTCGAAGAACAATCGCCACAAGAAGCGGTTGTGGGGCTGATTCAGGCCTTTTTTCCTCGAACCGGGCGGCCGTTGGCCGCCCGGCTTATTTTTCGGGCTTGCTCCCCCCGTCCCCCCCTCCCAATCCTCAACCTCTAAACCCAATCTGAACCATGGCCCGCGAAATCGTCATCATCGAGTGCACTGAAGCCCGCAAGGAAGGTAAGAATCCTTCCCGCTACATGACCACCCGCAACAAGAAGCTCTCCCAAGAGAAGGTCGAAAAGAAGAAGTACAACCCCTCCCTGCGCCGCCACTCGCTGCACAAGGAGATCAAGGGCTAAGCTTCCACTTCCTCCGATCCTAAAAGGCCGCCCGCAGGGCGGCCTTTTTGTTGTCAGGGTGCGCAGGGTGCGGCAGTCTGCCCCGATGGAAACTGCGCCCGCCGCGCCCGTCCTGCAGCCCGCCTCCAAGTGGCGCCGGCTGCTCGCGCACGGCATGGACCTGGCGCTCTCCCTCGCCCTGGCCCGGGCGATCGGGGTCTTGGTCGGGTACCAACCCGAAGTCGGCTCCCTGTCGAACGTCGCGATTTTCCTGATCCCGCCCGCGGTCGTCGCGGCGCTGGCCGTGCCCGCGCTTTATCTCGGGGGCACGTTGGGTCAGCGGCTCTGCGGCCTGTCCTTGGTCGATGCGCGTACCCTCGGGGCTCCGCGCACCGGCAAGGTCTGGCAATGGGCGGCGACCAAGCAGATTCTCTGGATGTGGGATCTCAAAGCCGGCCTGCTCGGCTCGACGCTTTTCTACCTCACCATCTTGACGGATAAGCGCGGCCGATCGTTGTATGATGACTGGGCCGACCTGTACGTCGTCCAGCCGGCGCGGTCGCCCGAGGCTTAGGCCTTGGCGCGACGTTCCGCGCGCCAACGGGCGCGGTGATGACGCGTCCAGTCGATCAGCGCGCGCTCGAAACCGATGTCGCGGCCGGCCTTTTCCGACTCGATCCACTTATGACGAAGGATCTCCTCCCGCTCGGCCCGGAACTCGGCGTAGAGCGAGGAGCGTGCCGCCAATTCGGCATCCTGATGGTCTCCGTGATCGATATGGCTCATCCTGTCGGTTATAGATAACATAGGTTGGGTGAATTACCCTAGTCTGGCAAGCCGAGGTGACGGGCAGGTTACGCCCGGGTCTCGAGCTTTCGCAGGACTGTCAAGGCGACCGATTTGAACACCCGGGCAGGATTACCCTCCGGGTGGCTGATGACCACGGGGATCCCGTGGTCGCCCCCTTGGCGAACTGCTTGATCCAGCGGGACTTCGCCCAGCAGTTCGGTATTCAGGGCGGTGGCGACCTTGAGGCCGCCGCCTTGGCCGAAGAGGTATTGGCGGCGCCCCTCGGCATCCTCCAGGAAACTCATGTTCTCGGCCACACCCAGGATCGGCACGCTGACCTTCTCGAACATCGCTGCCCCGCGGAGAGCGACCGAGACCGCGGCGGTCTGGGGGGTCGTGACGATGACCGCCCCGCTGAGGGCCATAGCCTGGGCGATGGAGAGCTGGGCGTCACCCGTCCCCGGGGGGAGGTCGATCAGGAGGACGTCGAGCTCGCCCCAGCGGACGTTCGTGGCGAACTGCGAGATGGTCTTCATGATCATCGGGCCGCGCCAGACCACCGGGGCGTTCTCGTCGATCAGGAGACCCATGGAGATGACCTTCACCCCGAAGTTTTCGAGGGGAAGCAGGACATCCCCGTCGATCTGGGGCCGTCCGGACACCCCGATCATCAGGGGGACCGACGGGCCGTAGATATCGCAATCCATCAGGCCGACCCGGTTGGGACGTCCCTGCTCGGTCAGGGCCCGGGCCAGGGCGCAGGCCAGGTTGACCGCGAAGGTGGACTTGCCGACCCCGCCCTTGCCGCTGGCGACGGCGATGATGTACTTCACTTGGCCGACACCAGCGTTGGCGGGAAGCTTGGCCGCCCCGGCCGGGGCGCCCGCGGCGGGGCTGCCCTTCGGGACGGTGACCGTGATAGCGATCTCGGGCTGCCGGGCGCCCAGGGCCACCAGCACCGCCTCGATGTCGGCGTAGAGCTTCTTGGGGATCTCGGGGTCGGCCGTGGTCACGGCCAGGCCGACGGCGACCTTGCCGTCCGGGGAGACCTCGATGCCCTTGAGCAGACCGAAGGAGACGATATCTCGGCTGAAGCCCGGGTAGCGGACCTGGGCCAACGCCTTCTGGACGGAATCCTTGTCGAGTGCCATGAGCAGGATTGAAGTCCCGCCCCCACCTAGGTCAAACTGCGAACGCTTCCCTCCTCGCCCTTCCCGTCATGCGCCTGCTCGCCCTTTGTTCCTTCCTGTGCCTCTCCCTGACCGCTCCGGCCCAGGAACGCGTCGTCGTCAATGAAAGCATTGATGGCATCACCTCCAAGGGTGTCATCCCCGTCACCCTCGTCTCGGATAACCCGACCTTCGGCGACCAAGTGCGCGTCGCCCTGGGCGTGCATGGCGCCATCAGCCTGCAGGCGGGCTCCTCGTTGCGCGTCACCCTAAGCCGCACCGGGCTCACCGCGACCGCCGCCTGCGACAACCCGCGGTTCGCCTTCCAGACCTCCGTCGAGGGGCGCGACGAGCACGACCTCATCCTGCAGGTCGCGGACGCCATCGTCGTCGGCCTCGGCAAGCGCTGGCAGCTCAAGCCGCTGTTCGCCGGCACCAAGGTCGCGTTCGTCTCGCGCTACAGCGGCAAGCAGGAGGTCTACGTCACCAACCTCGCCCGCTCTCGCGTCCTCCAGCTGACCAAGTACCAGAGCAGCACGAACAGCCCCCGCTGGTCCGCGGACGGTAGCCGCGTCTTCTTCGTCACGTCCTACCGCACCGGCTTCCCCGAAATCTTCTCCTCGAACGGCATCGGCGAGGCCTCGAAGGTGATCACGAACGTGCGTGGCGCGCTCGGCGGCGCCAGCAGCGGGCCCGACGGCCGCATCGCCTTCGCCTCCTCGAGCAAGGGCACCATGGATATCTTCGTCGCCGGCCCGCGCGGCGAATCGCCGCGCCTCGTCGTGGGCTCGGACGGTGTCGACTCCGACCCCTGCTGGTCGCCCGATGGCTCCCGCTTCGCGCTCACCAGCGGTCCGCTGGGCCGCCCGGGCATCTACCTCGCCAGCAGCGCCGGCGGCGGTCTCACGCGCGTGGCGACCGGCTACGGCTACAGCACCGAGCCGCGCTGGAATCCCGTCCAGCCCAACCAGATCGTCTTCACCTACCAGTCGGGCGGGCTCGGCCTCGGGCTCATCGACCTCGGCGCCGGCACGGTCGCCAAGCTGCCGGCGATCAGCGCCCTCAACCTCTCGCACGCCAGCTGGTGCGCCGACGGCCGTCACCTCGTGGCGACGCAGGCGAGCGCCAGCACGGGCTGGCTCGCGGTCATCGACTCCGTCACCGGTAAGGTCACCCGGCTCAGCCCGTCGTCGATGGGCGATTGCTCGGAGCCCGACTGCTGGGTCCGGCGCTGAGCGGCGGGCCGTTCACTCGGCCAAGCTGAGCGGGGCGGGCGTCGCCGATTCGGCCGGGCGGGCGAACACCTGCAGGCCGGAGAGAACCTCAAACGGAACGACCTGTCCGACTGCGAACTTGTCGTACGTGGCGGCGTCGACCCCGAGCACCAGGCTGTCGGCGTCCTTCTCGCGGGCGACCGTCAGGAAGTGCCATGGGAGGGAAGTGCGCTCGATGGTCAGTTCGCGGCCGCCGACGCGTCCCTTGGCGACGCAGCGACGCCCACCGGTGAGGGGTTTGTCGACGACCTTGTATTCCTCGCGGGCGAGGAGCTGATCCCGCGGGATTTCGACGCTGGCGAGGTCGTGGCAATTCAGGAACTTGGAGCCCCAGGTCAGGTACACCGTGTCGTTATTGATCTGGGTTGTGGCGAGTAGCCGGCCCGCCGCCACGTCCGCTTCGAGCTTGGCGGTGTCCGCGATGGCGAAGGTCCCTTGGGCGTCGAGTTTGAGTTCCTTGGCATTGGCGCCGAGCACCCAGGCGGCCAGTTCGGCCCCGGGGCCGGCGTTGAACTCGCTCCAGAGTTTGCCGCGCGCGGCCGGATTGACGTTGATCTGGAGGCGGCTCCGCAACTCGCGCAGCTGGCCGGCGAAGCCCCGCAGCTTGGGCGCCCACTCGCGCATGACGGAGGCCTGCTGGGCGCGGCTGCCGACCAGGTTCGCGCTGGTGCCCTCCTGCTCGCAGGCGCGGGCGCGGAACTCGACGCGTTCGATCATGCTACTGAGGTCCGCCAGCTTCATGTTGTCCACCTCTGTCTTCAGACGGGCGGATTCGGGGACGCCGGGTACGTCGGGGAAGTTACGGATGGTTTCCAGGCGCAGGCTCTCGAAGCCGGCGTCGTCCATCAGCGGGGAGAGGATGACGTCGAGCACGCGCGATTGCTCGGCGACCTTCGCGGCCTGTTCGGGCGGGATGGCCGCGGGCAGCAGGAAGAGCCGCGTCGTCGGGTCGAGCTTCACCTTCCATTTGTCGACGAGGGCGGCGAGCGGGGCGGTGTCGACGCCCCCGGTCACGTTGTAGCGGCTGGTGTCCGCGACACGTAGGCGGGCGGCCAAGACCGGGCGGGCGGGAGTGCCTCCGACCGGCGGAGCGAAGACTGCGGCCGCCGCGTCAGCGCGGAGCTTCTCGAAGGTGCGCAGGTCCGTCTCGAGGCGTTTGGACTGTTCCGTCGTCTTTGGGTCTTCCTTGGTCCAGCTGCCGGCGGCTTGCCCGAGCAGCGCGGCGACCGGTGTGTCCCCGAGACCGAGGTACGCGCCGAGCCCCATGGCCAGGAGGAAGGAAGCCAGGCCGGAGAACTGATGCAGCCGGCGGCGGCGTTTGATGTCGGCGATGCGCGCGGCGAGCGCGGTCTCCGCCTGGGCCGGGCTGAGCTGGTCCACGGTGGCGCCGTCGGCGAGGCCGTACATCAGTAGGTTGCGGCGTAGCTCGGGGTCCAGCCGGTTGGCCTGGGCCTCGGTCTCCTCGGCCGTCCGTTCGACCGCCGGGGCGCGGTTGAGTTTGAGCGTGCTACCGAAGGTGAAGTGGTTCGAGAGCGGTTCCCAGGCGGTCGAGCCGGCCGGGGCGCAGAGGGTTTCCGCCGTGGCCGTGCCGGCCGAGATCAGGTCCTGGACCTCGTATTCGGAGAGCGGACCACGGACCTCGTTGTCGATGAAAAGGGCAAAGTGACGCATGCGCGGGGAGAGCCTCGGGGAAGGCCGTTTTAATCTGTTCCTCGGCGTCGTTTAGGCAAGCCGATTGGGACGCGGATACCCTTTGCCAAACCTGCGGTCCTTTGCTCTATTCGGGTGTCGTCCATGGCCAACCAGGGCATCAACCAATCCCAGAAGCAGGTGCAGGGCCTCGTGCTCACGCCCCAGCTCCGCCAGTCCCTGCGCATCCTGCAGGTGCCGGCGGCGGAATTGTTGCGCGAGATCGGCGAGGAGATGGCCGCGAACCCCCTCCTCGAGGAAGTCGAGCCTGTCTCGGCCGAGCGCCTTGATGCGCCGACGCCGGCCGAGGACGCGGAGGAGGAAGGCCCGCGGGAGCTCGCCCTCGGCGACGATGATTTCGACGCCCTCAAGCGGATGAAGGAGGACTGGGACGAGAGCTACTACGAGGAGATCCGCTCCCAGGGCTACACCCAGGAGGACGAGGAACGCCGCCGGCACCTGATGGAGTCGGCCACCGGCGAGGCCTCCTTGGCCGAGCACTTGGCGGAGCAGGCGCGCACGGCGTCGGACGACCCCGGCGTGCAGGAGGCGCTGCGGCTCCTGATCGACGCGCTGGATGAGCGCGGTTTCCTCGAGGAGGATCTCTCGTCGCTCGCGCTGCGTTCCGGCCAGCCCTACGAGGCCGTCGTCATCGCGCACACCCTGCTGCTGGGCTTCGACCCGCCCGGGATCGGAGCGCGCGACCTCCGCGAATGCTTCCTCGCGCAGCTGCGCCAGCGCGGGCGCGGCCTCTCCACCGCGGCCCGCCTGGTCAACGACTGCTGGGAGCCGATGATGGGGCGCCGGCTCGAGGAATGCGCCCGGGTGCTCGACCTCGAGATGGACGGCGTCCGCGAGGGCTTGGCGGAGCTCGCCAAGCTCGAGACCGTGCCGGCCCGGCGTTTCGCCCGCGACGACAACCGCGTGGTCACGCCCGACGCCACGGTCGAGCCCGATGACGAGGGCAAGTGGAAGGTCGTGATGGACGACCGCCACGTCCCGAAACTCCGCCTGGTCCCGGCCTACAAGGACATGCTGGCCGGCCATACCCTCGGCGACAAGGAGCGGACGTACATCCTCGAGCGCATGCGTCAGGGTAAGTTCCTGATCGGCGCCATCGAGGAGCGCCAGCGTACCATCGAGCGGTTGGCCCACATCATCGTCGACCGCCAGGGCGACTTCTTCGAGCACGGTCCGGCGCGCCTCAAGCCGCTCACCATGACGGACGTCGCCAAGGAGATGGGTGTCCACGAGACCACCGTCGGCCGCGCCGCCGCCAACAAATGGATGCTCACGCCGCACGGCCTCAAGGAGTTCCGCTGGTTCTTCACCTCCGGCGTCGCCACCGCCGACGGCGGGACCGTCGCGCAGGAAGGCGTCCAGGAGATGATCGCCGACATCTTAGCGCGCGAGAACCCGGCGGCCCCGCTGGCCGACGAGGCGATCACCGCTGAGCTCCGGAAGCGGGGCGTGCAGATCGCCCGTCGCACGGTGGCGAAGTACCGCGAGGCGCTGGGGCAGCCGTCCGCGCACATGCGCCGGCAGCGGCTCTGAGCCTCAGCCCAGGCGGTCGAGCACGGACGTCCAGCCGAAGTTCGCCATGTCGCGAAACAGGAACTGCACGCCGACCGTGCGGCCGTCCGCGCGGCGCGCGGGCGCGGCGATGGCCGGCAGTCCGGCGAGCGATCCCGGGGCGTTGAGCGCCAGCAGGCGGGTGCGGTGGGCGTCGTCGCACGCAGCCTTACCCACGGCGGGGCCGGCGGTGGCGGGCAGGGCGATGAAGTGGTGGCGGTTGAACAGGGTCTGGAAGGCTTCGCTCACCCGTTGGCGCACCGCGGCGGCCGCCTTCAGCTCGTCGGCGGTCCGGCGACGGCCACCGTCGAGGCGGGCCCAGACCGCCGGGTCGTAGTCCGCGCGGCGCAGGTCTAGCCAGGCCGCGTGGACACGCGAGGCCGCGTAGCCGCCCAGCACCGGGTAGGCCTCGGCCGCGCCGAGGCACGCCCGCCGCAGGAGTTCCGCCGAGGCCGCGTCCTCCTGCGCACCCGCCCGCACGGCCAGGTCCCGCATCGGCGCCAGGTCGGACGGTGCGAGCCCCAGTCCGAGGTCGCCGGCCCAGAGTCCGGCCCCCGCGGGCGGGGCTTCGCCGAGCACGGCGGCGGAGACCTGCGCGAGGTCCTTGGCGGAACCGGCGATCCAGCCCGGCGTGTCATAGCCTGGCGAAAGGGGGAAGAGGTCTCCCACCGGCAGGATGTCGGGTGACAGCCGCAGGCCCCAGACCCCGCAGTAGCCGCAGGGTACGCGGATCGATCCCGCGGTGTCCGTCGCCAGCGCGAACGGCACCAGCCCGCGGGCCACCGCGAAGGCCGAGCCGGAGGAGGAACCGCCGGCGAGCAACGCGGGGTCGGCCGGGTGTGGGCAATCGCCGAAGTGCGGGTTCTCGCCGGTCAGTCCGAAGGCGAACTCGTTGAGCTGGGTGCGTCCGCATTCAATGGCGCCCGCGTCTTGCTCGAACGCGTCGGGTAAGGTCGAGCTCCGGCTGGCCGGGCCGATGACCTCGGGGAGGAACGTCGAGCCGGCGAAGGTCGGCTGGCCTTCCCGGAAATACAGGTCCTTCGTCAGGAAGGGCACGCCGCCCAGCGCGTCGTCGCGCCGCGGCCACGCTTGCTCGAACCGGCGCGTCAGCTCGGGGACGCTCGGCAGCCCGCACAACGCCGCGCGCTGCTCGTGCGGGGCGAGGCCCGCCAACTTCAGCAGGAAAGCCTCCGCGGCCATCCGGGGTCCGCGGGTGAGGGTGAATTCCCGCCAATCCTCGATGGAGACGGGGACGACGCTCACAGTTCCAACGGGACGCCCGGTTCCGGGTCGTGGACGCGCGTCGCGGGCATCAGTTTGGCCAACGTTTCCTTCATCCAGGCGCGCGCGGGCGGGTCGCCGTGGGTGAGGACGATGTCCTTCGGCGCGAGGTCGCGGGCGAAGTCGACCAGCTCATCGCGGTCGGCGTGGCCGCTGAGGTGGAAACGCTCGACCTCGGCGCGCAGGATCGAGACGTGGTCGAGGCTCTTGAACTTGAATTCGCCGCCGGGCGCCATGCCGATCAGCTCGCCACCCGGGGTTTCCGGATCGCAATAGCCCACGAAGAAAACCGCGTTCTCCTCGTCGTCGAGGATGTTGGCGGCGATGCGCCAGGCGGGCGTCTTCTCGACGAGCATGCCGCTCGAGAGCAGGTAGATGCCCTGCGCGGGCAGGTTCTTGCCCGGCTGCACGTAGCGGCGCGAGAGCGGCTGCACGCCGAGGTCGCGCAGCACCTGCCGGCTGAACTTCACCTGCTTCGTCTTCTTGCTCGCCGCGTCGAGGTAGTCGCACAGGTCCATCCCGAGGCCGGAGCAGTAGATCGGCACGTCGACCAACTCGCCCGCGTCGGCGGCGTCTTGGAGGAGGAGGAGGATCTCCTGCATGCGCCCGAAGGCGAAGGCCGGGAGTAGAACGTCGCCGCCGCGGTCGGCCACGCGGTTGATGGCGTTGATCAGGCGATCCTCCTCCTTCTTGCGCGTGACGTGCGGCAGCGTGGGCGTGGCGCCGCGCGTGCATTCCATCACGAGGGTGTCGACCGGGGTCCGCGGGAAGGCCGCGCCGGCCACGGTCCGTTGGGCCTGGAAGTGTACGTCGCCCGTGAAGAAGTGCTTGCGCTTGCGGTGCTCGACGAGCACGCCGACCGCGCCGGCCACGTGGCCCGCGAGGTGGAAGGTGAGGGCGACCTCCTCGCCGCCGCGGCCGATGACGCGCGGGTTGGCCAGCGGGACCGCCGCGAGGGCGTGCTCGACGCGTTCGACGTCCTGTTCGACGTAGAGCGGGTAGTCGGCGTTGCCGGTCTCCTCGCGCTGGCGCTTCATCACCTGAATCGAATTGGAGAGCAGGCGGCGGACGAAGAGGGTCGTGGCGGCCGAGGCGTAGACCCGCGCGCCCGGGTGCTGCCGGACGAGCAAGGGCAGGGAACCGAGGTGGTCGAGGTGGCAGTGCGTGAGGATGACCCCGTCGACGCCGCCTTGGATCTTGTCCAGCCGCGGAAGGGCTTGGCGCCCGTCGAGCTTGGGGTGGAGGCCGCAGTCGACGACCAACCGCACGCCGCCGAATTCGGCGAGCATGCAGTTGGCGCCGATTTCGCGGCCGGAGTTGAGGTCGGTAAGTCGCATCAGGAAAGGTCGGGGGGCGGGGTCATCGCGAAGGCGGGGATCCGGACGAAGACGCGCCGGCCATCCGCCGTGGTCCCGTGGAACGCCCCTTCCGCGGTCAAAGCGGCGCCCGTGAGGTGGTAGCTGTTGTAGGAGAAGGTGCCGCCCGGCGGGAGGGAGGGGGTCTCGCCGACGATGCCATCGCCTTCGATGACCTCCACCGAGCCGTCGGCCGCGCGGAGGATCCATTTGCGCCCGAGCAGGCGGACGGTCTCCTGGGAAACGTTGGAGATCGTCAGGAAATACACGAAGGCATGGGGGGTCTCCGGCGGGAAGTTCGCATCCCGATGGTGGACGACCTTGTCGACGACGACCCGGAGGCCTGGGAGTTCCTGTCCAGTGGCTTGCACGTCCCCCCAAGAAAGGGGTCTCGCCCGTGTTAAGGAAGCCATAAATCCCTCGGATGGCGGTTTTCAGGGACCTTCCCGCCTTGCACCACCCCTTGGGCTGCGTTTGATGGGCGGGGATGGCGTCTTCCCCTTCCCACCGGACCATGCTCGGTCGTATCCCGGGCAAATGGAAGGTCATTTTCGTTTACCTGGTCCTCCTGGTCCTATCGGCGAAGTTCCCCTTCTTCAGTTCCAGCGAGCGTTTCGCCAAAGGCACCCCGGTCCAAGTCCCGGCGTTTGACCTGGTCGGTGACAAGGTGGTTCAGACGGAGCGGAAGGTACCGATTCGCGCTCACCTCCATGGCGTCGACGGCCAGCAGGCCGGGGAACAGCTCGGGCCCCTGCCGCGTTTCCGTCCGACCGTGGTGGTCTACCTGCATCGCGTCCCGTGGGATGACCATGGTAGCCGGCTCTGTGCGGCGCTGGCAAAGAACCCGCGGGTCTCGGTCATCGAGGCTTTCCTGCCCGGTTTCCATACTTCCTCCGGCGATGTGCCCAGCCACTCGATGGAGACGAATGCCGCGGTGGTCGCCGCCCTCGTCGAGCACTACGGGATCAAGGAGTATCACGTCATCGGCCAAGGCCTGGGTGGGGTGGCCGCCCTGGAACTGACCCGCACCTATCCCGGTCGCGTACGTTCGCTCAGTCTGGTTTCCGCACCGGGCGCCCAAGAGTTCGAGATGATGGGCAATCCGCTCGTCAACAAGCTCGTCTATGGCTTCCACGGTGCCTTCTTCTGGGGCGTCTCTCGTCTGACGCCGAACTTCGGCGCGGCCGACCTCCTGCCGTGGGACCGTGACTACGCCAAGACGGTCTTCGACACCGACCTGTCCGACTCCAAGAAGATCCTGCGCGAGTGGCGCAAGCCGCTCTACCTGCTGCACGGCGAGGATGATTGGGTGACCGCCGTCGACACCGCGCGCTACACCGCGCTGCTCGTGCCGCAGGCCAAGCTCGACGTGGTGCCGGGTGGTCGCGACGCCGCCTTCGCCGATGTCGCCGCGACCGCCGCCAAGCTGGACGCGTTCCTGCTCGCCGCCGAGCAGGCGCCGGTCGCGCCCTCCGCGGCGCCCGCCTCCGATCCGCCCGTGCCGACCGCCCAGGGCGCGCGCTATTGGATCCTGATGCTGATCATCGTGCTCTGCTGCCTGGTGGCGGAGGACCCGACCTGCCTGGCGACGGGCCTGCTGGTCGGCATGGGGCTGATCGATTTCTGGTCGGGTGCCATGGCCTGCACGGTCAGCATCTTCATCGGGGACGTCGCGCTCTATTCGATCGGGCGGTTCTTCGGCAAGCAGGCCCTGACCCGCGCGCCGTTGAAGTGGCTGCTCAAGCCGCACCAGCTCGACCAGTGGGCGGGCTGGTTCTCGACCCCGCGCGGGATGTTCGTCGTGGTCAGCTCGCGCTTCGTCCCGGCCAGCCGCGTGCCGACCTTCATCACCGCCGGCATCCTCCGGCTCAGCCCCCTGCGGTTGGGCGTGCTGCTCTTCCTGGCCGCGTTGGTGTGGACCCCGGTCCTGATGCTCATCGGGCTCCGCTGGGGTCCGGTCATCATCGAGAAGCTCAACGAGTATCACCGCATCGCCGGCTGGATCGTGGTCGGGATGTTGCTGCTGCTCTATTTCTCGACGCACTGGTTGCTACCGGCCCTGACCTGGCGCGGACGTCGCCAGCTCGTGATGAAGGTCCGTAACCTGCTCCAGCCGTCCCTGTGGCCCGCGGCGATTCTTTACCTGCCGGTACGGTTGGGCGTCCTCTACCATAGCATCCGTTGCCGCAGCCTCACCGCCTTCGCCTCGGCCAACCCGGCGTTCGGCCGCATCGGCGGCTTCATCGGCGACGCCAAGTCGCTCCTGCTGCGTCCGTTCCAGCGGGATTCCCGCTGCTGCCCGACCTTGGCGCTCGCGCAGGAGGACCAGGTCGAGGAACGGCTCAAGGAGGCCGACGCTTTCGCGGTTTGCCATGGCTTCCCGCTGGTCTTCAAACCCGAGGTGGCCGAGGACGGCTCCGGCCTGCGTTTCGTCCGTGATGAGGCCCGTCTGGAGGCCCTTGTCCGGGGCGCGAAGGAGGACTTCCTCCTGCAGAAGTTTATCCCGGGGCTGGAGTTCGAGGTCGTCTGGCGCCGCAACCCGGGACAGGACGATGGTCGGATCATGGCGCTGGTGCAGAAGCAGGACGTCGTCGTGCGCGGCGACGGCGAGCAGACCCTCGAGGAGCTGATCTGGCTGGATGAGTTCGCGGTCTCGCGGGGCGAACTTTATCAGCGTTGCCACTCCCGGGAGTTGAACGACGTCGTCCCGGCGGGTCGCTGCGTGACCCTCAATCTCACCGGCAGTTACGGCCATGGCGCCCGTTGCGTGCATCGCCCGGACCTCTCCACGCCCGAGCTCGTCGCGGCGGTCACCGCCTTCACCAAGCGTTTCCCCGGGCTTCATTTCGCCCGCTTCGACCTGCGCGCCGTCTCCGAGGCGGAACTGATGGCCGGGCGCTTCACCTGCACCGAAGTCGGCGGGTGCTGCCATGTCTCGAGCCTGGTTCGCGATGGGTCGCTGCGCTTCAGCCGGTCCTACGCCGCAGTGTGGCATCAGTTGAAGGCCTGCGTCGAGGCCGGCCGCTATAATCTTAATCAGAATGTCCGCCCCGTGCCGCTGGAAGAACTGATGGCCCGTTGGAGCCAGGCCCGCGGTCGCGCCGACGAATACGCGGTGAGCGAAGAGTGAGCGGTCTCATCCTTTAGCGGCTAGTTCGCTTGTGGGTACCGTTCGATGCGCGGTCTGCGGCTAGCGGCCTGCGGCGCGCCGTGGAGGCGGCGGTTCCTTTAACGGGCGGATTTGGGTTCATCACCTCACAGGATGATAGGGATGAATACCTGGTTTAACTGAAGGCTCTTTCCCATGGAAGAAGTCGGCCTAGGAGTGTTGGCCGAAATCCTATGCGAAACAACCCGCTCCTCGGTTCTGCACTCCTACTCTCCGCCGCCCTGCTCAGCCTCCGTCCGGCCGTCGCCGCCACCGTCACGTGGGACACGTCGACTGACGCGGGCTTCCAGTCCGGCAATGGCACGTGGGGTACTGATAATTTCTGGACCACCAACGGGACGACCCTAGCTGCTTGGACTTCGGGAGATACTGCGGCTTTTCAAGGTGCGGCCACCAAGGTGACTGATACGATAACCTTGGGGGCTAGTCAGACAATTGGCGGGATGAGCTTTGGCGCTGGCACCACCTTCGGGGATTGGACCATCGGTGGCGCGGGTGGCTTGGCGTTGTCGGCCAATAGCACCTTCACAGTGGCGGCGGGGTCGACAGCCAATATCAACTCCGGGGTGTCCGGCGCATTTTCGCTGACCAAGGCTGGGGCTGGGTCGCTGACACTGAGTGCGGCGAATACTTATACCGGCGGCACCACGATTTCGGCGGGGCAGTTAATCGTGCAAGATGCCGGGTCTTTGGGGACGGGTGCTTTGTCGGTGGCCGGGGGCGCTAGTATCGCAGTTAATGCGGATACGGTCATTACGGGGCTAAGTAGTGGGGGTAATGTCACTATCGCCGCGGGCAAGACCCTCACGATCAATAACAGCGTCTTCACGGGGCATTTCAGTGGCCGGTTAAGCGGCAGTGGCAACTTGGTTCTCAGTAATACCGCGAACGGCGACGGGTTTTTCACTTGGGGCGTCCATGATGGTTTCACCGGCAACATCACGAGCACGGGCATACTGGGTTTGCAGGGTGTCGTCAGCGCGCTTGGAAGCGGAAACCTGACCTTCCTCGGCCAAAGTACTTTGCGTAGCCAAGGCGGCACGCCTTTACTCAAGAACAACGTCTTCGTGGACGGCACCCTCAAGGTTCAAAGTACCACGGCTACATTCGATGAAAACATCACGGTGCGCGCGGGGAGTACGTTGCAAGTCGACGGCACGATGATCCTCAACAAGAACCTGTCCCTGGAAACGAACGCCGTCCTGGTGGTCAATGGCGCGCTTCATTTCGGGAAGGGGGGGACGACCGGCACGCTGAATAACGGTTTGTCTTTCAACGCCACGCGGGGCGCGTTCACTTTTAATCGCTCGGATGACATCACCTATTCGGGTAATATGTCAGGAACGAGTAATTTCACGAAAAGGGGCGAAGGCACGCTCACCATCACGGGAGCCATCACGGGCACCTTTGGCAACATCATCCAGCAGGGAACTCTGCTCGTAGCGACGGGCGCGACCATAGGTTCTGGGCAGGTTTTCGTCCAGGGCGGTGTCCTCGACATCGGTAGCAATGCCTTGGCCAATAACTTCCAGGTCACCGGCGGAACCTTGCGCGGCAACAATGCGATCCAAGTGTCCCAGGTCGCTGGATCGACCTCCGGCACCGTTGAGGCCGCTTTAGCCGGTACGGGCGCTTTCTCGAAGTCGGGGACGGGTACGTTGACCTTCAGCGGTAATAATACCTACACAGGCGGGACGACCATCATGGCCGGTACGCTCACTCTGGGCAGCGCCACGGCGTTGGGGTCGGGAGCGGTCACATTGACGGGGGGAACCCTGAATCTTAACGGTCAGGTTATTAACAACAACCTGACGCTTGGTGCCGGTTTGATCGGCGGTTCAGGCACGCTTGCGGGCGTTGTATCGGGTACTGCTGCTTTCACCAAATCTGGTACGACCACCTTGGTGCTCAACGGTTTGAATACTTATTCCGGCGGTACGACCATCACGGCGGGCGTGCTTACCGTCGGCACGACGACCGCCTTGGGCTCAGGCGCGGTCACGCTGACCGGAGGTACCTTGAATCTCAATGGCCAGACGATTGGCAATGACTTGACCCTTGGCGCTGGGGTCATCGATGGCTCAGGCACCCTCACGGGGGTCATCAGCGGTGCCTCGGCGTTCAGTAAGTCGGGGTCGGGTACCCTGACCTTTACGCGTAATAATACCTATTCGGGCGGCACCACCATTTCGGCGGGCACCTTGAATGCCGCGAGCAACGGGGCCCTGGGTTCGGGCGCCGTGACGATTTCCGGGGGCACGCTCAACCTCGGGACTTCATCTCTGGCTAATACGATTACCTTGTCTTCGGGTTCGCTGGCGGGGAGCCAGCTGAATGGCGATAAGCTCGTGCTGCAGGGTGGCGAGGTGACCGGCGTCGTCGCCAGCGGGGCCCTCTCCAAGACGGGTAGCGGTACGGTGACGCTGAGCGGCGCCAATACCTACTCGGGCGGCACGACGGTCTCGGCGGGCACCTTGGTGGTGAACAACGCCGACGCCTTGGGCGCCGGTTCCGTCACCTTGTCGGGCGGTAGCCTTGATGTGAAGGCCAACACCGTCGCCAAGGATATCACGCTGACCAGCGATAGCACCGTCGCGGGTGCCAATGGGACGATTTCGGGGGTTATCTCGGGTAGTGGCCTCTTGACCAAAGTCGGTAGCGGCAGCCTGACTTTAAGCGGTAACAACACCTTTGCGGGTGGGGCCTTGGTCAACGCGGGCACCCTCCAGGTCAACGGCGAGGTCTTGGGTAACTTGGTCGTTTCGAGCGGGGCCAAACTCGCCGGTTCCGGCATAGTCCATGACGTCACCGTCGCGGCCGGCGGGTCGATCAACGCCGGCGGGGTCGATGCGGTCGGCACATTGCGTGCTGATAGCCTCAGCCTGCAAGGGGGCGCGAAGGTCGAGCTGAACTTATCCGACGCTTCGCTCGGCGCCGGTAACGGTTTCGACCGCTTCCTCCTCACGGGCCAACTGGACCTGAGCGCCGCTTCCTCGGCCAACAAGTACTCGCTGATCCTTGCGGGTCTGCCTTCCGTCTTTGATGCGGCGAGCGATTACTCGTTCGCCTTCCTGAAGTATGGCAGCCTTAACTTGGGCGCCAACACGAACATCTCCGACCTCTTCGCTTTGGACGTCAGCGCTCTCAAGGACCAGGCCGGTGGGGCCCTCGACGTTTCCAAGTTCAGTTTGGTCGATGACGTCGCCAATCAGCAGGTCCTGCTCAACTATGGCTCGCCGATTCCGGAGCCATCCACCTACGGCTTGAGCCTGGGCTGCCTCGGCCTGGCGATCGCCGCGGTCCGGCGGCGCCGTCGGATGAGCGTTTGATCGCCGTAATGAAAGCGTCAACGAGGGCGTCCCGCGAGGGGCGCCCTTTCACTATCGCGCGTTGTAGGCGTGGCATAGGGCCACCGCCGCCGCATCGGACTCGTCCAAGGGCAGTTCGTGGTCCAAGCCGAAGACCGACTTCACCATACGACCGACTTGCTCCTTGGAGGCTGCCCCGTGCCCGGTGACCGCCATCTTGATGCGTTTCGGGGCGTACTCCCTGACGGTGGCTCCGAGCCGGGCCAGCACGCTCAGCGCCGCGCCGCGGGAAGCGCCCATCGCTTGGGCGGTCCGGAAGTTCTGGACGTAGATGGTCTCCTCGATCGCCGCCTCGGTCACACCGTGCTGCTTCGCGAGCGATTCCACCGCGTCGGCAATCTGGCCCAGGCATTCGTAGGGCGCCAACTTGGGCGCTAACTTCAGGGTCAGGCTGGCGAGCAGCCGCGGCGTGCTTCCGCGGGTGTCGATCACCGCCAAGCCGGTGCCGCGCAGCGAAGGGTCGATGCCGAGGATGATGGCCTTGGCGCCCCGGCTCGCCGTCATCGCCTTGGTCGGCGACTTGCGGGTGCGCGCGACCGACGTTTTGACGTCAAGGGCGACCCCATCGCGGAGCTTGGCGGTCCAGAGGGAGCGCGAGGAGGAGCGGGCCATGCGTCATCTTGGCGGGCAGGGCGGGGAGGTTTCCACCGTAAAACGCATCGTCCCGGATTGCCTGCCCGTGCCCTCGCCCCCCAGCATCGCGGCATGCGGATCCCCTCCTTCCTCGTGCTTGGCCTGGTGGCCGCCGGCTTCGGCGCCGAGCCGCCCGTGGTTGTCCGGGAGACCGCGGAGATGCCTTCCGTGGCTCCGGTCCGCCACGCCCGTTTCAATAAGGAGGCCGTCCCCGAGTGCTCGGCCCTCTGGGCTAGCCCCACCCAGCTCGGACTCTTCTGGACGCTTTCCGATTCCGGGGACAAGCCGCGCCTGACCGCGCTCCGGGCCGATGGCACCTTCGCCGCTGGGCCGGCCGGCCCTTGGCGTACCGTTGAAATCAAGGGCGCGACCAATGTCGACTGGGAAGCCATCACCGGCGACGCCAGCGGCCGGATGATCGTCTGCGACGTCGGCAACAACATCTCCCTTCGCAAGGAGCTCGCCCTCTACGTCTTCCCGGAGCCGAAGCTCGGTGCGGCCACGGTGACCGATTTCCGCAAGGTCACCTTCGCCTGGCCCGACCAGAAAGCCTTCCCCGATCCCGAGCTCGCCCATGACTGCGAGGCGGCCTTCATGGTCGGCGGTCGGCTCTACCTCCTGACCAAGCACCGTCGCGATACGCTGACCGACCTCTGGCGGGTGGACTTACCCGCCCCCGGGTCGCCCGACAAGGCCGTCCCGGTCAAGGTCGGCCGCCTGGATGCCAAGGGCATGGTCACCGACGCCGCGGTTTCGCCCGACGGCAAGCGCCTGGCCGTGCTGACCTACACGTTCGTCTGGGTCTTCGACCTTCCGGCGACCGGCGAGACTTTCTTCTCGGGTCCCGCCCGTTCCGCGCCGCTCTCCTTGCCGGCGCTCTCTTGGCAGGTCGAAGGCTGCTCCTGGCTCGACGATGCGACGCTCCTGCTCGGCTCGGAGCAGGGCGATCTCTTTCGCTTGCCGCTCGCCGCCTTGAAGGAAGCCAAGTGATCGAAGGTGCGTCAGCGGGCGGCCTCGGGTTCAGGGGTGTTTAATTCATTTTGGCATCCGTAAAACACCTCACGGAAATCACCTCGTTCTCTACCTCTTGGCCTTTGCAATCGTCGGCGATGAATCCACCGATCCGCACGTGCTATTTATTTGATGAGTTCGGCCAACAAGTGGGGCCCTTCACCGTGGGTGAAACCCTCCGCCACCTGGAGATGGCGGAGGGGAACGCCCCGGGGCGTCGTCGTCGGCTCAAGGTTTGGACGCTCGGCTGGCCTACCCGCCTGGAGGCCGAGGAGGCTCGCCGGCGGCTACGTCGCCGTCTGCAGGCCCGGACCCGCTAGGCACAAAAAAGCCGGCGCGCACGCCGGCTTCTCGGGCTGACCGGAAGTCGTCGCTCAGAGCGCCTTGGCGGCCGCGACGACGGCTTCCTTGGTGATGCCGAGCTCCTTCATCACCACGTCGCCCGGGGCGGAGAGGCCGAAGGTGTCGGTGCCGATGGCCTTGCCGGCGGTGCCGACGTAGCGTCCCCACGAGAGCGTCACACCGGCTTCGATGCTGACGCGCTTGGTGCAGGCGGCGGGCAGGACTTCCTCCTGGTAGGCCTTCGGCTGGCGCGCGAAGACCTCCATCGAGGGCATCGAGACGACGCGGACGCCCGCGCCGAGTTCCTCGCCGGCGGCGAGGGCGAGCGAGAGTTCGCTGCCCGTGCCGATGAGGATGTGCGTGAGCGCGGCGGTCTCCTTGCGCAGGATGTAGCCGCCCTTGAGCGCGCCCTGGCGGCGCGTGGCCACCGGGACGGCGTCGAGGGACGGGACGTTCTGGCGGGAGAGGATGAGGGCCACGGGGCCGTCCTTGCGGGCGACCGCGTGGGCGAAAGCCGCGGCGGTCTCCTCGGCGTCGCCCGGGCGGACCACGTCGAGGTTCGGGATGCAGCGCAGGGCGCTGACGGTCTCGACCGGCTGGTGGGTCGGGCCGTCTTCGCCGACGCCGACGGAGTCGTGCGTGAAGATGTAGAAGGCCTGGAGCTTGGCCAGCGCCGCGACGCGGATCGAGGGGCGCAGGTAGTCGGAGAACGTCAGGAACGTCGCGCCGGAGCCCTTGAAGACGCCGTGGTAGGCGATGCCGTTGAGGATCGCGCCCATCACGTGCTCGCGGATGCCGAAGTAGAGGTTGCGGCCGCCGGGGGTCGCGACGTCGAAGTCGCCGACGTCCTTGAGGTAGTTCTTGGTCGAGCCGTGGAGGTCGGCCGAACCGGAGAGCACGAGCGGGGAAGCCTTGGCGACGGCGTTGATGCAGGCCTCGCCGGAGACGCGGGTGGCGAGGGCGTTCTGGCCGAACTCGGGGATGGCGGCCAGGAGGGACTGGACGTCGCCGTGGTCGCCCTGCTGCGCCTTCGCGAGGGTCGCGGCCTTCTCGGGGTTGGCCTTGGACCAGGCGGCGAAGGTCTGCTGCCACGCGGCGTGCGTGGCGGCCTGCTGGGCCTTGCGGGCGTTGAAGAACGCACGGGTTTCGGGGGAGACGTAGAACTTCTCCTCGGGCAGGCCGAGGGCCTTGCGGGAGGCGTCGACGAACTTCACGCCGGCTTCGCCGTGGCCCTTCGCGGTGCCCTGGACCTCGGCGATGCCCTTGCCGATGACGGTCTTGCAGATGATCAGCTTCGGCTTGCCGTTCTTGCTCGCCCGGGCCTGGTCCAAGGCCTCGGCGATCGGGGCGAGCTCGTTGCCCTGCTTCACGGTGAAGACTTCCCAGTTGGCGGCTTCGTAGCGCTTGGCGGTGTCCTCGTTCTGCGTCTTGGAGGCCAGCGCGTCGAGGGTGACGTCGTTGGAGTCGTAGAGCATGATCAGGTTATCCAGACCGAAGCGGCCCGCGAAGGACGCGGCTTCCTGCGAGATGCCTTCCTGGAGGCAACCGTCGCCGGCGAGACCGACCACGAGGTGGTCGAAGATCTTATGCTCGGCGGTGTTGAAGTGCGCGGCGGCCATCTTGGCGGCCACGGCCATGCCGACGATGTTGCCCGTACCCTGGCCGAGCGGGCCGGTGGTGGCTTCGACGCCGACGGTCTCGCCGAACTCGGGGTGGCCGGGGGTCTTGGAGTGGAGCTTGCGGAAGTTCTTCACTT
>JBEELT010000004.1:0-39521 GCA_041167995.1 Verrucomicrobiota bacterium | reverse complement strand
CCAGTACGGCGCCGAACTCTGGAAGCGCGACCCGGAGAAGTGCTGCGAGCTCCGCAAGGTCGACTCGCTCGGGAAGAAACTCTTCGAACTCGACCTCTGGATCACCGGCATGCGCCGCGACCAGTCGGGCGAACGCGCCGCGACCCCGCTGCTGAGCCTCGCCGCCCGCCCGGACAATTCCGACGTCTGGAAGCTCAACCCGCTCGTCGACTGGAGCCGCGACCAGGTCTGGGCCTACCTCAAGGAACACGGGCTCCCGCACAACGTCCTGCACGACCGCGGCTACCGCTCGATCGGTTGCGCCCCCTGCACGCTGCCCACCTCCGGCGGCGACGAGCGCGGTGGCCGCTGGCCCGGCTTCGACAAGAAGGAATGCGGCCTGCACACGAGGACGAAGAAAGCGTAAACGGGTTACTGAGTACGGATTACAGATTACTGATTTCCACCCTGACCATCACCCGCCCACGCCCTCTGTAATCCGCAATCCGTCCGTCCTCCGTAATCTGTAATCCGTCCCCTCCCCCTTCCCCTTTACCACCCGATGTCCCGCAACGCCCAAAACGACCACCTGACCCGCCTCGAGCAGACGTCGATCCACGTCTTTCGCGAGGCCTTCGCCAACTTCCGCTCCGTCTGCATGCCCTGGTCCATGGGCAAGGACTCCAACGTCCTCATCTGGCTGGCGCGCAAGGCGTTCTGCGGCAAGATCCCGTTCCCGCTGCTGCACATCGACACGACCTACGAGTTCCCGGAGATGTACGAGTTCCGCGAGAAGGCCAAGGTCATCCACGGCATCGACCTCATCGTCCGCGTCAATGAGGACGCCATCAGCCGCGGCATCGGCTACGCGACGCACGACCCGGTGACCGTCACCCATGAGCTCAAGACCGTGCCGTTCAAGGCCGCGATCGACGAGTTCAAGTGGGACGCGCTCGTCACCGGCATCCGCCGCGACGAGGACCCGACCCGCGCCAAGGAACGCTGGTTCTCCCCGCGCTCGGCCGAAGGCAACTGGGACTACAAGGACCAGCCGCCGGAATTCTGGGGCCAGTTCGCCAGCGTCGCGCCCGAGGGCGGCCACGTGCGCGTCCAGCCGCTCCTCGAGTGGACCGAACTCGACATCTGGGAGTACATCCGCCGCGAGAACATCCCGAACCCGACCCTCTACTACGCCCGCGACGGCAAGCGCTTCCGCTCCCTCGGCTGCCACCCGATCACCCACCCGGTCGACAGCCCGGCGAGCAACATCGACGAGGTCATCGAGGAACTGAAGCGCACCAAGGTCAGCGAGCGCGCCGGCCGCGCCCAGGACCACGTCGGTCGCAACTCCATGCAGGAGCTGCGCGCCAAGGGTTTCATGTAAGCCCCGCCCACCCCCAGACACCTTCCGCACCATGTCCGCCCCCCTTCCCGCCCCCGCCGCGGCCCAAGCCGCCGCCCAGGCCGCCGCCGAAGACGCCCGCAAGATGCACGTCGTCGTCGTCGGCCACGTCGACCACGGCAAGTCCACCTTCGTCGGCCGCCTCCTCCATGATACCGACTCGCTGCCCAACGGCAAGATCGAGCAGGTCCGCAAGAACTGCGCGATCGAAGGCATGGAATTCGAGTACGCCTTCCTGCTCGACGCCCTCATCGAGGAGCAAGAGCAGAACATCACCATCGACACCACCCGCATCTTCTTCCGCACGAAGCAGCGCGCCTACGCGATCATCGACGCACCGGGCCACAAGGAGTTCCTGAAGAATATGGTGACCGGCGCCGCCAGCGCCTCCGCCGCGCTCCTGCTCATCGACGCCAAGGAAGGCGTCATGGACCAGTCCCGCCGCCACGCCTTCCTACTCTCCCTCCTGGGCGTCAAGCAGCTCGTCGTGCTGGTGAACAAGATGGACCTCGTCGGGCACTCCGAGGAGACCTACCGGAAGATCGTCGCGGAATACTCGGCGTTCCTCAAGACCCTCGGCCTCACCGCCGTCCACTTCATCCCGATCGCCGCCAAGCACGGCGACAACGTCGTCGAGCGCGCCGCCCAGATGCCGTGGTGGCGGGGCCCCACGGTCACCGAAGCCCTCGACGCCTTCGCGCACGAGGACGACCTCACCGGCCTGCCCCTGCGCCTGCCGGTCTCCGACATCTACCGCTTCGACCACCGCCGCATCATCGCCGGTCGCGTCGAAGCCGGCGCCATCCGCCCCGGCGACGAGCTCATCTTCCAGCCCGGCGGACGGCGCAGCACGGTCCGCACCTTCGAGGACTGGCCGGGACCCGAGTCCCGCGAGGTCGTCGGCACGGGCGGCTCCGCCAGCGTCACGCTCTCCGAACAGATCTTCGTCGAGCGCGGCCAGGTCGCCTCGCACCCGGCGCACCAACCCCGCGTCGGACGGGAGTTCCGCGCCCGTCTCTTCTGGCTCGGCAAGGAACCGCTGACCCTGAAAAAGACCTACCGCCTCCGCCTCCTGACGCAGAACGTCGACGCGGTGATCGCCCGGATCGAACAGGTGACCGACGCCTCCACGCTCGAGTCCACCCAGGCCGACAGCGTGCCGCGCGACTCGATCTGCGAGGTCGTGGTGCGCGCCACCCGCAACGTCGCCTACGACCTCCACCACGAGTGCCCGATCACCGGTCGCTTCGCGCTGGAGGAAGGCGGCCGCATCCATGGCGGCGGCATCATCCTCGATTCGATCGCCAAGTCCGACGCCCCTTCCGGCAAGGTCACGGCCGTCGAGCGCACCGCCCGCGCCGGCCACCCGCCCGCGGTGATCTGGTTCACCGGCCTCTCCGGCTCCGGCAAGTCCACCATCGCCGAGGCCGTCGAACGCCGGCTCTTCGACGCCGGCCGCAAGGTCGTGCGGGTCGACGGGGATGACCTGCGCGTCGGCCTCAACCGCGACCTCGGCTTCTCCGCCGCGGACCGCGCCGAAAGCGTCCGCCGCGCCTCCGCCGTCGCCGGCCTCTTCGCCGGCTCGGGCCACATCACGCTCGTCACCCTGATCGCCCCGCTGGCCGCGGACCGGGCCAAGGCCCGCGCCGCCCTCGCCAGCCAACCCTTCATCGAGGTCTTCGTCGACGCCCCGCTGGCCGTCTGCGAATCCCGCGACGTGAAGGGGCTCTACGCCAAGGCGCGCCGCGGCGAGATCGCCGAGTTCACCGGCATCTCCTCGCCGTACGAGACCCCGGAGTCTCCCGAGGTCCATATCCAGACCGACAAGACCTCCCAGGAAGAAGCCGTCGATCTGGTGCTCGTCGCCGTCGACAAGATCATCCAGGGTAAGGGCGAAGACTGGGAAGTGTAAGCGAAGCTTCGCAGGGCTAGGGCTGGGGCTAGGGCCGGGGTCGGGCAACCGATCCCGGCCTCTTTGTTGGCATCATTTCTGCCTCTGTGCCTCCGGCCCTCCGGCCCTCGTCGTGTCCTCCAGCCCTTGTCGTGTCCTCTTGTCCTCCGGCCCTCCATCCTCTAGTCCTCGAGTATGCGCCTCCCCGCCGCCCTCTGCCTCCTCGCCGGCCTGACCGCCTTCGGCGCCGAGCCTCCCAAGAATGTCCTGCTGCTGGTGGCCGATGATTGTCGCGCGGCGATGGGCGCTTATGGCGGCCCGGCGCTGACCCCGAACATCGACGCCCTAGCCCGCACCGGCGTCCGCTTCGACCGCGCTTATTGCCAATACGCGCTCTGCAACCCGAGCCGCACCTCCTTCCTGACCGGACTGCGCCCCGACACTACCGGTGTCTACGACAACGCCAAGGAATTCCGCAAGGCGATCCCGGACCTGGTGACGCTGCCGCAGCTGTTCAGGAACCACGGGTACTCGGTCGCCCGGATCGGCAAGCTCTACCATTACGGCGTCCCGAAGGAGATCGGCACCAATGGTCTCGACGACCCGCAGTCCTGGGAACAGGTCTGGAACCCCCGGGGCCGCGATTGCGACGACGAGGATAAGATCTTCTCCATCGGGGTCGGCGCCGGCACGCCCGCCGACAAAGCCAAGGGCAAGGCGGGCCAGGTGCTCGTGGGCACCGGCAACTACGGCGGCACGCTGAGTTGGCTGGCCGCCGACGGCACGGACGCCGAACAGACCGACGGTAAGATCGCCGCGCAGGCGATCACCTTCCTGCGGCAGAAGCATACCAAGCCGTTCTTCCTGGCCGTCGGCTTTTTCCGTCCGCACACCCCCTACGTAGCCCCGAAGCCCTATTTCCAGACCTACCCCAAGGACAAGGTCGAGCTTGTCCCCGACCCCGCCGCCGACCGCGCCGCCAAGCCGCCAGTGGCCCTTTCCAATACGGCCGTGGCAAACTACGGGATGACCGAGGATACCCAACGCACGGCCAAGCAGGCCTACCTGGCTTCGACGACCTTCATGGACGCCCAGTTCGGGCTCGTGCTCGCGGAACTGAAGGCACAGGGCCTCGACCGGAACACGCTCGTGGTCTTTATCAGCGACCACGGGTATAACCTGGGTGAACATGGTCTCTGGCAGAAGCGCTCGCTCTATGAGGACTCCGCGCGCGTGCCGTTCATCATCCGCGACCCCGGCAGCAAGGCAAACGGTCAGGCCACGAAGCGGATCGCCGAATTAGTCGACCTCTACCCGACCGTGGCCGACCTCTGCGGCCTCAACCCCGACAAGCGCACCCAAGGCAAGAGCCTCCGGCCGTTGCTCGAAGATCCAAACCGCCCGTGGGCTCACGCCGCCTACACGCAGGTCGATTTCGGCGCCATCAACGCCGGCGGCAAGAAGAAGGACGCCACCCCGGAACGCAAGGTCGGCCGGTCCGTCCGCACCGAGCGCTACCGCTACACCGAATGGAACGAAGGTCGCCTCGGGATCGAGCTCTACGACCACGAGAAAGACCCGGGCGAACTGATCAACGTCGCCACGCACCCGGCCTACGCCCCGGCGGTCGCCGAACTCAAGACCCTCCTGGCCAAGGGGACGAATTGACCCGCAACCAGCCATGGATGGCCGGCCCCCGGGCGAAGACCCCTCGCCGCCCTTTGACATCTCCGACCTCCAGACTACCTTGAAGGCATGAAGGTCCTCCACATCGACGCCTCGCCCCGCACGATTCGCTCGGTGACGCGCAAGCTTTCCGCCGGTTTCATCAACGCGCTGCGCCTGGCCCATCCCAACCTCAAAGTCACCCACCACGACGTCGGCCACCACCCCCCACCCTTCATCTCGGACGCTTGGGTGGGCGCGGCCTTTTCCCCGGCGGACCAGCACGACCCCGCGATGAAGGGCGTGCTGCATCACTCCGACGCCTTAACGGCTGAGTTGCTGGCGTGCGACCGGTTGCTCATCGCGTCGCCGATGCATAACTTCACCGTCTCGGCATCCCTCAAGGCCTGGATCGACCAGGTCGTGCGCGCCGACATGACCTTCAAGGTAACGGAGGAAGGCGTGGTACCCTTGCTGCACGACAAGAAGGCCCTCGTCATCACCGCCCGCGGCGGCTTCGTGGCCGGGACGGACTACGATTTCCAGGAACCCTACCTACGCAAGATCCTCGCCTTCATCGGCATCACCGACGTTACGTTCATCCACGCCGAAGGCGTGAATAATGGCGAGGAAGCCCGCATCGCGGCCATGACCAAGGCCTCCGGAGAACTCCTCAACCTAGCCCCGACCTGGTAGGCAGTTCGTTGACCGGTTGAAACGTTGGCCTGTGGGCCGGAGGGAGAGCCCGAGTAACACCGAGCATGATTCGCAGAACCGCAAGCCTGGCCCTGGCCCCTTCCCTCAACCATACTTCAACTCCACCTTCTTGCCCGTGCGGATCGACTCGTAGACGCCGTCAATGATGACCATGTCGCGACGACCGAGTTCGCCATCACAGCTGACCGGCTGATTATCACGGAAGGCCGCCGCCACACCGTCCATGTGGCGCTGCTGCTGCCGGAAGATACCGAAGTCCAGTTTGCCCTTGGCCGAGGTCGAGATGTTCAGACCGCGGTAGCTGAACACCGGTCGCTCGCCCTTGAACCAGCCCTTGGCGCCCTCGGCATAAAGCTCCGCCCGGTTGGCATCATAGCCCGACCAGACGTCAGCCACGGCGCCATTGGCGAACTCGAGGCGAAACTCCAAAGCCTGTTCAACCTCGATGAATAAATCTGGCTGCGTCTTTGGCAGTTCCTTGGCGGTGACGGCGATTGGACTAGCATCGGTCGCCATGCAGCAGGCGTGAATCGAATAGATACCCATATCCGTCAGCGCCCCGCCACCAGCGAGCTTCTTCTCAATGCGCCAAGACTTGCGACGCAGCGTATAACCGTTGGCGGTCTTGATTTTCATGAACGGACCAAACTCCTGGGTCTTGGCCAAG
This sequence comes from Verrucomicrobiota bacterium, assembly GCA_041167995.1. Lineage (GTDB taxonomy): Bacteria > Verrucomicrobiota > Verrucomicrobiia > Opitutales > UBA953 > UBA953. Next base: position 33,200 of record JBEELT010000004.1, on the reverse strand, counting down.
CGAACGAGCTCCTGGTGATACGGATCGAAATGGAGGCGATAGCCGATCGCGAGGCGCTTGCCGGCCTGCTTGCCCGCCGCGATCATCGTGTCGCACTCGGCAGCCGAAATAGCCATCGGCTTCTCGCAGATGACGTGCTTGCCGGCGCCGAAAGCCGCGACGACGTTCTGGGCGTGGATACCGGGAGGTGTCACCACGTAAACGATGTCGATCGCCTTATTGGCAGCGACCTTGTCCCACTGCTCATACGAGTAGATGTTGGCTTCGTCGAAGCCATGGAGCTTCGCGAGCTTGACGCCCTTCTCGCGCGTACCGGTGATCACCGCGACGAGTTTCACGTGCTTGGTCTCGAGCAAAGCGGGCGACAGTTCGCCGTTGGCGTACCCGCCGAGGCCGCACAGCGCGATGCCCAGCTTACGGGGAGCGGGGCCGTCGGCCGCGCGCAAGGCGGGAGCGAGGGCGAGGCCGGCGGCGGCGCCGCCAAGGGAAGCGATGAACGAACGACGGGAGGAGCTCATGGGGTGGGTTCTTTCTAACGAGGCGAGCGCCCCGGGCAAGCCGGATGCGGTGAGGCGGCCACGCCCACCCGAGATCATCCGCGCCCCGACCTCACTTCGCCTTTGGCATCGCGAAAGCCTTCCGATAGAACTCCCAGTTATCGTCACCCAGGGCCCCGAAAACCCTTTCGGGCTCGTGGCCGACGCCGGGGACGATGGTCCAACTGTGCGGGATTCCGAGGGCTTCGAGGTGCCGATGGAAGGCTTCATTATTGCCGAAGGTCTCGTCCTTCTCGCCGATGACCATGCGGACCAGCGATTCCTGCGTGATCTTCTTGGCGTTATGCTCGGCGAACTTACGCGGGCTCACTTCCTGAAAGACAGCCTGAGCTCCCCCATAGGCTCGCTTCAACAAATCTTCCGCCTGGAGCCGACTCGCCCGCGGCGTGCTCTTGAGTTCGGCCTGCAGGGGGCCGGCGCCGACGATCGAGACGGCGCGGAAGAGCTCGGGGTACTTGAAACCCAGCCGGGCGGCCCCGTAGCCGCCCATGCTGAAACCATCGAGCAGCCTTCCCTCCCGCTTGGCGACGGTGCGATAGGCGGCGTCCACGTGGGGCAGCAGGTCGCGCACGATCATCGACTCGACGGGCGCCGAGCCGTCGGACCAATCGACATACATGCCCATCTCCAGCCCGTTCACGAAGACGACCAGACACGGCGGCAACTTACCCGCCGCTATGGCCGCGTCGAAACGTCGGACGACGACCGGGATGCCGGGCAAGCCTCCACCTGACCCATGGAGCCAATAGACGACGGGAAACCGGCGGGTCTCGTCGGCGTAGGCGGCCGGTCGGTAGAGATGGTAGCTGACGTTTCCTTTCGTCGAAGGGCAGGCGAAGACATGATGCGTGACCCCGGGCGCTGGGACGGCCCGGGTCACCCAAACGGGCGGATTTTTCGCCGGCGATTGACCGCCGACCGACGAGGTCCCGGGGGCGGGCGTGGGCGCCGAGCACCCCAGGGGGGCCAGCACGGACAGGAGCCCAAGCGGCAAGAGGGTACGCATGATTATCCTCGGATGAAAAACCGCCCCGGCTCGAAAGTTACCAAGCCACCCCGGCTAGCGCCGCACGAGGAAGACGGCCCCGAGCAGGATCGCCGCGCCGAGTAGGCGGCGGGTCATGACGGCGGGCCCGACCGAGCGCTCGGCGTTGCCGAACCAATGGCCGACCACCCAGACCAGGGCGACGCTCCAGATTCCGCGGGTATTATAAAGGATATTGGTCCGCGTGACCTCGTGGGCCAGCGAGATGGCGAGGACCATGCCGGTGCACTGCAGCCAAAGCAGGACGCCACCCGCCAAGGTCCAGAGCAGCACCCGCGGGGGCAAGGCGAGGAGCGGCTGGGAGAACTTCGGCACCAGCAGCCACGAATAGAGCAGCATCGCGCCGAACGCCAACGGCGCGAAATGGGTCATCCCCAGTTCCCCGACCCACGTCTGCGTGAGGATGTCCGAGGTCGCGAAGAGACCGGCGGCGAGGCCGCCGTAGAGGAGGCTGGAGAGCATCCGCGCGCGGTCGGCGCGCCATTCGCCGCCCAGCAAGGCCATCGCGACGCAGGTCATGAGCGTGGCGACCCAGAGCGAGGCAGTGAGGGGCTCGCCCAGCACCAAGACAGCGAGGAACGCGACGAACAGGACTTTGGCGCCGAGCACCGGCGTCGCCACGGAGACATCGCCTCGGCTGAGCGCCAGGAAGGTGAAGTACTGGCCGGCGAAAAAGACGGCCCCCACGATCAAGGAGTGCAACACCGCGATCACGGTGAACGGCCCGCCCTGCCCATCGTCGAACAACCAGAACAGCTGGAAGAGCGCACCCATGGTCATATTCACCACGAAACCGATCCGCCACGGACCAGCGCCGCCTTCGGTCGAGCGCTTGAGGATGATGGCCGCGACGGCGTAGCCGAAGGCGGACAAAAGGGGCAAGGCGGTGGCGACGGCGGGCGAAAGGGTCACGGGAAAGCCTCCAGCGGGGAGCAAATCGGGCGGCTTCGCAATCGCGGACTAGTCGTGGAAGCGGATCCGCGGCTTCGGCCCGTCCTTCGCCTTGGGCAGGCGCTCCGGGTCCGTCAGGGAGGGCGTCGACTGCAGCTCCGACTTCCCCTTCCACTTGCGCTCGAAGCCGGTGCTGGCGAGCCGCACCGCGTCGCGCCCGAGACGGTGGTTGAGGGCGTCGACGGCCTTCATCAGGCGGTCGCGCTGCGGGTCGATCGGCGCACCGAGGCCCGGTAGGCCGGGCTGCACGACGGCCGCGGAGGACAGGCCCTGCAGCAGCACGCCCGCCTTCTTGTACAGGTAGCCATCGCGGCGGATGCGGGCGAACGCCCGGCCGGCCGCGGCGCAGATCGCGCGGGCGTCGTCCGTCGGCGGGTCGAGCGGCTCGGCCTCGTCGGCGAAATACTGCTCCTGATCGAGCCGATGCCGGTTGGTGCGCAGCATCACCACGACGGTCGCGGCGACCAGACCGTCCTCCCGCAGCTTCTCCGCGCCGCGGGCGGCATGGGCGGCCACGGCTTCCGCGAGCTCGGCAGCGTCGCTGACCGGCCGGCCGAAGGAACGCGACACCATCACGCTCTGGCGGGGGCCGGCATCCTCCACGATGTCATGACAGGAGATGCCGCGGAGTTCCAGGGCGAGGCGTTCACCGACCACCCCGGCGACGCGGCGCACGAAGGCGGGGTCGGCCTGGGCGAGGTCGAGGGCGCTGACGAGTCGGTGCGCCCGCAGGCGCGCGGCGAGACCAGGCCCGACGCCCCAGACGTCCTCGCTGTCGACGCCCCGCAGGAACTCTTCGCGCCCAGCGTCGTCGTAGGGGACGACGAGGACGCCGCCGGAAGCGCGGTCGGACTTCGCGCGCTCGTTGGCGAGTTTGCAGAGGACCTTGGTGGCGCCCATGCCGAGCGAGACCGGAATACCGGTGGCACGGAGCACGGCCTCCTTGATCCGCAGGCCGAGCGCACGGGCCTCGCCCACCGACATGTCTGGGAAACCGAGGAAAGCCTCGTCGACCGAATAGACCTCGATGTCGCGGGCCTGCTCCGTCAGGGCCGCCATGACGCGCTCCGAGAACTCCCCGTAGACGGCGAAGTTGGACGAGAAGATGCGCACGCCGTGGGCCTCGCAGGTGCGGCGCACCTCGAAGTACGGCGCGCCCATGGCGATGCCGAGGGCCTTGGCCTCCGCGGAGCGCGCGATGACGCAGCCGTCGTTGTTCGAGAGCACCACGATTGGTACGTCGCGCAACGACGGGTCCAGCACGCGCTCGCAGGAGGCGTAGAAGTTATTGCAGTCGGCGAGCGCGCGGAGCATCGGGTCAGCAGCGACGGACCACCGCCACCACGGTGCCCCAGATTCGAAATTCACCGGCGAAAGGCAACGGTCCCTTGGGCCAGCCGGGCCCGTCGGCGCGCAGGCACCAGGCGCCGTCGGCCGCGCGTTCGAGCCGCTTCACCGTGAACTCGCCCTCCAGCTCGGCGACGACCACGGCGCCCGGCCTCGCCGGTGCCGCCTTGTCGACCACGATCAGGTCGCCTGACAGGATGCCCGCCCCCGCCATGGAATCACCCTCCACGCGCAGGAAGAAGGTCGAGACCGGATTGCGGATCAGGTGGTCGTTCAGGTCGAGCCGCCGCTCCATGTGGTCGTCGGCCGGCGAGGGGAAGCCCGCCATCGCCCGGCTCTCCAGGAGGGGGAGCGGACGGCAGAGGCGGACCTCACACCCGATTGACTGATTCACATCCAACATATGAACTAATGTTCACCCTCCGAGAGGAAGCTTCAAGGAGAAAGCAATAGGCCAGAGGGCGGCACGCGGCGCTACCACCGCCTCGGGACAACAAAAAGGCCCGCGTCGGGAAACGCGGGCCAGTTCGGCCGGACGCAGCCGCCGCTTACGAGGCGGTGAGGGCGGTGACTTCGGCGCGAACCTTCTCGGCCAGGGCGGTCGAGAGGTAGCGCTCGCTCGGCGAGCAGGCGATCGTGACGATGCGCTTGCCGGCGAACTCCGGACGCTTGGCGAGCTGGAGGGCGGCCCAGATATTGGCACCCGAGGAGATGCCGACCGCGAGGCCTTCGCGCACGGAGACTTCCTGCGCGGTGGCGAAGGCGTCGTCGTTGGAGACCTGGACGACTTCGTCGATCAGGGAGAGGTCGCAGTTCTTCGGGACGAAGCCGGCGCCGATGCCCTGAATCTTATGGGGCGCGGGCTGCACGGGCTGCTTACTCATCGTCTGGGTGATGACGGGCGAGGCGGACGGCTCGACGGCGATGGCCTTGAAGTGGGCGTTGCGGCTCTTGATGACGGAGGCGATGCCGGTGATGGTGCCGCCAGTGCCGACGCCGGCGACGATCGCGTCGACCTTGCCGTCGGTGTCCTTCCAGATTTCCTCGGCGGTGGTGCGGCGGTGCACCTCGGGGTTGGCCGGGTTGTCGAACTGCATCGGCATGAAGGCGTTCGCGCCCTGCTCGTCGCGGATCTGCGAGGCGCGCTCGATGGCGCCGCGCATGCCCTTGGCGCCGGGGGTCAGGACGATTTCGGCGCCGAGGAGGCGGAGCAGCACGCGGCGCTCGATCGACATGGTCTCGGGCATCGTGAGGATGCAGCGGTAACCGCGGGCGGCGGCGACGAAGGCGAGGGCGATGCCGGTATTGCCGGAGGTCGGCTCGACGATGATTCCGCCCGGCTTGAGGCGACCGTCGCGCTCGGCGGCGTCGATCATGGCGCGACCGATGCGGTCCTTCACGCTCGAGAGCGGGTTGAAGAACTCGAGCTTAACGAGGACCTCGGCCTGGAGACCTTCGGTGACCTTGTTGAGACGCACGAGCGGGGTGTGGCCGATGGTGTCGAGGACGCTGTTATAGATAGCCATGGGGTTTAATGATGAGTAGTTGAGTAATGTTTAATAGATTAGGGCGGATTACTGGCAAGAAAAAACCCGGGGGTACCGGGTTCGAGAGGGTCAGCGGCGACGCGGCGGCGGCGAGCTCCGGGGGGCGGCATCGCGTAGACGGAACACGATCAAGGCCTGGCTGAGGTCCGAGGGGATCATCTCGACCTTCACGCGGTCACCGGGGTTGATACGGATGAAGTTCTTGCGGAGGCGGCCGGAGATGCGGCCCAGCACGACGTGCTTATTGGGGAGCTCGATCCGGAACATCGTGCCAGGGAGCACTTGCAGGATTTTGCCTTCGAGTTCGATAACGGGTTCTTCAGCCATGCCTTGTAGGCCTTGAGTCCTGCCCTAACCCACGGGGGAGTCAATCCCCGTATCCCGCCCTCCCCGCTTGCCTAAAAGGCGGGCTTGGACTGTCCTGCTGTCACCGATGGACGGCGAAGCTTCCACCCCCCGCCCCGGGCTCACCTGCCCCTTCGACAAGTTGCGCCCGTCGCAGCTGGTCCGGGATGACACGTTCTACATGTCGCTCGCCTTCAATCTGGCCGTGGATGCCTGGCGCATCGACGAGGTGCCCATCGGCGCGGTCATCGAGCGGGGCGGCGAAATCATCGCGGCGGCCCATAACGAGGTCGAACGCGCCGGCGACCCGACGGCCCATGCCGAGATGCTCGCGATCACGCAGGCAGCCCGCAAGATCGGCGATTGGCGCCTGAACGACTGCACGCTGTACGTGACCAAGGAGCCGTGCCCGATGTGCGCCGGGGCGACCATCATGAGCCGCCTTGGCCGGGTGGTCTATGCCTGGGGCGACCCCAAGATGGGCTGCTTAGGCGGGGCCACCGCCCTCCACTCGCTGCCGAAACTCAACCACCGCGTGAACGCGGTCGGCGGGGTGCTCGAAGGGCCCTGCAAGGAGATCCTCCAAGCTTACTTCAACCTGAAGCGGGGCCGGGATTCCTCCGCCCCGGCTTGACCCCGGCCAGGTTTCGTCATCGTTCACCGCATGGACCGACGCGACTTCCTCAAGCAGACCTCGCTCGCGGCCGCCGCGGTCGCCCTCAGCCCCTTGGCCGCCGCCCAACCCACTTCCACCCAAACCATGAGCTATACCCTCGCCCCCCTGCCCTACGCCCACAACGCCCTCGAGCCGCACATCGACCAGGCGACCATGGAGATCCACCACGGCAAGCACCACAACGCCTACGTGACGAACCTAAACGCCGCGCTCGCCAAGGAGCCCGGCTTCGCCGCCGGCACCGACGTCGACGCCCTGATCGCCGACCTCTCCAAGGTGCCCGAGTCGATCCGCACCGCGGTCCGCAACAACGCCGGCGGCCACGCCAACCACACCTTTTTCTGGAACAGCCTCTCGCCCAACGGCGGCGGCGAACCGGTCGGCGCCCTCGGCGAAGCCATCGCCAAGGCCTTCGGCGGCCTCGAAGGCGAGAACGGCCTGAAGGCCAAGTTCAAGGTGGCCGCGACCACCCGCTTCGGCTCCGGCTGGGCCTGGCTCGTCGTCAAGGCCGACAAGTCCCTCGCCGTAACCTCGACCCCGAACCAGGACAGCCCGCTCATGAAGAGCGTCGCCGACGTGAACGGCGCGCCGATTCTCGGCCTCGATGTCTGGGAGCACGCCTACTACCTGAAGTACCAGAACCGTCGCCCGGACTACGTCGACGCCTTCTGGAAGGTGGTCGATTGGAAGAAGGCCAACGAGCTCTACCTCAAGGCCATCGCCTAAGGCGTCTCGCCATATTGGTCTTAAGAAGCGGCCCCTCGGCCGCTTCTTTGTTTGGCACATCTGCCTAGGTGTGCTGTCCTAGCCTTACTCCGATGCGCACCATCACGCTCCTTCTCCTGGCTTTGGCGACTTCCGCCTCCGCCGCCGAAACGAGTTCATACCCCCTTTCAGCCATCCAAAATGGCGAAGCTCGCTACGCCTCCTCCACCAATCGTTACTCCGTAGCCATACCGGCAGGCTGGAAAAACGTCCCAGGAGAGAATATGGGGCTCAAGGAAAACGTGTTGTTCCACCCGAAACCCGTTCAAGGATTCGCCTGCAACATTGTCTTTATTGAGGAACCCATGCCGCGGAAGATGAAGCTATCCGAAGCGACTGACGCCAGCATCGCCTTCATGGAGAAAAACATCCATGAATTCAGGGTGACGGAACGCAGAGAGATCAAAGGTTCTAATGGCGTCATGATGGAACGAGTCAGATACCGCGGCCGATTCCTGCAACAAGGTGTCACCTCCAAGAACATCGTATATGTAATTCCCCTTGGGGAAGACAGGCTTCTCTCGATTACGGTATCTGGAATCGAAGCAACTCCCGACACACAGGCGGACGAAGCCGATGCTGCCATCACGAAGATTAAACTCATCAAATAAAGCCGTGAAGTCGCTGCTCTTGATGCTTATCGCCTTGGCGACTTCCGCCGGCGCCGCCGAAACGCCCCCGCCGATCAAGCTCTTCGACGCCGCCGAGCTCGGCCCGCGTGTCGCGCCCTCCGAGGCGACGCTCAAACGCATCGGACCGAAGGGCAGCGTCGCCGGACGGGAGACGCACATCGCCGAGCCGACGATCGCGGTCTACCCCGCGGAAAAGCCCAACGGCGCCGCGGTCATCGTCTGCCCCGGCGGCGGCTACTGGTTCCTCTCGACGCACAACGAAGGCACCGGCGTGTGCGCGTGGCTGAACCAGCTCGGCGTCACCGCCGTGCTCCTGCGCTACCGCACCCCGACATCGGACGAGGCCGTCCCTTACCAATACCCCGTCCAGGACATGCAGCGCGCGCTAGGCATCGTCCGCCACCGCGCCGGCGAATGGAAGGTCGACCCGCGGCGCGTCGGCGTCATCGGCTTCTCCGCCGGCGCGAACCTCGTCGGCCACGCCTCCTGGGACCGCGCCCCGCGCACCTACCCGCAGAAGCCCGGCGTCGATGACCCGCGCGGTCCGGACTTCACGCTCTTCGTCTACGGCGGCGGTTTCCTCGACAAGGAAGACAAGACCAAGTTCCGGGAGGGTTTCGCCGTCCCCAAGGACGCGCCACCGTGCTTCTTCGTCGTCGCCCACAACGATGGAAACAACCCGCTCGAAGCCGGCGAACTCTACCTGGCCTACAAGCGCCTCGACCGGCCGGCCGAACTCCACGTCTACGCGAAAGGCGGCCACGGCTTCGGCACCCGCGCGACGAACCACCCCGTCGACGGTTGGACGCGGACGGCGGGGGAATGGATGCGCTCCCAGGGCTTCCTCGAGGCGACCCCGAAATAGACCTGGCCGGAATTCGGTTGAGCGCGGCCCCGCCCGGGATAGAACCGCCCCATCCCCATGGCCTTCCTGCCCACGCTCCTCCTAGCCGCCGCGGTCGCCGCGGCCGAGCCGACCCTCCTGGTCCAGCCTTACGTGCAACCGGGTCCGCAGGGCACGCTCGGCGCCACCGACGAGGTCAAGGTGATCTGGATGACCGAGCCGACCAACGCGGCCTTCACCCTCGAGTACGCCCCCAAGGGCCTCAAGCCGATCGCGGCCAAGGTCACGCGCACGGAATTCGAATTCGCCCCGCCGCCGTCCAAGGCCGTCACGCCCGCCGAAAAGGCGCAGCGTTACGTCCGGTACGTGGCCTCGCTGCCGGGCCTCCCCGCGAACGGCGAGTACGCCTACACCCTCCGCGCCGACGGCAAGGTCCTCGCCGAGCGCGCCGCCCGCGCCCGCAAGTCCGCCGACCAGCCGACGCGGCTCGTCATGGTCGGCGACCTCGCCGACGGCAAGGCGGGCCAGAACGCGATCGCCTACCGCATCGCGCAGGAGAAGCCCGACTTCCTCGTGGCGCTGGGCGACATCGTCTACCCGAGCGGGCGGAGCTTCCATTACTTCAAATATTTCTGGCCGACCTACGTGAACGCAGCCGAGGCTTCCGAGAAGGCGGGCGCCCCGCTGATGGGGACGACACCCTTCTACGCGGTGCTGGGCAACCATGACGCCTACGTCGGCAAGCTGAGCCCCACCCTGCCCGACGCCTACGCGGCCTACTATTTCTTCACGGCTCCGCGCAACGGCCCGGGCGAGGGCGTCTGGAGCACCGTCATCCCGAAGACCGACGAAGGTGCGAAATTCCGCCGGCTCGCCGGGGAGACCTACCCGTCGCTCGACTTCTACTCGTTCGACTACGGCCCGGCACACGTGGTCGTGCTGAGCAACGCCGGCACCGGCAAGGGCGACGACCCCAAGGTGGCCGCCTGGGTCGAACAGGACCTCAAGGCGAGCAAGCAGCCGTGGAAACTGGTCTGCCTGCACGCGCCACCCTTCCAGGTGACCACCAGCCACTACGGCGACCAGCGCTCCCGCAAGCTCGCCCCGATCTTCGAGGCGAACGGCGTCGATGTGGTCTTCGCCGGCCACGTGCACAACTACCAGCGGAGCAAGCCGCTGCGGTTCGCGCCCAACGTCGCGGTCGTGACCCCCAAGCCCGAGGACCCGAAGGAGGCCGGAAAGACCGAACCGTCCGGAGCGCCGAAGATCCCCCCGTCCTACGTGAACGGGACCTTCGCGATCGACGAGGCCTACGATGCGGCCGGCCAGACCCGGCCCAAGGGCGTGATCTACATCGTGACCGGCGGCGGCGGCGCCAAGCTCTACACCGGCACGGTGGAGAAGAACCTGGCCAAGCTTCCGAACGGCGGGAAGGACAACTACGCGCCCTTCAACGCGAAGCTCTACGATACGCTGCACTCGTTCTCCGTGCTCGACCTGACGGCCAAGCGTTTCGAACTCCGCGCGATCAACGTCAAGGGCGACGAGATCGACCGGTTCGTCCTGCAGAAGTGAGGGGCGGGGGCGGTCCGTTTGTGGTCCAACTAGCCGCCTGCATCCTTGCCTTGCGCCGGGTTCGTCCCTAGCCCTTCGGCTTACATGCTCCCTTCGCGGCTCAACTTCAAGCTCGAGGCCGTGGCCACCGGCTCCCGGGCCCGCGCCGCGACCTTCCGGACCTTACACAACGAGGTGAAGACGCCCCTCTTCATGCCCGTCGGCACCCAAGCGACGGTGAAGGCCCAGACCTTCGACACCCTGCTCGCGTCCGGCTCGCAGATCCTGCTGGCGAACACCTACCACCTGCTCCTACGTCCCGGCCCCGAGGTCTTCCGGAAGTTCGGCGACATCCACCGCTTTACCGGCTGGGAGAAGTCCTTCCTGACGGACTCGGGCGGGTTCCAAATCTTCTCCCTGCCCCATGCACGTTCGATGGGCGAGGAAGGCGCGGAGTTCCGCAGCTACGTCGACGGGCAGAAGCTCCTGCTCAGCCCCGAGGTAAGCATCGCGACGCAGATGGCGATCGGTAGCGACATTATGATGGTGCTAGACCAGTGCATCCCGTCGACCGCCGACAAGGCGACCGCCCGCGCGGCGCTCGAGATCACCCAGCGCTGGGCCGTGCGCAGCCTCGCGGCGCGGGGTGACTCGCCGCAGTCGATGTTCGCGATCGTGCAGGGCGCCCTCTACCCCGACCTCCGCCAGGAGAGCGCCGATGGCCTGACGCAGCTCCCGTTTGACGGCTTCGCGATCGGCGGCCTGGCCGTGGGCGAAGAGAAGCACCAGCGCGAGGACATGTGCGAGGTGGCCGCCGCGATGCTGCCGGCCGACCGCCCCCGCTACCTGATGGGCGTGGGTACGCCGCTCGACCTGCTCGAGGCCGTCCATCGCGGCGTCGACATGTTCGACTGCATCATCCCGAACAAGGTCGCGCAGTTCGGCACGGCCTTCACCTCGCGCGGGATTCTGCAGCTCCGCCGCTCGGTCTACAAGTTCTCCGAGGAGAAAATCGACCCGGCCTGCGATTGCCCGGTCTGCCGCAAGTACTCCCGCGGCTACCTGCATCACCTGACCAAGACGCAGGAGCCGCTGGGTTGGACGTTGCTCGGCCAGCACAACATCTGGTTCTACCACCAGTTGATGCGGGAGATCCGCCAGAGCATCCTCGAGGACCGCTTCCTCGCGCTCTACCACGCGAAGCGCCAATTCCTGCAGGTCGAGGACATGGACCACCCGGCGGTCCCGCCGAAGGTCGGCAAGGAACGCCGCCCGCGCACCCTGGGCGACTACGAGGTGCACGTCGCCGAGGAGGGCTTCGCGAGCATCCGTCAGGTCTCCTCGGGCGAGATCATGCACTCACACACGCCGCCGATGGTCGAGGCCAAGGCGCTGTACGTCGACCAGTCCGGCCTCGCCGAACGCCTCCGCCTGCCCGCGGACGCCGACCCGGCGTCGGTTGCTCCGCTGGTGATCTGGGACCTCGGCCTCGGCGCGGCCGCCAACGCGATGGCCGCCATCCAATGTTATGAAGCCGAGGCCGCGAAGGGCCCGGTGCGTCCGCTGCGCATCATCAGCTTCGAGTCCGACCTCGATTCGCTGCGCCTGGCGATGACGCATAAGAACCGCTTCGAATACCTGCGCCACTCGGGCCCGGACGCGCTGCTCGCGCGCGGCGCCTGGAAGTCGCGCCAGTTCGCCGGGCTGGAATGGGAACTGCACGTCGGCGATTTCTGGATGAAGGCGACGGAGGCCTCGGCGCACCCCGACCTCGTGTTCTTCGATTTCTTCTCGCACAAGACCGACGTGGCCTGCTGGCAGCCCGCGGCCTTCGCGGAGCTGCGCCGCCTGCTCGGTGACGGGCGTCCGGTCGAACTCTTCACCTACTCGGCCTCCACCGCCGTCCGCGTGGCCCTGCTCAACGCCGGCTTCCACGTCGCCATCGGCACCGGCACCGGCGTGAAGAAGGAGACCATCGTCGCCCTGACCCCCGGCTACGCGAAGCCCTGCCGCTACGACCTGCTGAGTAAGGCCTGGCTGGACCGCTGGCGCCGCTCGTCGGCGAAGTTACCGGAGGGGATGGAAGAGGCCGAACGCGCGGCCCTCGAGGCCCGGATCGAAGGCCACCCGCAGTTCGGCTCCTGATCCATTAGTCGGTTGCGGGGAACGCCCGGCTCGCCAGCGTGTCGTAACCCCATGCCCCTTTCCCGCCGTCGCTTCCTCACGACCGCCGCGCTCGCGTCCCTCGGCTTCCCCGCCCTGGTCCGCGCCCGCAACCTGAACTCGCGCCTGCAGGTCGTGGCCGTGGGCTGCGACGGCAAGGGTTTCGACGACATCAAGGAGATCGGCTCCCACCCCGCCGTGAAATACGTCGGCTTCTGCGAGGTCGACGGCGGCCGCTTCCGCCACGCCGACGCGGCCTACCCGGGCGTGCCGCACCACGCGGACTTCCGGGCGATGTACGCGCAGCTGGGCGATGGGTTCGACGCGGCGATCGTCTCGACGCCGGACCACATGCACGCCCTGCCCGCGCTCATGGCGATGCGCCAGAGGAAGCACGTCTACCTCCAGAAGCCGCTGGCGCATTCGATCGAGGAGGCCCGCTGGCTCCGGCTGGAGGCGGCCAAGCACGGGGTCCGCACCCAGATGGGCAACCAGATCCACTCCCGCTCCGAATACCGCACCGCGGTGCGGCTGATCCAGGAGGGCAAGATCGGCAAGGTGACCGCGACGCACTCCTGGCTGACCAACAAGGGCAATGGCTACACGCAGCGGCAGACCCGTCCAGATGCCGGCCCCGTGCCCGCCGGACTCGCCTGGGACCTCTGGCTCGGCGTGGCCGCGGCCCGACCCTACGCGCCCGCGGTCTACCACCCGTTCAACTGGCGCGATTGGCTGGACTTCGGCAGCGGTACGCTGGGCGACTTTGGGTGCCACCTGCTCGACCCAATCTTCACCGCACTGCAGCTCACGGCCCCGCTGCACGTGCAGGCGGAGAGCACGGGCGTGCACGCCGAGACCTGGTGCGAACAGGAAACGGTCCGCTGGACCTTCCCGGCGACCACGTTCACCGCCCCCGAAGGCGTGACCTTGCACTGGTACGACGGCGGACGGCTTCCCGACCTCGCCTTGGCCCAGATGCCCGCGGGACGCACCCTACCCGCCAACGGGTCGATCCTCGTCGGCGAAAAGGGTTGCCTCGTCCTGCCCCACGTCGGCATGCCGGCGCTCTACCCCGAGGAAACCTTCGGGGTCAACCTGAGCCCGGGCGAACTGGCCCGGCGTCAGCGCCGCCTGGCCGCGGGCGAGAAGGACGACCGGACGGTCGCCGCAATCAAGCCAATGGACCACCGCAACCATTACCACGACTGGGTCGACGCCGCGCTCCAGGGGCGCGAGACCACCGCCAACTTCGCCTACGCGGGCCCGCTGACCGAGGCCGTCCTACTGGGCACGATCGCGGCGCGCTTCAGCGGGCAGCGGCTCGCGTGGGATGCGCCCGGCCTGCGGATCGCAAACCACCCCGCCGCCGACGGCTTCGTCCGCAAGGCCTACCGCGACGGTTGGAAACCCTGAGTTTTCAGCGCAGGACTTCGCCACCCTTCGACGCATCGTAGTCCCCGTTCCAGCGGGAGACGACCAGCGTGCCGACGGCGTTGCCGATGAAGTTCGTGACGGCGCGGGCTTCCGAGAGGAAGCGGTCGACGCCGAGGATGAGCGCGATGCCCGCCACGGGGATGCCGCCCGTGGTCGCCAGCGTGGCGGCAAGGGTGATGAAGCCGCTGCCCGTGACGCCGGCGGCGCCCTTCGAGGTGATGAGCAGCACGCCGAGCAACCCGAGCTGCTGCCCCCAGGTCATCGGGGTATCCGTGGCCTGCGCGATGAAGAGTGCGGCCAAGGTCAGGTAGATGCAGGTGCCGTCGAGGTTGAAGGAATAGCCGGCGGGGACGACGAGTCCGACCGTGGGCCGCGCGCAACCGACCTGCTCCATCTTGGCCATGAGCCCCGGTAAGGCGGTCTCCGAGGAGGAGGTGCCGACCACGAGGAGGAGCTCGTCCTTGATGAGCCGCAGGATCTTCCGGAGACTGAAGCCGGCGAGGTGCGCGATGGTCCCGAGCACCACGAAGATGAAGACGGCGCAGGTGAGGTAGACGCAGAGCATCAGGTGCGCGAGCTGGGTCAGGGCGCCCGCGCCGAACTTACCCAGCGTGAAGGCCATGGCGCCGGCGGCGGCCAGCGGGGCGAACGCCGTGACGAGCGAGACCATCCCGAAGAAGACCCGGGAGACGTCGTTGAGCAGGTTGAGCACCGGCCGGCCGTGTTCGCCGAGGCGGTTGAGCGCGAGCCCGAAGAGCACCGAGATGAGCAATACCTGCAGGAGGTCGCCATCGACGAAGGCCGCGGCGAACGTGCGGGGAATGAGGTGCAACAGAGTATCGACGATCCCGAGCGACTGCGCGGCGGCGGTGTAAGCAGCCACAGATTTAGCGTCCAAGGTCGCCGGCGCAGCGTGTAGGCCGGCGCCAGGGGTGAAGACGTTGGCCACCACGAGCCCGACGACCAAAGCCAGGGTGGTGACGACCTCAAAGTAGACCAGGGCGCGGAGGCCGACTTTCCCGGCGCGGCGGAGGTCGCCCATGCCGGCGAGACCGACCACCACGGTGGCGAAGATGATCGGACCGATGAGCATCTTGATGAGCGCGACAAAAGCGTCGCCGAGGGGCTTGAGCTGGACGCCGAGCGTCGGATGGAAATAACCGAGTAACCCGCCGAGCAGGATGCCGAGCAGGACCTGGAAATAGAGGGTGCGGAGCAGACGCATGACGGGGTGCGTGCGGTGATAGCCGCCCGCGGCTGACAGGCAACCCCACTTCCATTGACTCCGGGCGGCGGGGCGACATTCCTGCGCTACCGACGATGCGCCCTATCCTTCCCGCCCTCCTCGCCGTCCTCCTCGCGACCGGCTGCCACCGGGAGCCCGCCGCGGACGCCGGCCCGCGACCCGACCTGCATGAACAGAATGCGGTCTTCAGCTATGCCCTGCAGGAACTGCAGGACCGCGGCGAGTTCGCCGGGGCGGTGACCTTGGTCGTGGCGCCCCGCGGCGCGATCGCGCTGGAGGCCTTCGGACTGGCGGACATCGCCAGCCAACGGCCTATGCGCCGCGACTCGGTGTTCTGGATCGCCTCGATGACCAAGCCGATCACGGCCATGGGCGTGCTGATGCTCGTCGAAGAAGGCAAGCTGGGGCTCGACGACCCCGTCGCCAAATTCCTGCCGGCTTTCCGCGCCCAGACGCTGACGACGAAGTCCGGCCCCGCCCAGCCTCGCCGCGCCGTGACCGTCCGCGACCTGCTGACCCACACGAGCGGCCTGACCGCCGCCTCGCCCACCCCCGCCGGCCAACCGGTCGACACACTCAGCCTGGAGGCGATGACCGACTTCTACGGACGACAGCCGCTCCTCTCGGAACCCGGCGCCAAGTGGGCCTACAGCAACGCGGGCATCAACACGCTCGGGCGAATCATGGAAGTCGTCAGCGGCGAGTCCTACGGCGATTTCGTGCAGCGGCGCTTCCTCGAGCCGCTTGGGATGGACAGCACTTCGTTCTGGCCGACGGCGGAGATGGTCGGCCGGATGGCCACGCCCTACCGCAAGGACAAGGCCACGGGCGAACTCGTCGCCGCGGGCAACAGCCGCTTCAGCGAGCCGCTCTCAGACCGTCGCCGCACGGCCATCCCGGCGGGCGGCCTCTTCTCCACGGCCGAAGACCTGACCCAGCTCTACCAGATGATCCTGCTCGGCGGCGAACTGGATGGCCGACGCTACCTCAAGGCGGAGACGCTCCGGCTCATGGCGACGAACCAGCTGGGCGACCTCCCGAAGGTGAGCTTCGCCCCGGGCATGCACATGGGCCTGGGCTTCCACGTCGTCCACGCGCCGCAAGGCGTCACCGAGAGCCTCAGCCCCGGGTCCTTCGGCCATGGCGGCGCCTATGGTACCCAGGCCTGGATCGACCCGGTGCGCCGGCGGGCCTATATCCTGCTGATTCAGCGCACCGACCTCCCAAACTCCGACGGCAGCGAAATCCGGCGGATTTTTCAGCAGACTGCGCAGGAGTATTTCGGGCGCTAAGCAACCGATGCGGCACCGGAAACCCCGCCGGACCCTACCCAGCGGGGCACCCCGTTGACTTTCTCACCCATTTGACACACTCCCGAGGCAACCTTTGCCGCTGGACGAGGTTATGTACCTAAACCCCATGAATCTCCTTTCCTTGGTCCTTCGCCGGCCGGTCACCCTGGTGGTCGGGGTCGTCGGGCTCGTCCTCGCGGCCCTCTTCGGCCTGAACCGCATGGCCAAGGACGTCTTCCCGCCCCTGAACGTACCCACGATCTACGTCGCCCAGCCGTTCGGCGGCATGGACGCCGCCCAGATGGAAGGCTTCCTCACGTTCTATTACGAATACCACTTCCTCTACATCACCGGCATCGAGCACGTCGAATCCAAGAATATCCAAGGCGCCGCGGTGATGAAGCTCCAGTTCCATCCCGGGACCGACATGTCCCAGGCCATGAGCGAGACAATCGGCTACGTGAACCGTTCGCGTGCCATGATGCCCCCGGGCACCGTCCCGCCGTTCGTCATGCGCTTCGACGCCGGCAGCGTGCCGATTGGTCAGCTCGTCTTCTCCAGCGAAACGCGCTCCGTCGCACAGCTGCAGGACGCCGCGCTGAACACCGTCCGCCCGCTCTTCGCCACCCTACCCGGCGTCTCGGCTCCCCCGCCCTTCGGCGGCAGCGCCCGCACCATCCTCGTCAACCTCAACCCCGACCGCCTGCGCAGCACGGGCGTCGCACCCGAGGAGGTCGCCGCCGCCCTGGCCGGCGCCAACGCCATCCTGCCGGCGGGCAACCTCGTCCTCGGCGACCAGAACCTCTTGGTCCCGGTGAACGCCACCATCCGCAACATCAAGGACCTCGAGACCGTCCCCGTGCGGGCCGGCCAGAACCCGCCCGTGCTCATCCGCGACCTCGCGCAGGTCGTGGACGGCGCGGACGCCGTGACGAGCTACGCCCTCGTGGACGGACGTCGCACCGTCTACATTCCCGTCACCAAGCGCTCCGACGCCTCGACCCTAGCCGTGGCGGAGGTCGTCAAACGCAACCTCGGCGTCTTCCAGAACGCCGTCCCAGCCGATATTAAGGTCAGCTACGAGATGGACCAGAGCCCGATCGTCGAAAGAGCCATCCATGACCTCCTCCTCGAGGCCGTGCTCGGGGCCGTGCTCACGGGCCTCATGGTCTTCCTCTTCCTCCGCGACGCCCGCAGCACGCTCGTCGTCGTCGTCAACATCCCCCTCGCCCTGCTCATCGCCCTGCTCGGCCTGTGGCTCTGCGGGCAGACCATCAACCTCATGACCTTGGGCGGGCTCGCCCTGGCGGTCGGCATCCTGGTGGACGAAGCCACGGTGGCCATCGAAGCCATCCAGCAAGAACGCGAGAAAGGACGACCCGTGGCGCGGGCGGTGCGCGACGCCATCGCCGCGACCGCCGGACCGCGCTTCCTGGCCATGGCGTGCGTCGTGGCCGTCTTCCTGCCTTCCTTGTTCATGGAGGGTCCGGCACAGGCCCTCTTCCTCCCTCTTTCGCTCGCGGTCGGCTTCAGCATGATCGCCTCGTATGTGCTCTCTTCCACCTTACTGCCCGTCCTCGCCGTCTGGCTGCTCAAGGAGGACGACGCGCACGCCCCGGGTTTCTTCGCCCAAGTCAAGGTGCGCTACGCGACCCTGCTCGACGTCGTGCTCGCCCGCAGGGGCCTCGTCGTCCTGGGCGGCGTCGCCCTCGCCGCGACCTTCCTCGCGACCCTTGGTCCGAAACTCGGCCGGGAAATCTTCCCGCCGGCTAATAACGGCCAGCTCCAGGTCCGCCTGCGCGCCCCCGCCGGCACCAAACTGGACAAAACGGAGCAGATCGCGCTGCGCGCCCTGGACCTCATCAAGCAGGAAATCGGCGCCGAGAACATCGGCACCACGCTCGGACTCGTCGGCGTGCATGCCCCGAACTACCCCGTCAACCTGGTGCACGCCTGGAACAGCGGTACCGACGAGGCCACCCTGCAGGTCCAGCTCAAGCCGGAGGCGAAGGTCGACCTCGACGCCGCCAAGGAGAACCTCCGCCGTCGTCTCGGCACCGCCCTGCCGGACGTCCGCCTTTCCTTCGAGCCCGCCGACATCGTCAGCCGCGTCATGAGTTTCGGCGCGGCGACCCCGATCGAGATCGCGGTCAGCGGACCGTCCCTCGCGGATAACCGCGCCCACGCCGAGGCGGTGCGGGCCGAACTGGCCAAGATCCCGGAACTGCGCGACCTCCAGTTCGCCCAGACCATCGACGCCCCGACGCTCGAGGTGAACATCCACCGTGAGAAGGCCGGCCTCATGGGCATCCGGATGGCCGACGCCGCCCGCTCCGTCATCGAGGCTACCGGCTCGAGCCGCTTCATCCTGGCCAACTACTGGGCCGACCCCAAGACCGGCGTCGCCTTCCAGGTCCAGGTCCAGGTTCCGGCGGCCTTGACCAAGAGCGTCGAAGACCTGCGTAACCTGCCCGTCGGCACCGCCGGCCAGCAGCCCGTGCTCCTGCGCTCCATCGCCACCCTCAAAGAAGGCGTCGCCGTCGCGCAGTACGACCGCTACAACATGCAACGGCTGGCGACCCTGACCGCCAATTACGCCGGCACCGACCTCGGCCACCTCGCCGACCGGATCGATGCCGCCATCGCCGCAGCCGGCAAGCCTCCGGCCAAGGTCAAAGTCGACCAGCGCGGCCAGGTGCCGCCGTTGCGCGAGCTGCTCGCCGGGCTCGGCGGCGGCCTTGCCATCGCGCTTGTGATTGTCGCCCTGCTCCTCGCCGCCCACTTCCAGAGCCTCCGGCTCGCCGCGATCGTACTGACCTCGCTCAGCGTCGTCCTCGCCGGGGTGGTCGCCGCGCTCCTGCTCACCGGCTCGACGCTGAACATCGAGAGCTTCATCGGCGCCATCATGGCCGTCGGCGTCGCCGTCGCGAATTCCATCCTCCTGCTGACCGCCGCCGAAGAGGCCCGGAACGCTGGCGCCTCGGCCGCGGACGCGGCCCGCCAGGCTGGTGCCGCGCGCCTGCGCGCCATCCTGATGACCTCGCTGGCCATGCTGGCGGGCATGATCCCGATGGCCCTCGGCTGGTCCGAAGCCGGCAGCCAGACCGCGCCGCTCGGCCGGGCGGTCATGGGTGGACTCATCTTCGGCACGTTCGCCACGCTCACCCTCGTCCCCGCCGCCTATGCCTGGATCATGGGCCCGGTCGGACGCGCCTCCCTTTCCGTCGACCCTGACGATCCCCGCAGCCCCCATTTCCAAAAAGACCATGCCGTCTCCTAAGCTCCTCGCGCTCTTCCTCGGCGCGCTCACCCTGTCGGCCGCCGACTTCCCCGTCACGCGGCTCAAGACCGGGGACATCACCCGCAGCGTCCAGTTGCTCGGCGAAGTCCGCCCGAACCAGCAGGTCGCCCTTTATGCGAAGGTCGGCGGCTACGTGAAGGTCGTCCGCGTGGACATCGGCGACCGCGTCGCGGCGGGCGACCTCCTCGCCGAACTGGAGGTGCCCGAACTCGTCGCCGACGAAGCCCGCGCCCGCGCGGAACTCACCTTGGCCGAACTCGAGACGCGCCGTGCGCAGGAAGCCCATCGGCAGGCGCCCGACCTCGTTCCGCGCCAGAACGTCGACGCGGCCTTGGCCAAGCTCGCCGTGGCGAAGGCACAACAGGAACGGCACGCCACCTTGCTGCGCTTCGCGCAGATCCGTGCGCCCTTCGCCGGCGTGGTCAGCCGACGCTCCGTCGATGTCGGTGCCTTCGTCCCGGCGGCGACCGGCGGCGGCGCCGGCTCGGCCGCCCTCTTCGTGCTGACCGACTTCGCTACCGTGCGCGTGCAGGCCGCCCTACCGGAGAGCGAAGCCGGCCTGGCCGTCCCGGGCCAGCCCGTCAGCGTCCTCGCCGAGGCCGCCGGCGCGAAACCGTACGCGACCCAGCTGACGCGTCTTTCCGGCGTGCTCGAGAATCCGAGCAAGACCATGCTGATCGAATCCGTCCTGCCCAATCCCGATGGTGCGCTGAAGCCCGGCATGTACGCCAACGTCCGCCTCGGCATCGAGACGCACCGGGGCGTCCGCCTCCTGCCGCTGACCGCCGTGATCATGGAGAAGGCCGTCGCCACCGCCTACGTCCATGAAGCCGGCAAGGCCCGTCGACGCGTGCTCAAGGCCGGCTTCAACGACGGGACCCACCTCGAGGTCATCGAAGGCCTGAAGCCCGACGAAGACGTACTGATCCCGCAAGGGGGCACCCTCACCGACGGCCAACCCGTGAACGTGGCCCGATGAGCAACCCTCTGCGCACCCTCCTGCTCCTCGGCGCGGCCAGCCTCGCCGCCCTGGACGCCCCCCGCGCCGAGACCGTCGACCTACCGACCGTCCTCAAGTTGGCGGGTGCCCAGGCGATCGAAGTCCAGCTGGCGGAGGCCCGCCTTAGCGAGGCCCGCGCTAATTCCGACGGCGCCGACTGGGCCCTCTTCCCGACCGTGTCGCCCGGCGTCGGCTACCGCAAGCACTCCGGCCAACTGCAGGACATCGTCGGCCAGGTGAGCGACATCACCAAGGAGTCCGTGACCGCGGGCGCCACCCTCTCGCTGTCCCTGGAATTGGGTGAAGCCGTCTTCCGCCGCCTCGCGACCCGGCAAACCGAACGGGCGGCCGAACACCAGCTCGAAGCCCAGCGTCGCCAGTCCGTGGCGCTCGCGGCCGTCGCCTACTTCGACCTCGCGCGCTCCACCCAGTCCGCGAGCCTCCTCACCGACGCCATCCGCACGGCCCGGGGCTACCGCGAGCAGCTCGCGCAGGGCGTCGCCGCCGGCCTGACCTTCAAGGGCGACGAACTCCGCGCCGCCGGCCACGTCAGTCGCTTCGAGCTGCGCCTGCGCCAGGCGCTCGAGCAGCAGCGGCAGGATGCGGCCCGCCTCGCCCACGCCCTGCGGCTCGACATCGCGGTCGCGCTGCAGCCGGTGCCGGAACCCGCGCGCCCGCTCCACTTGACCGGTCGCGCTGAAAAGCTCGACGACCAAGTGCGCCTCGCGCTCAACCGGCGCCCGGAATTGCAGGCCGCGGGCGCCCTGCACGAGGCCGCCACCAGCCGCGGCGACGCCGCTACCTACGCTCCCCTCTACCCGACCCTCGGCGCGCAGGTCTTCGCGGGCGGCTTAGGCGGCAGCGCCAGTTCCGCGCGGCGGGATTTCGACAACAGCACCGATACCTTCGTCACGCTTTCGTGGAAGATTGGGGCCGGTGGCCTGTTCGACGGCTCCCGGGTCGACGGGGCCCGCGCCCGCCAACGCCAGACCGAATTGGAGGCGACCCGCGTACGCGAGGAGATCATCCGCCAAGTCGTCGAGGCCCAAGCAGGGGTGACCTTCGCGGCCCAACGCCTCGAGATCGCCGCCGAGGCGGTCCGCCTGGCCGAGACCGCCCATCGCCTGACCTTGACGCGCAAGGACCTCGCCGTCGGCGCCGTGCTCGAGACGCTGCTCGCCCAGCAGGACCTCATCCAAGCGCGGCTCGACCAGGTCGAGACGATCGCCGAGTGGAACAAGGCCCAGTACCGTCTGCGTTTCGCCACCGGGGAGTAGCCCCGCGGCGGTCCCCCGCAACCTCCTCCGCCCCGCGGGGTTAACTCGTTCGCACCCCATGAACTCAGCCCTTCTCCCCGCGGCCGCTTGGCTCTTCGCCTCGGCCCTCGTCGCCGCCGAGACGAAACCGCTCAACGTCCTGTTCATCGCCGTCGATGACCTCCGGCCGGAACTCAGCTGCTACGGTAACGCGGTGATCAAGACGCCAAACTTCGACCGACTGGCCGCGCACGGCATGGTCTTCAATCGCGCCTATTGCCAGCAGGCGGTCTGCAGCCCCTCGCGGGCCTCCATCATGACCGGCAAGCGCCCGGACGCGACCCGGGTCTGGGACCTCGAGACGCATTTCCGCGTGGCCCTGCCCAACGTCAAGACCGTCGGGCAGTACTTCAAGGAGCATGGCTACTTCTCCCAAGGCATGGGAAAGATCTTCCACGGCGGCTTCGACGACGAGCCGACTTGGTCCACGCCTTGGATGACGCCTAAGGCTCCGACCTACGCCAAGGAAGCGACGGCGGGTGACATCGTGAAAGAAGACCCGAAGAAAAAGGGCAAGGGCGTGGCCTTCGAGGCAGGTGACGTCCCGGATGATTTCTACACCGACGGCAAGACCGCCCGGCTGGCCGCTCAGACAATCGCGGACCTGAAGAAGAAGAACCAGCCCTTCTTCCTCGCCGTCGGTCTCTCCAAGCCGCACCTGCCCTTCGTCTCCCCCAAAAAGTACTGGGACCTCTACGACCCGGCCCAAATTCCGGACACCGCCAGCCCCTTCCCCGTCGGTGCCCCGGCGTACGTCGGTGACAGCGACAGCGGCGAATTCCGGGCCTACACCAACGTCCCGCCCAAGGACAAGAAGCTCGCCCGCACCCCTTTGCCGGCTGCCTTCGCCGCGCAGGTACGCCACGGCTACTACGCCGCCGTTAGCTACACTGACGCTAACCTCGGCATCCTGCTCGACGCCCTCGAGAAGGAAGGCCTCGCCGACAACACCGTCATCGTCCTCTGGGGCGACCACGGCTGGAAGCTCGGTGACCATGAAGAGTGGGGCAAGCACACCAACTTCGAAGTCGATGCCCGCGTCCCCCTCATCTTCAGCTACCCTGGCCAGAAGACCGCCGGCCAAAAGAGCAATTCGTTGGTCGAGTTCGTGGATGTGTACCCGACGCTCGCCGAGCTCTGCGGCCTGCCCAAGCCCGACGTCGACGGCGTCAGCCTGAAGCCGGTCCTGGAGAACCCCACGGTGACCGTGAAACCCGTCGCCATCAGCCAATACCCGAAAGGCGCGGGCATCGCGAAGAAGGAAGGCGCCAAAGGCACGGCCAAGCGCGACGTCATGGGCTACAGCATCCGCGATGATCGCTGGCGCCTCACGCTCTGGCGCAGCCTGGAAGACAACCGCATCGTCGACACCGAGTTGTACGACGAGGTCAACGCCCCGAAGGAGCCGGAAAACCTCGCCAAGAAACCCGAGAACCAGGAAGTGATCGCCCGCCTGTCGAAGTTCCTGCCTCCGCCCATCCCGGCCGCCGACCCGAACGCGAAGAAGATCACGAAGGGAAAAAAGAACGTCGTCGACATCACCGCCAAGAACACCGACGAGGACGTGACCGCCCCCAAGCTCACGCCCCCGACGGCCAAGCCCGCGGCCGACGACGTCGAGAAGGACCGGACCGCGATGTTCGAGCGACGGGACGGCAATAAGGACGGCAAACTTTCCAAGGAAGAATACCTGTCCAAACAGAAGGACCCGGCGCATGCCGCCGAGAACTTCACGAAATTCGACAAGGACAAGAGCGGCGACCTATCCAAGGAAGAGTTCGTTAAGATGGGCAAGTGACGCCCCCTTGACCTCGGCTCGCCCTCGCCTCACCTTGGCCCCATGCAAGGCCTGCTCCTCGTCCTCCTGGTCTTCCGTTTGGCTTTCCTGCTCGGGGCCGCGGGGCTCTGCGTCTATGGCTTCGTCGCCGCCGGGGAACCGGGCGTACCCGGCCTGTGGCGAGTGGCCTACGTGGCCGGCTTTGCCCTCTCCCTAGGGATGATCTGGGCGCTTTGGCGTTCGTTCCGCGCCCTGCGTAAAGGCTGACCCATGCGGCTCACGGCTCTCCTGCTGGCGGGCGGCGCCGCGCTGCTCGGGACCGAGACCGCCACCGTCGTCGTCGAAATCGGGCGACCCGGAGCCCGCCTGCCCGCGGACTTCCTTGGCCTCAGCTACGAGAAGAACGCGCTCGTCGAGTCCCACTTCACGCCCGCCAATACCGTCCTCATCAACCTGCACCGCAACCTCGGCGCGGGCAGCCTGCGCCTCGGCGGCAACAAGGTCGAACTCACCCGCTGGCAGGCGGAAGCCCCCGCCTCCCTCGACAAGTCCACCGGCCTGGCCGTGATCGGGCGCAGCACGCTCGACGACCTCTACGGCTTCCTGCGAGCCACGGAATGGAATTGCCTGCACGGCCTCAACCTGGCCGGCAACCGACCGGAAGCCTCCGCCGATGAGGCCGCCTACGCGCTCAAGGTCGGCGCGGCCTCCGTGCAAGCCTTCGAGGTCGGCAACGAGCCCAACCTCTACCCCAACCACGCGCTGCGGCCCAAAGGCTACGACTGCCCCGCCTACCTCCCCGAGGCCGCCGCGGCCATCAAGGTCATCCGCGCCCGTAACCCCGGCATCATCCTCGCCGGTCCGGCCACCGCGCGCCGACCCGACCACTGGTTCGAGGACGCCGTCGCCGGGCTCAAGGGCCAGCTCGACCTCGGCACCTCGCACCTTTACGCCCTATCCGGCGGTTCGACCAACCCGCAGTCGGCCAACTTCCCGAGCGCGGCAAACCTCCTGCTCGCGGCCACGATGGCCAAAGATCTCGACATGGTGGACGCGCACCTCGCCGCCGCGAAAGCGGCCGGCCTGCGCTATCGCTTGGCCGAGTGCAACTCGGTGTCCAACGGCGGACGCACCGGCCTGAGCGACAGCTTCATCGCGGCGCTCTGGGCGACGGACTTCCTCTTCGCCATGGCGGGCCGGGGCGCCGACGGCGTCAACTTCCACTGCAACCTCAAGCCGGGGAGCTATTCGCCGATCTCCGCCGTCAAAGGAGAAACACGCTACTCGGCGCATCCGCTCTATTACGCGATGCTGCTCTTCCACGACGCCGGCCAGGGACGCCGCCTGCCGACGAAGGTGACCGCCGCCGTGAACATCGTCGCGCACGCGACCCTGGCCGACGACGGTCAGGTCCGCGTCATCCTCGTGAACAAGGATCTCGCCGGCCCGGTCGTGGCCACAATCCAGGTCGGGTCCGCCTTCCGCGCCGGCAGCAAGCGCTGGTTAACCGCCCCGCAGCCGACGGCCCGGGAGGGAGTCACTTACGCCGGCGCGGCCGTGGCGGCCGATGGCCGGTGGCAGCCGGGGCAGCTGACGGAAAAGGAGCTGGCGGTCCGGAACGGCGAGGCGACCGTGGCCCTGCCGGCCGCCAGCGCCTTGGTCCTGACCTTCAAATAGCCGGGCGGCCGGCGAAGTCCGGTTGACGCGTCGGAAAATCCTGCCGATGTTGTGGCACCCCCATGCGCCTCCTGCTCTCCTGCCTGGCCCTCCTGTTCACCTCGGTACCAGTCGGCTTCGCCGCTGACGCGCCGAAGGCACCCGCCAAGGCCAAAGCCCCGGCGAAGAAGGCCGGCGATCCGAACGCCGGCAAGGCGGTCGGCGAGAACAAGGCCACGCCGGTCGACCGCATCAAGGCGCCCGCCGGCTTCAAGGTCGAGCTACTCTACTCCGTCCCCGGCGGAGAACAAGGCTCCTGGGTTTCGCTCTGCGCCGACGACAAGGGCCGCATCTACGCCTGCGACCAGTACGGCGACCTCTACCGCTTCCCCGCCCCCGCGCCGGGTCAGGTGCTCAAGGCCGCCGACATCCGCAAGATGCCGATCAACGTCCGCGCAATCAACGGCATGACCTGGGCGTTCGGCGCGCTCTACGCCGGCGTCAATGACTACGAGCGTAAGTTCCCGAGCGGCTTCTACCGCCTCAGCGACACCGACGGCGACGACCTCCTCGACAAGGCCGAGCTGCTGCGTGAATTCCAGGCGGGCAGCGACCACGGCGTCCACAAGGTCGTCGTGACCCCGGACCAACAGGGTTTCTACCTGATCACCGGCAACAACGCCGTGAAGACCGAGACCGTCGCCTCGTCTCCGGTGGCCCCGCTCTGGGGCGACGACCACCTGCTGCCCCGCATGCCGGACGGCCGCGGACACAACCGCCACGTCCTCGCGCCGGGCGGTATCGTCTACCGCATCAGCAAGGACGGGAAGACCTTCGAGACCTTCGCCAGCGGCTTCCGCAACATCTACGGTGGGGCGCTCAACCGCGCGGGCGAGCTGTTCACCTACGACGCGGACATGGAGTACGATTTTAACACGCCGTGGTACCGCCCGACCCGCGTGAACCACGTAGTCAGCGGCGGCGAATACGGCTGGCGCAACGGCGCCGGCAAGTACGCTGAATTCTACGCCGACAACCTGCCCGCCACCGTGAACATCGGCCCCGGCTCGCCCACCGGCGTGGCCTTCGGCTACGGCGCCAAGTTCCCGGCCAAGTACCAGGAGGCCCTCTACATCATGGATTGGAGCTGGGGCAAGATCTACGCCGTGCACCTCAAGGCGCAGGGCGCGAGCTACGCGGGCACCAAGGAGGACTTCATCCTCGGGGCCCCGCTGCCCGTGACCGACCTCCTCATCCATCCCGGCGACGGCGCGATGTATTTCGCCATCGGCGGCCGCAAGGTCCAGTCGGGCCTCTACCGCGTGACCTACGCCGGCGCCGAATCTACCGCCCCCGCCCGCCTCGAGGCGCCGGCCGCGACCCCGGAGACGCTCGCCCGCCGGACGCTGGAGAAGCTCCACGGCAAGCAAGACCCCAAGGCCGCGGACGCCGCCTGGCCGCACCTCGCCTCGGGCGACCGCTGGCTGCGCTCCGCCGCCCGTGTCGTCCTCGAACATCAGCCCGCCGCCGGCTGGGTGGAGCGGGCCTTCGCCGAGCCGGACGCCACCGCCCGCCTCGAAGCCCTGCTCGCCCTGGCGCGCCAATCGGCCCCCTGCCCTTACCACACCGAGAAGGCCGCCAAGCCCGACCCGCGTACCGGCGTCGCGCCGACCACCGCCGCGCCCACGGCCGCCCAAGCCGCCTTGCGCGACCGCCTGCTCGCCTCGCTCCGCGGCATGGACTTCGCGAAGCTGACCAAGGACCAGAAGCTGGCGCACGCCCGCCTCGCCCAGATCGTCCTGCACCGCTACGGCCAGCCGGACGCCACCGGCCTCGCCGCGCTGACGGCCCAGTATGACGCCGCCTATCCCGCGGCCGACTTCGAACTCAACTGGCTCCTGACCGAGACCCTCGGCTTCCTGCAGTCCCCGACCCTCGCCGCCAAGGCGATGGGCCTGGTCGCCGCCGCCGGCAGCCAGGAACCCGAGATGGAGTTCATGCGCAGCCTCCGCATGCTCAAGACCGGCTGGACCCCGGCGCTGCGCGAGCAGCAGCTCCACTGGTTCGTGAAGGCGGCCAGCTACCGAGGCGGCTCCAGCTTCGTGAAGTTCATCGAGTTCATCCGCAACGACGCGCTCAACACGTTCACCGCTGAGGAGACGGCGCGCCATGCGACCCTGATCGCCACCGCCAAGAACCCGCCCGTGAAATCCGCGTACGAGAACGTCGGCGCGATCTTCGCCGGCCGGACCCCGACGAACTGGACCCTCGACGAGCTGGCGACGGCCGCGGAGACCGGCCTCAAAGGGCGCGACTTCGCGACCGGCCGCAAGATGTTCGGCGCGGCGGCCTGCTTCGCCTGCCACCGCTACGGCAACGCCGGCGGGATGAACGGCCCCGACCTCACTGGCGCGGGTGGACGCTACAGCCCGCGCGACCTCCTCGACCAGATCATCCACCCGAGCAAGGAGATCAATGAGCAGTTCGCTCCCGTGGTGGTGACCCGGCAGGATGGCTCGACGGTGAGCGGGGTCATCGTGAACCTCAACGGGGACTCGGTACAGATCAACACCGACCTCTCCGACCCCGACCAGCGGGTCAGCGTCGACCGCAAGCAGGTCCGGAGCATCGAAGTCTCCAAGGTCTCGCCCATGCCGCCCATGCTGCTCAACATGCTGACGAAGGAGGAGGTCCTGGACCTCGTGGCCTTCGTCCTGAGCGGCGGCGACAAAGAGCATCGCTTCTTCAAGAAGTAGGCCGGAGGCGGTTTTTACATTGGCCAGCGGCCGGGGAAAGGCAATCTTGGGGGCACCCCATGAGCGCCCACCCCGCCCTCGCCCTCCTCTGCGCCGCCGTCGCCGCGCTGCCGGCCGCCGAGCCGGTGGAATTCAACCGCGACATCCGCCCGATTCTTTCGGACAACTGCTTCGCCTGCCACGGCCACGACGCCAGCCACCGCAAGGCCAAGCTGCGGCTCGACGTGCGCGAAGCCGCCCTGGCCAAGGAAGCGTTCGTACCCGGCAAACCGGACGCGAGCGAACTCGTAAAGCGGCTCTTCCTGACCGACCCGGACGAGGTCATGCCCCCGCCGGAATCGCACAAGACCCTCTCCAAGGAACAGAAGGAACTGCTGCGCCGCTGGATCGCGGAGGGCGCCACCTACCAGAACCATTGGTCCTACGACGCGCCGGTCAAGCCGGCCGTGGGCGCTCCCGCTGAAG
Organism: Verrucomicrobiota bacterium; assembly: GCA_041167995.1. Taxonomy (GTDB): domain Bacteria; phylum Verrucomicrobiota; class Verrucomicrobiia; order Opitutales; family UBA953; genus UBA953. The sequence continues at coordinate 4,531 of JBEELT010000004.1, read as the reverse complement.
CCATCGACGCGCTGATCGAAGCGCGCCTGCGGAAGAAGGGCCTGCGGCTGGTCGCCGAGGCGGACCGACGTACCCTCGCCCGCCGCCTGCACCTCGACCTCCTCGGCCTGCCGCCGACCCCGGAGGAAGTCGACGCATTCGTCGCCGATAAATCGCCCGACGCCTACGCGCGGCTGGTGGAACGGCTGCTCGCCAGTCCGCACTACGGCGAACGCCTCGCCCAAGGCTGGCTCGATGTCGTGCGCTACGCAGACACCATCGGCTACCACAGCGACACCCCGCGCAACGTCTGGCCTTACCGCGACTACGTCATCCGAAGCTTCAACCAGAACAAGCGGTTCGACCGCTTTACCTTGGAGCAGGTGGCGGGCGACCTCCTGCCGGAGGCCGACATCGAGGCCAAGGTGGGCTCCGGCTTCAACCGGCTGCTGCTGACGACCGAGGAAGGCGGGGCGCAGGCTAAGGATTACCAGCAGCGGATGCTGAACGACCGCGTCCGCGCCGTCGGAGCCGCCTGGCTGGGCCAGACGACCGGGTGCGCGCAGTGCCACGACCACAAGTTCGACCCGTTCACGCAACGCGACTTCTTCTCGCTGGGCGCCTTCTTCGCCGACATCCACGAACCCGACATCGGGCGGCGCGAGGAGGGGATGCTGGTGGTGACGCCCGCGGACGAACGCCGCCTCGCCGAACTGGCCGCCGCCGTGACCCGCGCCCGTCAAGCACTCGAGACCGCCCAGGGCGGGCTCGGCGCGGAACTCGCCGCCTGGGAAAAGGAGGCGACCGAAGACCTCGTCCCGGCCGCCCCGGCCGCGGCCCCCAAGGCGAAGGCCAAGGGCAAGGCCAAGTCGCCCGACGCGGCGTTGGCGGCCAAGGCTCCAGCAATCCTCCAGAAACCGGCCGCCAAGCGCTCCGCCGCGGAGCAGACGACCTTGCGGGACTACCTCTTCTCACTCCACCCCGAGGTGCTCAAGAGCCAGCGGGACGCCATCGCCGCGGCCCAACGCGAGCACGACACCTTCCGGGCCGGGCTGCCGAAATCACTGGTGACCACCAAGGCCGCCACCGTCCGCACCGTCCGGATCCTTCCGCGGGGCAACTGGATGGACGAATCGGGCGAAGTCGTGAAGGCGGCGTTCCCGCATTACCTCCCGCAGCCGAAGCTCGACGGGCGCACACCCAACCGGCTCGACCTTGCCCGCTGGCTCGTGTCGCGCGAGAACCCGCTGACCGCCCGCGTGACCATGAACCGCCTCTGGATGCAGTTCTTCGGCACCGCCCTCAGCAAGAATCCCGGCGACCTCGGGGCCCAGGGTGAGCTGCCGCCCAACCAGGCGCTGCTGGATTGGCTGGCGATGGAATTCATGGACTCGGGTTGGGATGTGAAGCACATGGTCCGCCTGATGGTTTCGAGCCGCGCCTACCGCCGCGCTTCGGCCACCCCGGCGGAGCTGGCGACGGCGGACCCCTTCAATCGCGAACTGGCGCGTCAGAGTCCTTACCGACTCGAGGCCGAGCTGGTCCGCGATAATGCGCTGGCAATCGCCGGGCTGCTCGTCCCGAAGGTCGGCGGGCCCAGCGTGAAACCCTACCAGCCCGATCGCTACTGGGAGAACCTGAACTTCCCCGTCCGTGCGTACGTGGCGGACCAAGGCGAGTCGCAGTACCGCCGAGGCCTCTATGTCTGGTGGCAGCGCTCGTTCCTGCACCCCAGCCTGCTCGCCTTCGACGCGCCCAGCCGCGAGGAGGCCTGCACCGACCGGACACGCTCCAACATCCCCCAGCAGGCGCTCGTGCTCCTGAACGACCCGACCTACGTCGAGGCCGCCCGGGCCTTCGCGGCCCGCACGCTCGCGGAGTCCGGCGACGACGACCGCCGCCTGACCTGGGCTTGGCGGCGCGCCCTGCAACGCATGCCTGAAGCTACCGAACTGGCCACGCTCCGGCAGGTATTGGCGGAGCGCCGCAAGGCCTACCAGGTCGACCCCTCGGCCGCGCAGGCCTTCCTGAAGGTGGGGCTGACGCCCCCGCCGGCCGCGCTCGCGCCCGCGGAACTGGCCGCCTGGACGCACGTGACCCGCGTGCTGCTCAACCTCCACGAGACCATCACCCGCGAATGAGCCCGCTCCCATCGGAACTGCAGGCCGCCCTCACGCGCCGCGCCTTCCTCGGCCGCACGACGCAGGGCGTCGGCGGGCTCGCCCTCGCCTCGCTCCTCGGACCCTCCGCGCTCGCCGCCTCCGGGGCGCTCTCCCGACTCCCCCTCCCCCAGAAGGCCAAGCGCGTCATCTGGCTGAGCATGGCGGGCGGCCCCTCGCACCTCGAGACCTTCGACCCCAAGCCGAAACTCGCGGCGATGCACGGCCAACCGATGCCGGAGAGTTTCACGAAGGGCCAGCAGCTCGCCCAACTCCAGGGCCAGAAACTCACCTGCTTCGGCCCGCAGCACAAATTCGCCAAGTTCGGACGCAACCAGACCGAGATCTGCGAGCTCTTCCCGCAGATCGGCTCGGTGCTGGACGACCTCTGCCTCATCCGCTCGATGACGACGGACGCGATCAACCACGACCCTGCGCACATGTTCATGAACACCGGCTCGCAGATCGCCGGCCGGCCGAGCATGGGCTCCTGGGTGACCTACGGGCTCGGCACCGAGGCCGCGGACCTTCCCGGCTTCGTCGTCCTGACCTCGCTGGGCAAGGGCGGGCAGAACCAGCCGATCGCGGCCCGCCAATGGAGCAGCGGCTTCCTGCCCTCCAAACACCAGGGCGTCCAGCTGCGCTCCAAGGGCGATCCGGTCCTGTACCTGTCGAACCCGCCCGGCGTCTCCCGCGACTCCCAGGGCAGCGACGTCGACGCCATCGCCAAGCTCAACCTACACCGGGAGCGTTTCGTGGCCGACCCCGAGGTCGCCACGCGCGTCGCGCAGTACGAGATGGCCTTCAAGATGCAGGCGAGCGTGCCACAACTCATGGACGTCAAGGACGAGGACCCGAAGACACTCGCGCTCTACGGTTGCCAGCCGGGCGACGGCTCCTTCGCAGCGAACTGCCTGCTCGCGCGTCGCCTCGCCGAACGCGGAGTCCGCTTCATCCAGCTCTACCACAAGGACTGGGATCACCACGGCGGCGTCAAGGACGGCGTGGCCCTCAAGGCCGCGGAAATTGACCGCGCCTGCATGGCCCTGATCACCGACCTCAAGCGGCGCGGCCTACTCGATTCGACGCTCATCGTCTGGGCGGGCGAATTCGGCCGCACCCCGATGTCGCAGGGCAACGGCCGCGACCACCACAATAAGGCGATGACCGTCTGGATGGCGGGCGGCGGCATCCGCGGCGGCCTCGTCCACGGATCGACCGACGAGCTCGGCTACGCCGCGGTGGACAAGGTGGCCACGGTGCACGACCTGCACGCCACGATGCTGCACCAGCTGGGCATCGCCCACGACGCCTTCTCGGTGAAGTTCCAGGGCCTCGACGCCAAGCTGACCGGGGTCGAACCCTGCAAGCCGATCAAGGAAATCATCGCGTGATCGCCGACCTCCGAGCCCTGCATCGCCGCGCCTTCCTCGGCACCGCGGGACGCGGCGTCGGGGCCGTGGCGTTGGCCTCGCTGCTCGGCCGGACGGACGCGGCGGCGGCCGGCGGTGCGCTGACGCGGCTCCCCCTGCCCCGCCGGGCGAAACGGGTCATCTGGCTGACCATGGCGGGCGGCCCATCCCAGCTGGAGCTCCTCGACTACAAGCCGCGGCTCGCGGCGATGGACGGGCAACCGATGCCGGAGAGCTTCACGAAGGGCCAGCAGCTCGCGCAGCTGCAGGGCCAGAAACTCATCTGCCAAGGACCGCAGTTCCAATTTCGGCGTCACGGGCGCAACGGCACCGAACTCTCCGAACTGCTGCCGCAACTGGGCACGGTGGCGGACGACCTCTGCGTCATCCGCTCGATGACGACGGACGCGATCAACCACGACCCGGCGCACATGTTCATGAACACCGGCTCGCAGATCGCCGGCCGACCGAGCATGGGCTCCTGGGTCACCTACGGGCTCGGCAGCGAGGCGGCCGACCTCCCGGGCTTCGTCGTGCTGGTCTCGACCGGCAAGGGACGCTCGCCGCAGCCGATCGCCGCCCGCCAATGGAGCAGCGGCTTCCTACCCTCCCGGCACCAGGGCGTGCAGCTCCGCTCCAAGGGCGACCCGGTGCTCTACCTCACCAACCCGCCCGGCGTCAGCCGCGCGGCCCAGGGCGGCGACGTCGCCGCCATCAACGCCCTCAACCAAGCCCACGCCGGGGCCGCGGCCGACCCCGAGATCGCCACGCGCATCGCCCAGTACGAGATGGCCTTCCAGATGCAGGCCAGCGTGCCTGGCCTGATGGACGTCTCCGGCGAGACCGCCGAGACCTTGGCGCTCTACGGCTGCGAACCGGGCGACGGGTCCTTCGCCGCCAACTGCCTCCTCGCCCGCCGGCTGGCCGAGCGCGGCAGCCGTTTCATCCAGCTCTACCACCGCGACTGGGACCACCATAGCC
>JBEELT010000003.1:0-41361 GCA_041167995.1 Verrucomicrobiota bacterium | reverse complement strand
GCACCCAAAGTCGTTGCCTGAAAAGGCTGTTTCCAGACGCTTTCGGCCTCCCCGCATGAGCACGCCTCGCCCGATCCCCGACCCGACCCCCCACGTGCCGGAGGATTTCCACGGGGGTGGCATCGCCGGGCACCCCAAGGGCCTGAGCAACCTCTTCTTCGCCGAGCTCTGGGAACGCTTCTCCTACTACGGGATGAGAGCGCTCCTCATGCTCTTCATGATCGCCCCGGTGGCGTCCGGCGGGTTGGGCTTCGCGCAGCCGCACGCCGCGGCGGTCTACGGCAACTACGTGATGTCGAGCTACATGCTCTGCATCCTGGGCGGGTTCATCGCCGACAACTTCATCGGGGCCCGCCGGGCCGTGCTCATCGGCGGCTTCATCATCACCGCCGGCCACTACGCGCTCGCGTTCGACTCCGTCCCGACCTTCTACGCGGGCCTGATCCTGATCGCGGTCGGCACCGGCCTGCTCAAGCCCAGCATCAGCACACTCGTCGGCGGGCTCTACCGCCGCGGCGACACCCGGCGCGACGCCGGGTTCTCGCTGTTCTACATGGGCATCAACATCGGCGCGTTCGCCGCCCCGCTCGTGACCGGCTACCTCGCGCAGGACGAAGGCTTCAAGCAGATCCTGGTCGGCTGGGGGCTGGACCCTCGGCATTCCTGGCACTGGGGCTTCGGCGCCGCCGGCATCGGCATGACGCTCGGCATGTGGGTCTACGTCCGCCGCCTGAATTGGGTCCGCCACGTCGGCGACGCGCCGGCCGCCGACCATCGGCGCCCGTGGAAACGGCTCGCGCTCGTGACGCTCGGCACGGCCGTGCTGCTCACGCTGATGATGCAGCTGGACCGGACCGACTCCTTCCAGGTCCCCTTCCTCGACCTCTCGCTCTCACCAATCTGGCTCTCCATACCCTACGCCTGGCTAGGCTACGCCATCTACGGACTCCCCTTACTGGTGGTGCTCTACTTCGGCCTCCTGCGGAAAGACGACGACAGCAAGCGGATCGCGGCCATCGGCGTGTTCTTCATCGCGGCCGTGCTCTTCTGGGCGGTCTTCGAGCAGGCGGGTACGACGCTGACCTTGTTCGCGGACGAGCTCACCCGCACCGAACTGCTCGGCCAGGCCTTCCCGTCTTCATGGTTCCAGTCGGTCAACGCGCTCTTCGTGATCGCCCTGGCGCCGGTCTTCGCGTGGCTCTGGGTCGCGCTCGGGACGCGCCAGCCATCGGTCGCGCTGAAGTTCACGTTCGGCCTGCTCTTCCTCGGGCTCTCGTTCGCGCTGATGGTGCCCGCCGCCCAGGGCATCGTCGCCGGCAAGGTGAGCCCGTGGTGGCTGATCGGCGTCTACTTCCTGCAGACGCTCGGCGAGATGTGCCTCAGCCCGGTCGGGCTCAGCACGATGAGCAAGCTGGCGCCCGAGCGCCTCACGGGGCTCGTCCTGGGCGTATGGTTCATGGCCACCGCGCTGGGCAATAAACTCTCCGGGACGCTCTCGGCGGGCTTCTCGCCCAAGGACCCGGTCGAGCTGGCGAACTTCTTCCGCGACCAGGCGATCGTCGTCGGGCTCATGGCCCTCGTGCTGCTCGCGCTGGTACCCTGGGTCCGCCACCTGATGGGCAAGGATCACCACTGAAGGATGGGCGCCGAGCCGTTCATCCCGCCCGCGGAGGCGCCCGCGCCGCCGGACGACCCGGTGCGGCTCAGATGGGCGCTCGGCTTCGTGGCGTTCGGGCTGGCGGTCGCCGGCGCGGTGCTCGCCTACATGCTGCCGCTCAGCGTGGAAGCGCAATGGGGCCACCCGGTCGCCACGGCGGAAGTCACCCGCGTCATGCGCGGCGCCGAGGACGACGACCGGTCCTCCTATGCCGTGGCCTGGACCACGCCCGCCGGGGAACGCCTGACGGGGACGGTCTCGCCGCTGCTGGCCGAACTGCGGGTGCGCCAAACGATCGCGGTCCGCTACGCGGGGGTCGCGAACGGTTCGGCAAACGTCTTCCTGGACACGCCGCTGGAAGTCTGGGGTCCCCCGGTGGGCGTGCTCATCGTCGCGGGGGCTACGCTCGGCCACCTGGTCGTGAGCCTGCTCCGCCGGCTGCTCAGAGCTCGGCGCGCACGCGCACCGACACCGGGCAGTGATCCGACCCTTTGACCTGGTCGTGGATCTCCGGCTGGTCGTACGCCAGACCGTCCGACGTCAGGCAATAATCGAGGCGCCACCCGATGTTGCGGGCACGGATACCGGGCCGGTAGGACCACCAGCTGTAGCGTTGGGCGAGCGTCGGGTGCTGCGCCCGGAAGGTGTCGGTGAAACCGTGGTCGACGAGCAGTGTGCCGAAGGAGGCGCGCTCCTCGTCGGTGAAGCCGGCGTTGCGGCGGTTCGTGGCCGGGTTCGCGAGGTCGATCTCGGCGTGGGCGACGTTGAGGTCACCGCAGACGACGACCGGTTTGCGCTTGGCCAGCCGGGCGAGGTACTTGCGGAAATCGGCGTCCCACTTCAGGCGGTAATCCAGCCGCTCGAGCTCGCGCTGCGAGTTCGGGACGTAGGCGCTGACGACGAAGAGGCCGTTGAACTCAGCGGTGACCACGCGACCCTCGGCCGGATGGTCGCCCGGGAAGTCGGTGGCGACGGAAAGCGGCGCGACCTTGGAGAGGATGGCCGTCCCGGAGTAGCCCTTCTTTTCGGCTTCATGCCAAGCCTGGTGCGGGAACGCCAGGCCGAGCTCGCGCGCCGTGGCGGTCTCGCACTTCGTCTCCTGCAGGCAGAGGACGTCGGGCGCGGCAGCCGCGACGAAGTCCGCCAACCCCTTGCCCAAGGCCGAGCGGACGCCGTTGACGTTCCAGGAGTAGACCTTGGCGCCGCTCACTTGGCCGGCGCCTTCTTCTTCTCGGCGGCCTTCGCATCGGCCTTCTCCTCGTCGGACATGCGGCGACCGAAGAGCGAGTTCATCTTGTCATCGAGGGAGCCGCCGGAAGGACGGGTCGGCGAAGGCTTGGTCGCGGGGGAGGTCGACGACGGGCCAGTCGCCGGCGGGGCCACGGGGGCGGGCTTCACCGGCGGGGGCGGCACGACCGGCATGGGGGCGATCGGCGGGACGTAGACCGGGGCCGACTTGAAGGGCGGCGGCACCTTGCTGCCGGCGTCGATGACATCCTGGATTTTCTTGCGGACGATGGCGTCGAAGTCGGTCAGGCGGTAGTCGATCTCGAACTGCATGCCTTGGGCGCGGACGAGCAAGGCCCCGTCGCCGAGCACCTTGGAGACCTGGAGGGTGGTCCCGACGTCGAGCGGGATGTCCGCCACCTTGGCGCCTTTCTCCATCAGCGGGGTGCTGGTGGCCGTGGTCACGACGACGGCGGCGGGCCAGAAAATCGGGCGACCGTTGAGCAGGGTGAAGTCGAGCTTCTCCTCGGCGGCTGGCTTGACGGGCTTGACCGCGACCGGCTCCTCGGGCTTGGCCGGCTCGGCGGGGGTCTCCTTCATGGGCGGCTTCACGGCGACCGGTTCCTCCGGCTTGGCCGGCTCGGCGGGGGTCTCCTTCATGGGCGGCTTCACGGCGACCGGTTCCTCCGGCTTGGCCGGCTCGGCGGGCGTCTCCTTCATGGGCGGCTTGACCGCGACCGGCTCCTCGGGCTTGGCCGGCTCGGCGGGCTCGGCGGGCTTTTCCTCCACCTTCGCCACCGGCTCGGCGGGCTTTTCCACGACCCTGACCGGAGCCGGCTTAACGGCCGCAGGCTTCGCCCCGGCGCGGTTATCTGGACGGTTGCTGAAGGTGACCGAGAAGGTTGGGAGGAAGATCAGCAGCGCGACGGCGCCGACGACGGCGCCGAGCAGGAAGACCAAGAGGCTGCGGAAGAATGCGAGCATGGGAGGGAACGAAAAGGTATCAGGATCCGGCCTTGATTTCAATCACGTCGTGCGGCGCCGCTTCGCGCTGACCGGCCGGGGTGACCCGGATATAACGGGCTTTCTTGCGATGTTCCGCCAGATTCTGGGCCCCGAGGTAGCCGAGACCGCTCTGGACCCCGCCGGCGAGGGTGCCGAGCACCTGGTCGACCGAACCAGAGACTTCCTTGAGGGCCTCGATGCCCTCCGCGGCGACCTTGTTGAACTTGCCGCCGGCCGCGTGACCATAGCGGGCGGCGGAACCCTTGCGCATGGCCTCGTGCGAACCCATGCCGCGGTACTCCTTGTAAGTCTTGCCGTTGATCTCCATCAGCTTGCCCGGCGCCTCGCGGCTCCCGGCGAGCAGGCCGCCGAGGATCACCGCGTCGGCGAGCGTGAGCGCCTTGACGATGTCGCCCGACTTGGTGATGCCGCCGTCGGCCAGGATACGGACCCCCTTCTTCGCCGCGGCGCGCGAGGCGACGTACAGGGCGGTGAGCTGCGGGATGCCGACGCCCGCGACGATGCGGGTCGTGCAAATGGAGCCGGGGCCCTGGCCGATCTTGATGGTGTCAGCGCCGGCGGCGGCGAGGAACTCCACGCCTTCGCCGCTGGTGACGTTGCCGGCGATGAGCGTGAGGCCCTTGTGGGACTTGCGCAGGAGGCGGATGGCATCGCCGACGCCCTTGGTGTGGCCGTGGGCGGTGGACACGGCGAGCGCGTCGGCGCCCTCCTCGACGAGGGCGGCGGCGTGCGCGAGGAAGCGGTCGCCGTCGATCTCACCGTCGGGCCGGCGCGGGACGGAGACGGCCACGCCGACGCGCAGGCGGAAGTTGGCGTCGCGGGTCGGGCGGACGTGCGCGCGGGATTCCTCGGAGATGCGCTCGATGTCACTGAGGGTGAAGAGGCCGCGCAGCTTGTTCCGGGCGTCGACGACGAGGAGCTTGTTCTGGCCGACGTGGTCGGAGAACTTGCGGTCGGCGGTGGCGATGGGGTCCTTGCCGAGGTCCTTCTCGGCGACGGTGAAGACCTTGTCGCGGGGGATCATGACCGCGGCGACCGTGCGTTGGCCGTGGCGTTCCTTGACCGTGCTGCCGGGCAGGAGACCGAGGAGCGTGCCGTCGGGGGCCGTGACCGGGAAGGTGCTGAAGGCGAGACCGTCCCGCTCGATGCGCGCGAGGACCTGCCCGATGGTGTCGTCGGCCGAGACCACCGCGGGGTCGCCGATCATGCCGTGGATGTGGTTCTTGACGCGGCGCACCTCGGTCACCTGGTCGGCCTCCGCCATGTTATAGTGGACGAGCCCCAGCCCGCCGTTGAGCGCCATGGCGATGGCCATGCGATGCTCGGTGACCGTATCCATGTCGGAGGACACGATCGGGAGGGAGAGCGACAGGCCGGCGGACAGGGCGGAATCTAGGCGGGTCATCCGGGGGAGGACCTCGGAATAACGGGTGGCCAGGGAGACGTCGTCGTACGTCAACCCCAAGCCCGCATTGGCCGGGAAGAACCGGTCGGCGGGGAGGTAGAAGCGTTCGTCGAGGGAAACGCGGCCCGAGGATTTCGAGGAGGCCATGAGAGGTCGGTTTCCCCCAAGGGTGTTAGGGAGCCCCCCGAAGGCTGGCAATTTGTTTTTGCGGGCCGGGCCGGATTAGCGAACATCGGACGGATGAACGGGGGCAAAATCGACACCTTGCGGGTCCGGCGACGCTTCCAGCGCCCGCTGCTGACCGGCCGCGGCCCCGTGGAGGCGGTCGACCGGCTCCTCCTGCGGACGGAGACGGACGAAGGCGTCGGCTACGGCGAAGTCGCGCCCTGGCCCGGCTTCCCGACCGAGACGATCGACCAAGCCGCCGAGGTCATCCGCTCCGCGCAAGGTAGCCTCGGGCGCGTGCGCGCGGTGGCCGCGGCCGCAGGCGACACCCTGCCCTGCCTGCGCGGGGCGCTCTCCTCCTGCGCCCATTGGCCGGAGATCGCCGGCTACGCCGGCCGGCTCGAAGGCGCTGGCCTGGCCGAAGCGGCGACGACCGAGGCGGTCCGCGCGAAGGCGGCCGAAGGTTTCGCCACCGTGAAGGTGAAACTTGCCGGGCTGACCGGACCCGAGGACGTGCGCGCGCTCCTCGCCGCCGTGCCCGCAGTGCGCCTGCGGCTCGACGCCAACGGCGGTCTGGACCTCGGAGCGGCGCGGGTCTGGACGGAGTTCGCCCGCGCAGAGCCACGGATCGACTTCCTCGAGCAACCTTTGCCGGTCGGGCACCCCGGCTACGCGTCGCTCGGCCCGGACAAGGTGGCGCTCGACGAATCCTTCCTCACGCCGGCCGGGGTCGACTGGACGGGGCCGGTCGTCGTGAAGCCGGCGCTGGTTGGTGATTGGGACGCCTTCCGCGCTTGGCGCACGACGCGCGTCGGCCCGGTCGTCTACTCTTCCGCCTTCGAGACCGCGATCGGGCGGCAGGCCGCGCTGTGGCTCGCCGCGCAGGACCCCGCGGGCGGCGCCGTGGGCTTCGACACGTTGGGTCGTTTCGAACGTGACGGACGCGACCGCCACACGGGCGGGCCGGTCGTGCGGGGTTTGCTCGACCAGAGCTGGGACGCCTTCTGGAAGGAGCTCGCATGAGCGGGGTCGCCGTCTTCCACCGCGACCACGGGGCTTACCTCGCGGCGGTCGCCGCAGCCTGGGGCGCCGAGGAACCGGTCTTCCTCGGCAACCCGGACTGGGGACCCTCCGAGCTGGCCGAGGCGCTGCGGCTGATCCCGCAGGGTACGAACGTGGTCGGAATGGAACTCACGACCACGGGCCCGGCCCCCGCGGATTGGCCGGCCGGCTGGCGGGGCCGCACGATGATCCCGACCGGCGGGACCGGCGGCCGCGTCAAGTTCGCGATCCATGACCCGAACTCGCTGGCCGCGGCGGTCCGCGCCCTACGCGACGGCCTCGTCGCGCGCGGCCTGGCGCCGACGCTCCACGGCGCGACGCTCACGCCGCCCTGGCACGTCAGCGGACTGATGCCCTTCGTGCGCGCGGCGCTGACGGGCGGCCGACAGGTCACGCTGGACGGACGCTTCGCGCCGTCCGCCAAGCTGCCAAAGGTGGACCTCCCGACCGACGGTACCCGCGTCGCCTCGCTGGTACCCGCCCAACTGATGCGCCTGCTCGCGCGGCCCGACGGCGAAGCCTGGCTGCGCCGTTTCAAGGTCGTGCTGCTCGGCGGTTCGGCCGTGCCGCCGGAATGCCTGCGCGCGATCCGCGACCGCCGCCTGCCCGTGTACCTCACCTACGGGATGACGGAGACCGCGGCCGCGTGCGCGCTCTGCCCGCCCGAACGCCTATGGAAGAACCTGCCGCCGCGCGGGACGCCCCTACCGGGCGTCCGCTTCGGCCTGGCGGACGACCTCCTGACCATCGCGACGCCGGCGCTCGCGCGCGGGCTTTGGGCCGGCGAGGATTTCCCGGCGGAGGGCCTGCGCACCCAGGACCGCGCGGAGCTCGCCGCCGACGGCACCGTGCGGATTTTGGGCCGCGCCGACCGCGTGATCGTCACCGGCGGCGAAAAAGTGGATCCGGCGCGCGTCGAGGCGGCGCTGGCCGCGGTCGCGACGGTCCAGGTGTTCGGCGTACCCGATGAGCAGTGGGGCGAGCGCGTCGTGGCGGTGGTCGTCGGCGACGCGGCGCTCGAACCCGGTTTACGCCAGGCGGCGGCCCGGCTCGAGCCGGCGGCCCGCCCGAAAGCGTACGCGTTCGTGGCGGAACTCCCGACGGATGCGCGCGGCAAGTTCGACCGCGCCACGGCGCGCGCGCGGTTTCCGGCTTAGGCGCGGACGGCTTTCCAGACGCGCAGGCAGGACTCCACGAGGGCCGGGAATTCCGCGAGCGGCACCTGCGAGGGACCGTCGGAGATCGCCTTCCTCGGGTCCGGGTGTGTCTCCATGAAGAGACCGTCGGCGCCCGCGGCAAGGGCCGCCTTGGCGAGGACGGGCACATATTCGCGCTGGCCGCCGGAGGCACCGCCGGCCGCGCCGGGGAGCTGCACCGCGTGCGTCGCATCCATGATGGTCGGGTGGCCGAAGCCGGCCATGATCGGGAAGGAGCGCATGTCGACGACCAGGTTCTGGTAACCAAAGGTCGTGCCGCGGTCCGTCTGCCAGATCTCGGCGGCGCCGGCGCCCTCGAGCTTGTCGACGACGAAACGCATCTCGAACGGCGAGAGGAACTGGCCCTTCTTCACGTTGACGACCTTGCCGGTCTTGGCGGCCGCGACCAGGAGGTCGGTCTGGCGGCACATGAACGCCGGGATCTGGAGGGCGTCGACGACCTTGCCGACGGCTTCGCACTGCTCGGGACCATGGATGTCGGTGAGTACGTTGAACCCAAAGTCCTTCTTCACCATCGCGAGAAGATCGAGGCCGGCCTGCATACCAGGGCCGCGGTCGCCGTCGAGCGAGGTGCGGTTGGCCTTATCGTAGGAACCCTTGAAGAGGATGTTCAGTTCCGGGTGCTTCGCGGCGAGGGCCTTGAGCTCGGTCGCGACGGTCCGGCAGTTGGCCTCGGACTCGAGGGAGCAGGGACCGGCGATGAGGAGCAGGCGGCGCTTATCGTGGAGCATGCCGCACCCTAGGGCGGGCGGGCCCCGCAGGGCGAGCCGGAAGCGGGCGCTCAGCGGCCGAGCCAGCGCAACACCTCGGACAGCGGCCGCGTGTTGAGCACCTGCGCTGGCGTCAGCCAACCCTTGCGGGCGATGCGCACGCCGTGAGCGGCGAACGCCAGCTGGTCGACGTGGTGGGCGTCCGGGTTGATCGAGCAGAGTACGCCCTTGTCGGCGGCGCGGCGCCACCAGCGCCAGTCGAGGTCGAGGCGCCACGGGTTGGCGTTCAGCTCGAGGATCGTGTCATTGGCCGCGGCCGCGTCGATGACCTTGGCGATGTCGACCTCGTAGGGCTCGCGCTTGTTGAGCAGGCGGCCGGTGAGGTGGCCGACCATGTCGACGTGCTCGTTCTCGATTGCCTTGATGATGCGGTCGGTCTGGGACTCGCGGTCCAAGGTGAAGAGGTTGTGCACCGAGGCCACGACGAAGTCCAGGCGACCGAGCACGTCGTCCGCGAAATCGAGCGTGCCGTCCTTGAGGATGTCGACCTCGCTGCCGGCAAGCACGCGCACGCGAAATTTCCCCGACGCGTTGAGCGCCGCGATGTCCGCGAGCTGCTTTTCCAGCCGGGCCTCGTCGAGGCCGCCGGCCTGGAAACTGGACTTGGAATGGTCGGAGATGCCGAGGTACTCCCAGCCGTGGGCTTCAGCCGCGGCGGCCATCTGCTCGAGCGTGTGGTCGCCGTCGGATTCCGTGGTATGGTTGTGGAAGACCCCGCGGAGGTCGGAGAGCTGGACGAGCTGCGGCAGCTGGCCGGCCTCCGCGGCGTCGATCTCGCCGTTGCCCTCGCGGAGCTCGGGCGGGATCCATGGCAGGCCGAGCGCGCGGAAGACCTCTGCCTCGCTCTTCGCGCCAGGCGCGAGGGTCTTGTCGTCCACGGACTTGAAGCCCCATTCGCTCATGCTCAGGCCCCGTCCGAGCGCGCGGTGGCGCATCGCGACGTTGTGCTCCTTGGAACCGGTGAAGTGATGGAGCGCGAAGTAGAACTGCTCGGCCGGAACGACGCGGAGGTCGGCCTGAAGGCCGTTCTCGAAGCGCACGCTGGACTTCGTCTCGCCGTGGGCGGTGACCTCCTTGACGCCCGGGTAGGCGACGAACCAGTCCATGATCGGCTTCGGCTCGGACGACGCCACGAGGAAGTCGAGGTCGCCGACCGTCTCGCGGGCGCGGCGGAGCGAACCGGCGGACTCGGCGAGCGCGACCTGCGGCAGCGCGCGGAGGCCGGCGAGGATCGGCTCGGCGATGGCGGCCGCTTCGTACCAGCGGTGCCGCTTGCCGTAGGCGATACGGTTCTTGATGCCCTCGAGGATCTTCTCCTGGGTCTTGGCGCCGAAACCCTTGAGCTCGGCGACCGCGCCGGACTCGCAGACCTCCTTCAGCTTGGCGAGGTCCTCGACCGCGAGCTGCGTCCACAGGGCGCGGACCTTCTTGGGCCCGAGCCCGGGGATCTGCATGATCTCGAGCAGGCCGGCGGGGATCGAGGCCTTGAGCTTCTGGTGGAACGGCAGGACGCCGTCGCGGCGGAGCGTCGTGATCTTGTCGACGAGCGCCTCGCCGAGGCCGGGGATGTCGGCCAGCTTGGCGCCGTCGATGAGCTCGCCGAGGTCCTCGGTCAGGTTCTCGAGGATGCGGGCACCCCCCGAGTACGCGCGGATCTTGAACGGGTTCTCGCCCGTCAGCTCCAGCAAGGTGGCGATCTCGTCGAGGACCGCCGCGATGTCGGATTTCTCCATCACGGCCGGCGGGCCTTCTCGGCGTGGTAGATGGCGAGCAGCGCGGCGAAGTCAGCCTCGCGGCTACCGCTTTCGATCACATGCTGGTAGGTACCCGCATGCCGGAGTTCCTCCTCGGCGGCGGCCACGCGCCGGTCGATCTCGTCGGCCGGGTCGGTGCCGCGGCCCGTGAGGCGACGACGCAGTTCGGCGCGGTCGCTGACGCGGATGAAGACCGTGACGAGCGCGGCGGCGAGCCGCGGGTCGGCGGCACCCTTGGCGCGGATCGTCGCGGCGCCCTGCACGTCGACGTTCAGGAGCGCGTCGAAACCGGCCCCGAGATGGGCCGCGACGTCGGCCGCCCGCGGACCGTAGAGGTTGCCGTGGACGTGCGCGTGCTCGAGGAAGACGCCGGCGGCGACCTGCTGTTCAAAGCTGGCGCGCGCGAGGAAGTGGTAGTCGACGCCGTCGACCTCCCCCGGCCGCGGCGCGCGCGTGGTGCAGGTGATCACGCGACGGATGGCCTGCGGGCAGGCCCCGGTGAGACTGGAACAGAGCGTGGTCTTGCCGCTACCGGCGGGTCCTGAGACGACGATGAGGAGCGCGCGACTCACGCCAGATGGAACGCTTGGTAGACGCAGGCCGCGCCGAGTCCGGCGAGGAAGGCGCCGAGGAGGCGATAGCGGATGGTGGCGGCCAGCACCCAGTCGCATTGCCGGACGAAGGCGGGCGGCGAAGAGGCCCACCAGAGGCCGAAGAGGACCAGTAACCCATAGCTGACCGAAGCGGCCAGAAGGCTGTAGGGCAGGTGCGTGTAACCGGCGTCGAGCACGTGGCGGGCGAGGAACATCATCAGGACTCCGAGCGAACGGATCGCGAGGAGGTCGGGCAGGTACTTGAAGGTCGCGAGGCTCGCGACAGTGAAGACCGCGAGCACGAGGTTCCGGTTGATGCCGGCGAGGTCGGGCTCGGGCAGGAACCAGAGCCAGCCGACGAACCAGGCGACGGCGGCGAGGCCGAGGACGGCGGTGGCGAAGCCCGAGCGGCGGAAGGAACGCAGGACCGCGGCGCCGGTCCAGACCAGGAAACCGGCGAGCAGCAGGACCGCGGCGAGCGCGTAGTAGGCTTGGGCGAGGGTCACGGCTCCCATTAGGACGAGGCCGGGGTCCGAGGCAACCCGTAGGTTCAGCGCGTGCGCAGGCGGGCGACCGACCACGCCGCATGCTCGGCCACCATCGGGTCGGGGTCGCCGAGCAACGCTTCGGCGGCCGGCAGATCGTCCCGCCGGCCGACGTTGCCCAGGACCGTGAGCGCATTGCGTCGCCAACGCGCCAGCCCGAGGCGCTCGACCGGCGTGCCGCGGAAGTGGGCGAGGAACTGCTCGTCCGTCCAAGCCAGCGTCGTCCGAAGCGGGGGGTGCGGACGCGGGGCGAAATGGGCTTCGCGGGTGACCGCCGCCCACTTGTTCCAAGGGCAGACGTCGAGGCAGTCGTCGCAGCCGAAGACTCGGTCGCCGAGGGCTTCGCGGTACTCGACGGGGATGGCGCCCTTGTGCTCGATGGTCAGGTAGGCGAGGCACTTGCGCGCATCCATCTGATAGGGCGCGATGATCGCCGCGGTCGGACAGGCGTCGAGGCAACGGGTACAGGTGCCGCAGCGATCGGGCTCCGGTGTGGTCGCGACCTCGAGCTCCAGGGTCGTCAGGATGACGCCGAGGAAGAGCCAGGTGCCGGCGCCCCGGTGGATGAGGATCGTGCTCTTGCCCTGCCAACCGAGACCGGCGGCGGCCGCGACGGGCTTCTCGAGCACCGGTCCGGTATCGACGTAAGGCTTCTGCTCGCCCCCGAGGGACTTCATCACGACGCACAGCTCCTGGAGGCGGGCCAGGATCACGTCGTGGTAATCCGCGCCTAGCGCGTATTTCGCGATGCGGTAACCAGCCGGCGGATGCGGCTGGTAATAATTGAGCCCGACGACCACGAGACTGCGGGCCTCGGGCAGCACCCGGCGGGCGTCGGTCCGGCGATCGGGATTACGAGCTAGCCAAGCCATGTCGCCGTGCATGCCGTCCGCGATCCACTTCTTAAAGTAGTCGGCCCGGACGTCGACCTCGACGGGCGCGACCCCGAAGGCGTCGAAACCCAGCTCCTTCGCCGAAGCTTCAATCCGCTGGCGCAGGGCGCGGGAGTCCATCCGACTCAACCCAGGATCGACAGCACGCGGCTCACGATCTCCTCGACCGGCGCGAGCTTGCCGACGCCTTCGTAGCCGCAGGCGAGCATCCCCTCGGCGGGGTCGACGACGGCGTGGCCGCGGGAGCGGAGCGTCTTGAGGTTGGCCTGCGTGGCCGGGTGTTCGTACATCTTGCCGTTCATCGCCGGGCAGAGCAGGACCGGACCGCGGGTGGCGAGGTAGATGCTGCTCAGGAGGTCCGGCGCGAGGCCGTGGGCGAACTCCGCGAGGACGTTGGCCGAAAGCGGGGCAACCAGGAGTAGGTCGGAGGAATCGGCGATCTCGATATGGCCCGGGATCGAGTTGGCGCCTTCGGCCCAAAGGTCGAACGCCACCGGCCGGCGGGAGAGCACCTGGAGGGTCATCGGGGTGATGAACTGGGTGGCGCCCTTGGTCATGACCACCTGGACCTCGGCGCCGTATTTGACGAGCTGCGAGGTCAGGTCCGCGGCCTTGTAGGCGGCGATGGAGCCGGTGACCCCGAGGGTGATGCGTTTGCCGACGAGCTGGGACATGGCGGTCTCCCAAGATGGGAGCGCGCGCGAAGGTGGCGAGGGGAAAGCCGTCCCGCAGACCGGCCACCGCCCCGTTTTGAAGGAAAACCACCGTTTTCTGGTTTGCCATGCCCGCCCCCGGGAGTTCGCATGGGTTCCTCTTATGCAATCCGACATTGGTCTCATCGGTCTGGCCGTCATGGGCCAGAACCTCGCCCTCAACATCGCCGACCACGGCTTCGCGATCTCGGTTTACAACCGGACGACCGCCAAGACCGACGAGTTCGTGAAGGAAAACCCGAAGACCCCGGGCAAGCTGACCGGCTGTCCCACCATGAAGGACTTCGCCGCTTCCCTGAAGAAGCCCCGCAAGGCCGTCATCCTCGTGAAGGCCGGCGCCCCGACCGACGCCGTCATCAATGAGCTGGCCGGGGTCTTCGAGGCCGGTGACATCATCATCGACGGCGGCAACGCGCTCTGGACGGACACCATCCGCCGCGAGAAGGAACTTAAGGCCAAGGGCCTCCGCTTCATCGGCTCCGGCGTGTCCGGGGGCGAGGAAGGCGCCCGCTTCGGACCGTCCCTGATGCCGGGCGGCGACGCCGCGGCCTGGGCCGAGCTGAAGCCCATCTGGGAGGCCGTCGCCTCCAAGGTCGACGCCGCCACCGGCGTCGAGCTCACCGGCGCGACCCCGGGCAAGCCCATCAAGGGCGGCGTGCCCTGCGTGGCGCACATCGGCCCGGACGGCGCCGGTCACTACGTCAAGATGGTCCACAACGGCATCGAGTACGGCGACATGCAGATGATCTGCGAAGCCTACGACCTTATGCGCGGCCTCCTCGGCATGACCCCCGACGAGATCGGCACCACCTTCGAGGAGTGGAACCAGGGCGACCTCAACTCCTTCCTGATCGAGATCACCGCCAAGGTGCTCAAGCAGAAGGACCCCGAGACCGGCAAGCCGCTGGTCGACGTCATCCTCGACACCGCCGGCCAGAAGGGCACGGGCAAGTGGACGAGCGCCAACGCCCTCGACATGGGTGTCGCCGCGCCGACCATCGCCGAGGCCGTTTTCGCCCGTTGCCTCTCCGCCGTCAAGGAGGAGCGCGTCGCCGCCGCCAAGGCCCTCCGCGGCCCGAAGCGCGCGATGACCAACCCGGACAAGGCCAAGATTATCGCGCAGATCCGCGACGCCCTCTACTGCTCCAAAATCTGCTCCTACGCCCAGGGCTTCCAGCTCATGCGCGAGGCCCAGAATGAGTACAAGTGGAAGCTCCACTTCGGCGAAATCGCCCAGATCTGGCGCGGCGGTTGCATCATCCGCGCGCGGTTCCTCCAGAAGATCACCGAGGCCTTCGGCAAGAAGCCCCGCCTCGCGAACCTGCTCCTCGACCCGTACTTCAAGAAGACGGTGAAGAAAGCGCAGAAGAACTGGCGCAAGGTCATCGCCCTCGCGGTGAAGCACGGCATCCCCGTGCCGACCCTCGGCTCGGCGCTCTCGTACTTCGATTCTTACCGCACCGAGGATCTCCCGCAGAACCTGCTCCAGGGTCAGCGCGACTTCTTCGGCGCCCACACCTACGAGCGCAAGGACAAGCCCCGCGGCGAGTTCTTCCACATCGACTGGCCGGATCCCAAGCGCCCGCAGATCAAGGCCTGAGCGCCTTGACCGGAAACAGCAAGGGCGTCCGCGAGGACGCCCTGCTTCTTTGGCGTAATTACTTCGACGACCAACCGCCGCCGGTGGCGGCGGCGAGGCGGACGGCGACCTGCCGGCGCTCCCAGACGACCAGCGAGAGCGTGCGCGCGGCCAGCGCCTCGTCGCGACGGGCCACGGTCAGCTCGCTCTCGTTGGCCAGGCCGGCCCGAAGGCGGGCTTCGGCGTTGGCGAGACGTTCGCGGACGGCCGCGAGGACGCGGGCGGTCAACTCCTCCTGCTGCGCGAGTTCGCGGAGATCGGCGAGGGCGTCCTCGACCTCGCGGAAGGCGCCGAGGACAGCCTTCGTCCACTCGGCTGCGGACCCATCGATCCGCGCGCGCGCGGCCTCGAGGTTGGCCTCGCGCCGGCCCGCGTCGAAGAGCGGCAGGTCAACGGACGGCGCCAGGCTCCAGAAGCCCGCGGCGCCCTGACCAATCCGCGAAGCCGGATCCGCCTGCCAGCCAGCCTGGCCGGTGAGCGTGATGGAAGGATAGAAATCCGCGCGGGCTGCGCCCTCGCGCGCGACGGCGGCGTCGAGGCGCGCGGCGGCGGCGGCGAGGTCAGGGCGACGCAGCAGCAGCTCCGACGGGACGCCGGCACCGAACGTCGGCATCGCGACGGGCGCGCGGGCGAGGGGCAGCGGTTCGCCGGGAGCGGCGCCGATGAGCGCACGCAGCGCGTTCTCCGCGGCGGCGACGCGGCGACGGCCGAGGCCTTCGTCGACCTTGGCCTGGGCGGCCGCCAACTTCGCGGAGGAAAGCGGGTCGGAGTCGACCAGGCCGGCGGCCACGGTCCGCTCGACCAGTTCCATCTCGCGGAAGCGCGTGGCGAACTCGGTCTCGAGGAAAGCGAGCTGCTCGCGGGCGCCGCGCACGGCGAACCAGAGGCGCGCGACCTCGGCGGCGAGGGCGAGATCCGCCTGCTCGGCGGTGAGTTTCGCCGCGCGCACATCGGCCGCGGCGGCCTGCGACTTGGCGGCCTCGCGGCCCCAGACATCCAGCTCCCACGACGCCTTGGCGGCGAAGGCGGTCACGTCCGTGCGGCGCGGGATGCCCGGCGGGAAGCGGCCGTTGGCCACCGAGATTCGGGAAGCTTCCTGCACGGCGCCGAGGGAGAGCGCGGGTTCGTCGCCGGCGTCGGCCGCGCGGAGCAGCGCGACCGCCTCCCGCTGACGGGCGCGGGCGAGCGCGAGGTCCGGACTGCCCCGGCGGGCGCGGGCGAGCAGGTCGAGCAAGGCCGGGTCGCCGAAGGCCTCGGCCCAACGCGCATCGGCGGCGGCGCCGGACTGCGAGAAGGCGGGGGGGGCCGCGGGCGCGGCGGGTGGCGGGGCGGGCTCGTGGGCGCAGCCGGCGAAGGCCAGGGCCGCGAGTAGGCAGGTCTTATTTACCCGGCGCATCTTGGGAGGCGTCGATGTAGACGTCCATCTGCTGGCCGACGAAGAGCGCGCGGCCCGTCGGGCGGTCGAACTGGTAGATCACCTGGAGGACGCGGGTGTCGACGCGTTCGATGCTCGCGCCGGTCAGCGAGGTCTTCGGGATGACGAAGGGCTCGATGCGGACGAACTTAAGGGCGATGGAGCGGTCCTTCCCGCCGGCGAGGGAGCTCTCTCCCTTGAGGTAGCCTTTGGCGGGCAGACCTTCGCGCATGCGGGTGGCGAGCTGCTCGTCGACGTCGCAGCGGATCTGCAGGCGGGAAATGTCGCCGAGGACGACCGGCGCCTTGGCCCCGGCGGTGACGAACTCACCGATGCGGACGCCGACCTGGAGCACCGTCGCGTCGATAGGCGAACGGAGGACGAGGCGATCGAGGAGCACCGCGGTCTGGTCGAACTGGGCGCGGGCGAGCGCGAGCTTGGCCTGCGCTTCCTTGGCGGCCATCTGGTAGGAAAGGAGGTCGGCGGCCGAGACGGCGCCGCTGTCCTTGAGGCCGGTCCAGCGGCGCGCGGCATCCGCGGCGCGTTCAGCGGTGGCGACCGCGGCGTCGACGGCGGCCTTCTGGACGGCGTTCTGGGCGCGGAGGTCGCGGTCGTCGAGGGTGAGGATCGGGTCGCCGGCCTTCACCTTATCCCAGACCTTCACGTGGACCTTGGCGACCGTGCCGGAAGTCGGAGAGCCTAGCAGCGTATTCTCGGCGACGGCCTCGATCAGGCCCGCGGCGGCGATGAGGCCGTCCTTGTCACGGGTGGCGGGCTCGTAAGGCGGGGGCTTGATCGGCGTTTCGGTGGCCGTGCCGCGGGTGAGTTGCAGCGCGGCGACCGCCCCGGCAAGGGCGAGGGCGAAGAGTAGGAGGCGTTTCTTGAACATAAGGGGGCTCAGAGCTGGGAGGTGTCGAGGAGGCGCGGGTCGTCGACCACGCGGCTGATGCGGCCGTCCTCCATCTCCGCGATGCGGTCGGCGAAGCGGAAGATGCGGTGATCATGCGTCACGACGACCACGCAGCGCTCGGGGGAGCGGGAAAGATCGCGGACCATCTGCATGATCTGGGCGCCGGTGTCCTTGTCCAAGGCCGACGTCGGTTCGTCGCAAATGAGGAGCGGCGGTTCATGCACGAGGGCGCGGGCGATGGCGACGCGCTGTTGCTGGCCGCCGGAGAGCGCGTTGGGCCGGCCTTCTTCGCGGCCCTTCAGGCCGACCTTCTCGATGATGGCGAGGGCTCGCGCATGGGCTTCGTCGTAAGGGCGTCCCTGGATCAGGAGCGGAATCATCACGTTCTCCGCAACGGTAAGCGTCGGGATGAGGTTGAAGGACTGGAAGACGAAGCCGAGGTTCTGGCGGCGGAAGCTCGTGAGCGCCTCCTGGCCGAGTCCGTCGAGGCGCTGACCGAAGACTTCCACCGTGCCGGCCTGCGGCATGAGCGTGCCGGCGATGACCGAGAGGAGCGTCGTCTTCCCGCAACCGGACGGACCGACGAGCATGATGAGCTCGCCGCGGCGGGCTTCGAAGTCGGCCTGCTTGAGGGCGACGACGCGGTTCTCGGGGGTCCCGAAGAACATGTCGACGCCGGTGGCGCGGACGGCGACGGTGTGGGCGAGGTGGCTCATCCGCGGAAGACGGAGGCGGCGTCGACGCGCGACACCTTGATGATGCCAATGAGGGCGGAGACGAGGCTGATGCCCAGCACCAAGGCGAACGTCGCCCAGAGGATCTGCGGGTACATCACGAACGGCGGCATGCCCTTCTCGATCATGACGCGGCCGATGGCCTGCGCCATCCCGGCGCCGAGGCCGAAGCCGATGAGCCCGGCGGTGAACGCCTGCACGAGGAGCATGCGCGCGATGACGCCCATGCCCGCGCCCATCGCCTTGATGGCCGCGAAATACTTCAGGTTCTCGAGCACGAAGGAGTAGAACGTCTGCCCGGAGATCGCGATGCCGACGAACAGGCCGAGGAGCACCGCCGTGCCGAAGGAGAACGGGATGCCGGTGTTGGTCCAGAACCACCAGAAGGTGTTGCGCGCCAGGCTGCGCTCGCCCCAGTTCCAGATCACGGTGTCCGAGGTCCAGGCCTTGAGGCCCGTGTCGCGCTCGATGCGGTCGCAGAGCTCGGTGGGCGCCACGCCCTTCTGCGGCTCGACCAGCATGAAGCTGAGCGTGCGGCGCGCGCCGAGGGTGTAGCCCTTGGCACGATCGTAAGTGGTGTAAACGAACGGTCCACCGGTGAAGGCACGCTTCACCCGGCAGATACCGACGATGCGCGCCTGGATGTCGTTGATCTCGAACGTATCGCCGACCTTGAGCGGGGTGTTGCGCGGCTTGCCGTCGGGGCCGACGCCCATCCGACCCATCAGCGCGGCGCCCCACTCATCGACGATGACGGTATCCGGAAGGCGCAGATCCTCGATGCGGCCCTGCGAGAGCACCGCGGGCGCGCCGGCGAAGGTGTCGGCATCGATACCGACGAGCGTGATCAGCTTGAAGTTGCCATCCTGCATGCGCGCCTGGACAAAGGAGGTGTGGAGCGGGGCGGCCCAGGCGACGCCATCGACCGAGCGGACGCGGCCGAGATCCGTGTCGCGGAGCGGCTTGGCGTCGTTGACCTGCTCGACCATCGGGTCGCTGACCCAGACCTGCGCGCGGATGTTGACCATCGGCGTGTAGGTCCAGCTCATGATCCCGAAGAAGACCGAGCTTTGCTGGGCCATCAGGAGCGCCGAGAACGCCAGGCCGCACAGGAGCATCGCCAGCTTGGCGAGATCCCCGAAGAGCATATTGAGGGCGAGACGGTACATCGGACGGCGGGCCGGAAGTGTCGCTCCAACCAACCCCGCGTCAATGGGAAGTCAAACAGCCCGGACAATGTCCGGGCCGTCGTGACCGAAACGTGACTTGGCCGCTTACTTGACTGCGGCAGGCTGAATGGCCGCAGGGACCGACTTGATCGGAAGAATGGGCTGACCCGTCTTCTCATCCTTGAAGAAGGAAGGGCCCCAGGGGGCGTTGACCGACCAGGCGGCGACGAGGAGAACGAGTGCGAGCGAGAAGCAGCGGACGACCTTGGCCTTGTCCTCGCTCTTGGCGGAGGCGTGCAGGAGCCCGACCGCGCCGAGCGCGAAGAGCGGGTGGAACCAGGAGACGTTACGGGCCTCCGCCTGAAAAACCACGAGGAGACCGACGACGAGGTTGATGTCGACCAGGACGGCGACGATGCGCTGCAGCACCGGCTTCGGCCCCTTGGTCAGGGCGACGACGATGACGGCCAGGATCAGAACCAGGAGGAGCGAGCCGTAATGCTTATGGGCGGCGAAGAGCGGATTCATGCAGAGACCTTGGGTCCTCCTCGGCCTGATTCAAGCCCTGCCTTGGGATTTCAGCGTTCCTCCGGGAAGAGCCCGCGGAAGGTGAAGGCCGCCGCCGCCGCCCCTGCGAGCTGCAGGACGGCCAGCAAGAGGTAGCGGGGAGTGAACTTGGCGACGAAAGCGAGTTCGGAGCGGAGCGCCTTGAACGCCTCGCCCTCGGCGGTGAAGGCCGCGAAGACGTCGCGGAAACTCGCGGCCAGCATGACGGCGGGGTTGAACGTCGGCGCCTGGCGCGCGAACACGACGGCAGCACCGTACACCACGAGGGCGATGGCGACTCCGGCGTAGCCGTTGCCGGCCGTACGGCGCGACGTCGCGACCATGAGGATGACGAACGCCATCAGGTAGGTGCCGAGGAATTCCGCGAGACCCTCGCGGAAGAAGCCCTCGAAGACCGGGTCGTCGATGGCGCGCGCGGCGGCGGCCGTGCGCTCGGGGTCATGACCGGCGAGGAGGCCGGCGACGGCCGCGGCGGCGAGGGCGGCGGTGAGCTGGACCAGCACGTAGGCGACGCCGGGTAGCCAGCGCTGCCGACCACGGACGCACCAGGCGAGCGTCGCGGCCGGGTTGTAATGGGCGCCGGAGATCGGACCGCCGGCGTAGATCAGGGCGCCGAGGACAGCGGCAACCGCGAGCGGCTCCCCGGCGACGGCCACCGCGAGGCACAGGAAGAAGGTCCCGAAGGCCTCGAGGCAGAGGGCGTTGCGCATGGCGTCAATCTCGGGGGCGGCGGCGGGACCTCAAGTCCGGAGTCCGGTCAGCGGCCCCGCTGGCTGAGCCAGTTCTCGGAGAAGGTGGCCATCTCCTCGAAGGAGGGGAGCCGGCGCGAACGCAGCAGCATCTCCTTAGCCACCTCTTCCTGCTGGGTGAGCAGGTCGCGGAGGGTGCCGTAGAGGGGCGTCGGACGCTTCTTGTCGTCGATGAGCCAGAAGCCGACCTGCTTGCCGTCCTTCACCTCGTTGTTGTACAGCTGCCAGTAGAGGACGAGCGCGGGCCGCCAGGCGAGGAACTTCGCAAGGATCTCGCGGTTGCGCTGCTCGTGGACCTTGCCGTCGCCGCCGCAGGCCTCCCAGGAGAGCCCACATTCGCCGATGAAGACGCGGCGGGCGGGCAGCCCGGCTTTGGGCGGGAGCTGCTGGTTGGCGTAGTCGAGCGCGGCGCGGACCGTCTCGAGCGGCTGGAGCTGGACGTCGTACGCGGAGTAGGAGAGGAAATCGACGTTGGTCTTGGGGATGACCGCGTTGATCATGCGCTGCTGGCCGCCCTTGAAGGCGTCCATCACGCGGTTGACCTCGGCGTAGGTGTACACGCGGCAGCGCGTGTAGGGCACCTCCCGGCGGGCGTCCTCGACCGCTTCCTGGCGGACGTTGAGCCACTCGATCATCGCGGCCGCAGCCTTGGCGTCGAACGCGCCCTTGGGATCCATGTTCGGCAGCAGCGCCCAGTCGCCCTCCCAATGGCCGATGAAGAAGGTCTTGCCCGTCGTGTCGCGGCGGGTGAGGAGGTCCTTGGTGAACAGGTAGGTCGCGTTGTATTCCTTGCGGCGCAGCTCGGGCGTCATGCCGCCCTTCCACTCGTTGCCGGTGCGGTACCAGAGTAGGTAGTGGGTAAAGGGCATGCCGATGAGCTCGGTGAACTGGGCCGGCGCCGGCAGCTGGATCTTCAGGATGCGCGAGCCGAGCTTGGCGATCTCGCGCGCGCCCTCGACCGTCGCATCCTCCTTGGTGAACTTGTAGGCGGGGCTGATGATCTGGGTGCCGACGACCTGGGAGAACGCGTTCGGGATCGTCGGCACGGGCGGCAGCTCGGGCGCCTCGAGGATGAGGCCGCCGGTCTTCTTCTTCTGCGCGGCCAAGGGAAGGACGAAGAGGCAGGCCAGGAGCAAGCCCAGCAGGGGACGGGGGGGAAATCTCATGCGATGAACCCCAGAGGGCTCGGCTTGAATTGTCCAGAGGCCCGCCCCCTCCTCAAGCCCGTTCCCACCAAAACCATGAACACCTCCTCCTCCCTCCTGGCGCTCGCCCTCCTGGCGACGCCCCTCCCCTTCCCCGCTTATGCGGCGGACAAGCCGGCGGCCGCCACGCCGGCTCGCGAAGACGACGCGGGCCACGATCGGCTGACCGCGGCGCGAAAACAGGCGAACGCGCTCCCCGAGGTCGCCGCCGCGCACCAGCAGGCGAAGGCCGACCGAGCGCTCGCGCAGAAAGCCCGGACCGAATACCGGACGGCGAACAAGCGCGCGACCGAGTCCGAGGAGGCTTACCGGAAGGCCTTCGCCGAGGGGCTCGGCAAGGTCGACCCGGAAGCGGCGGGTCTGCTCGAGAAGGAAAAGGCCGCGTTCCGCGAACGAATGGTCAAGGCGCGCGAAGCCCGCAAGGCCGCGGCGCCGCGGAAACAGGCCGCCCGCGAAGAACCCGACCAGCCGGACGACGAGGAGGAAGGCTGAGCGGACGCCTCACCCCAACGCCTCGCTGAAGGCGTCCCAGATCTCCTCTGGCGACTCGACGCCCACCGAGACGCGGAGCAGGTCCGGATCCAGGCCGGCCGCGCGGATCTCCGCGCGCCCGGCCTCGGTCGTGACCTGGTCGAAGTGCGCGAGCCAGAGGAAGGGGGTGGTCAAGGTGTACCGGAGGCCGAAGCTGGGACCCTTCACGACGCGCAAGCGGTCGTAGACGCGCCGCATCTCCCCGCGGAGCTCGATGGTGATGAGGGCGCCGGCGCCCGCACCGGGCCGACGGAGGGCGCGGAACGCGGCGGCGGTCGGGCCAGTGTCGGCCGTGCGCACGCGCGCGACCGCGGGATGCGCGGCGAACCGGCGCGCGATCTCCGCGGCGGTCGCGGACAGGCGGGCCGTCACCTCGCCGAGCCGACCGACCTGCGTGGCGAGCGCCGCGGTGTCCAGCGGGTGTAGCGGCGCCAGGTGCGCGCGGGCGCCGGCGAGGAGCGCGGCGGCATCCGGGCGCGACGGGTTGACGGCGAGCACGCCGGCCATCACGTCGCCCTCGGACGCCGCATACTTCGTCAGGCTGCAGCAGAGGATGTCGGCCCACGGCAGGACGTCGACGGTGGCGAGCCCGACGGAGCTCGGGTCGAGCAGGAGGCGCGCGCCGTAGCGGTCGCAGAGCGCGCGCAACGCCGGGATATCCGCCGTCTCCAGCTGCGGGTTGTTCGGGAGCTCCGTCAATACGCCCGCGACATCGCCGGCGGCGAGGAGGCGCTCCACCGCGGCGAGATCGCGGACGTCGGCGATGAAATGATGCGGGGCGTCCGCGGCCTTCTCGAGCAGGCGGGTCGAATCGACGTAGAGCCAGCCGAACTGAATCCAGACCCGGCGACCACGTGGGCGCTGCACCGCGTCGATCGCGGCGATCGCGGCGGCCACGGCATTCATGCCGGAAGTGGCGAGCAGGATGTCGGCGGGCGCGACGCCGGCGAGGTAGGGCGCGAGGGCGGCCTGCACGGGCGCCGGCGGCGCACCCACGTGGCGACGCTCCGGCGCGAGGGTCGCGGCGGCCTGGCGCGAGGAGATGAGGGTCCCCGTATGCTGAACGAACTTCGCGAGGCGCGCCGCGGCGTCGCCCGGCGGCGTCGTCAGCAGCACCCAATCGCCGACCTCGTCGAGCGACGTCACCGCGGCCCCGGCGCGCGCGGCCCACGCGAGCGCCGCGGCGCGCGAGACGAGCGGAAAAAGTTCGCCGGCGCGGCCCAGCGCGGAGGCGGCGCGCGCGGCAGCCTCGCTGACGAGCCGGTTACGGACGAAGCGCGGGTAGCCGACGGTGATGTGGCGGAGCGTGGCCGGATCCTTGCGCTCGTAGCCTTCGACGTCGGCGAGCGTAGGCAGGCTGACGACGGTCGCGTGCGGCGAGGCGGGCACGGTGGCGCCCAGGGGCGGCGAGACCAACGCCACGGTCAGAGGCCCTCGCCGGGCAGCTCGTTCTGCAGGATCTGCTCGAGCGACTGGCGACGGCGGATCAGCGCGACGCTCCCATCGCGACGCAACAGGACCTCCGGCGCCTCGGGGAAGGAATTGTAATTCTTCGTGCTCATGCCTGCGCAGTAGGCGCCGGCGCCGCCGATGACGCAGAGGTCGCCGGGCCGGGCCTCGGGCAAGTCGCGGGTGGCGAGCGTCTCAGGTTCGCCCGGGGCGCAACTGATGAGGTCGCCAGACTCGCAGCAGTGGCCGACAATCACGTAGGCGCGCGTCGCGGCGGTGGCCTGCGCGGGGTAGAGGTGGACCGGGTGCTGCGACCCGTAGAGCGAGGGCCGCAGGATCTCGGTCATGCCGGAATCGAGCTTCAGGAATTCGCGGGCGCCGGTGGAGACGATGTCCTGGACCCGCGCGAGCACGGCGCCCGCGTTGGCGACGAGGAAGGTGCCGGGCTCGATCTCGAGCCGGAGCCGGCGACCATCGGCCGCGGCGAACTTCTCGAAGGCGACCTTGACCGGGGCGCCGACGACCTGGGGATCGGTGCCTTTCTCCGCGGCGACGCGGGCGACCTTGTAGCCGCCCCCGAGGTTGAGCGTCTGCACGGTCGGGAAGCGGCCGACCAACGCGAGGCTGGCCGCGGAGACTTCCTGCCAGACGAGCGGGTCGCTGCCGGACCCGATGTGGGTGTGGATGCGGACGACCTTGAGTCCATGCCGCTGCACGATAGCCTGGGCCTCGTCCGCCCATTCGTGCCAGATGCCGAAGGAGGAGTCGGGACCGCCGACGTTCGTCTTGCCGTTGCCGCCCGAGCCGCGGCCGGGGTTGAAACGGAGACCGACCTCATGGCCGGGGAGGGCCTGGCCTATCCGCTCGAGTTGGAGGAGGGAGCAGGCATTGACGTGGACGCCCTTCTTAAGAAGGGGGGCAAAATCCTCGGGTAGCTCCTGGGAAGAGAGGGAAATCCGGTCGGCCGGCACCCCCGCGAGCATGGCGCGGCGGACTTCCCAGCCGGAGCTCGCGTCGAAATGGAGTCCCTTGTTCGCGAAGACCCGCAGGACCGCGGCGTTCGGGCAAGCCTTCATGGCGAAGCGGACGGTGAGGCCGAAGGCGTTGGGGAACGCCAGCATGGCGTCGGCCTGGGCCTCGAGGGTGGCCTGGTCGTACACATAGCAAGGGGTGCCATGGTCGGCGGCGATCCGGCGCGCGGGTTCGGGAAGGAGGAAGCGGTGGATTTCCACGGGAGGGTTCTCCGTGGGACTGTGGCAGGCCCGCCCTGCCCTTCCAGCCTTTTTGGGAAGTATGACACCGCTTGCCTCCCCTCCCCGCGGCCCTTGGGATGACGCCGACCGCCGCTATGTCCTCCTCCGATACCATCGTCGCCGCCGCGACCCCCGCCGGGCGCTCGGCCTTGGCCATCGTGCGCGTCGACGGCCCGCTCGCGGCGACGCTCGCCCACGACGCGCTCCGCCGGCGGACGCCCCTCACTGAGAAGACCGCGACCCTCGGGATCTGGCGTGACGGCAACGGCGCGCCGATCGACCAGGTGGTCGCCGTGCTCTGGCGCGCCGGCCGTTCGTTCACCGGGAACGATTCGCTGGAGATCACCTGCCACGGCAACCCGCTGCTCGTGCGCCGGCTCACCGCGGACTGCCTCGCGCGGGGCGCGCGCCTAGCCGAGCCCGGCGAGTTCACGCGGCGCGCGTACCTCGCCGGTCGGATCGACCTCACGCAGGCCGAGGCCGTCGCCGACCTCATCCACGCGAGCTCCGAGCGCGCGCTCGCCTCCGCGCGGCGCCAGCTCGCGGGGGAACTCGGCCGGCTGGTCGCGCGCTGGACGGACCGGACTCTCCAAGTCCTCGCGGAGCTCGAGGCGCACATCGACTTCCCCGAGGAGGACCTCCCGGCCGAGGACCCGCGCGGACCCTCGGCCCGCTTACTCGAAATTGCGTCCGAACTTTCCAACTACGCCCGCACCGCGCGGCACGACGCCGCCCTACGCGCCGGGCTGCGCGTCGCCGTCGTCGGTGCGCCGAACGCCGGCAAGTCGAGCCTGCTCAACGCGCTCGCCGGCGCCGACCGCGCGATCGTCAGCCCCGAGGCCGGCACCACGCGCGACTACCTCGAGGCGCCCGTCGCGGGCCTGCCGCTCGCCGTCACCGCGGTCGACACCGCGGGCCTGCGCGACGGCGGTTCGGCGCTCGAGCACCTCGGGATGGCGCGCTCGCTCGAGCAGGCGCGCGGCGCGCACCTCCTCCTCCTGGTCGTCGACGCCTCGGCCGCGCCACCCACCCTGCCCGCGGAACTCCTCACGCTGCTCGATCCCGCCCGCACGCTCGTCGTCGCGAACAAGGCGGATCTCCCCGCGCACCCGGCGCAACGGGATTTCCTGCCGACGCTCCCCAAACTCTCCGCCTGCCTGCTCGACGGCCGCGACGCCGAGGCGCTGCGCGCCAAGCTCGGGGAATTCCTCGTCGCCCGGGAGATCGCGCCGGGGGCCGAGGACTTGGTCGTGGGCGTCCGTCACGCCGAGGCGATGGCCCGGGCGGCCGAAGCCCTGACCGCGGCCGCCGGGCACCTCCGGGCCCCGATCCAGACGGAACTGGCCGCCGCCCAAGCCCGGAGCGGGCTGGACGCCCTGGGGGAGATCGTCGGCCGCATCGATAATGAGCGTATGCTGGACAAGCTCTTTGCTTCCTTCTGCATAGGTAAGTGATTCCCTCCGGGGAGTCCGCCTATGCCTCCCCGCAAAGAAATCCGCCTCGGGCCCGACCGACCCTACGACGTCATCGTCTGCGGGGCCGGCCATGCCGGGGTCGAAGCCGCCCTGGCCGCGGCCCGCATGGGCGTGGACGTGCTGCTCCTGACAGGCAATGTCGACACCATCGCCCAGATGAGCTGCAACCCCGCCATCGGGGGGCAGGCCAAGGGACATATCGTCCGGGAAATCGATGCGCTGGGCGGGGAGATGGGCCTGACCGCCGATACGACCGGCATCCAGTTCCGGCTGCTTAATTCCTCCAAGGGCCCCGCCGTCCAAGCGCCCCGGGCCCAGTGCGACAAGAAGGCCTACCAATTCCGGATGAAGCACCTCTGCGAAGGGCAACCGGGACTGACCATCTTCCAGGCCCAGGTCACCGGCCTCCTCTATAAGGAAGGAGCGGTGAAGGGGGTCCAAACCAACTTGGATTTGGAGTTTCATGGTTCGACCGTCGTGGTCACCACCGGCACTTTCCTGCGAGGCCTGATGCACATCGGGGCCAATAAAACCGAGGGCGGGCGACTTGGCGACTTTAGTGCTAAGTCTTTGTCCATCAGTTTTTTAGAGGCTGGAATCGAACTCCAAAGGCTCAAGACGGGGACGCCTCCGCGCATCCTCGGAGCCTCCATCGACTTTACCAAGTGCGAGCCCCAACCAGGCGACGCCTCCCCTACCCTTTTCGCCTTCCATGACACCCGGCAACAGCCCGACTTGTTCCACGTGGAACACTCGGAGCAGCGGCTGCCAGGATGGACCCCGGGCACGAATCAGGTGACCTGCTGGATGACCGAGGCTACCGCCGCCACGGGAAAAATCGTTCAGGATAACCTCCACCTCTCCCCACTCTATGGCGGCGAGATCAAAGGCGTAGGCCCCCGCTATTGCCCCTCCATCGAAGATAAATTCGTCAAGTTCGCGGACAAGGACACCCATAAGCTTTACCTGGAACCTGAAGGCCGGAACACGGACGAATGGTACATCAACGGTCTTTCGACCTCCCTGCCCTTCAAGGTCCAGCTGGAGATGCTCCATTCCGTCCCTGGATTGGAACAAGCCGTGATGATGCGGCCGGCGTATGCGGTGGAATATGATTTTGCCCCTCCCACCCAACTCTTCCCGACGCTCGAATCCAAGAAAGTCGAAAACCTCTTCTTCGCCGGCCAGATCAACGGTACCTCCGGTTACGAGGAAGCCGCCGCCCAAGGATTGGTCGCCGGCGTGAACGCCGCCTGCAAGGTACGCGGTCAGACCCCGATGGTCATCGGGCGCGATGAGGCCTACATCGGCGTCCTGATTGACGACCTAGTTTCCAAGGGCACCCAGGAGCCCTACCGAATGTTCACGAGCCGGGCCGAATACCGCCTGCTTTTCAACCACGGGAGCGCGGAAATCCGCCTTAAGGGCAAATCGTCCGAGTTTGGGCTGGTTCCACCGGAGCGAATGGCCCGAATAGAAGCTAAGGCAGCCCAAGTGGCCCACTGGGTCGAATACATGGAGAAACTCGCCATCAAAGGAGGTATCGCGGGCGATGTCATCCGCCGGGAGTGGGAATCGACGCCTGCGGACCTGCCGCCGAGCTTCCTGACCGAAACCGCGGAAGTTCAGGCCGAAGTCCTGTACCGGGTCAAATACCGGGGCTACCTGGAGCGCGAACTCCGATCGGTACGGAAACTCCATGACCTCGATGCCTTCAAAGTTCCGACGGGGTTCGATTTCATGAAGGCTTATGGGCTGCGCCTCGAAGCTCGGCAAAAGCTGCAGCAAATCCAGCCACTGACCCTAGGCCAAGCCAGCCGTATCAGCGGGGTGAACCCAGCCGACATCTCGCTCTTGATGATCCTGTTCAGAGCCAAAAAGGAAGCGTGAGGGCAGGGGAGTGGGCTAGTGTTCCACGTGGAACAGGCCCATCGTTAAGATTACGGCGAGGGCGGGTGACAGTCTCGCTTCGGACATTTGTAAGTTATTTATTAGTAAGTACTTAAGCGAATATTTATGCCCGAATCCCGATTGTCTCAATCGTAACCTAACGCTGGCGGCAAGCCCGCCTAAGCCTTTGTGTAGGGTTCACCCTTATGGACGCCGAACACCTCAAGCGCATCCTCGTCGTCGACGATGAAGCGGACGTGACCGAGTTGCTCGATTACAAATTCCGCCAAGCCGGCTACGCCGTCCGCGCGCTGAACGACCCGCTGCGGGCGATCGGCCTGGCCCGCGACTTCCGGCCCGACCTCATCATCCTCGACGTGATGATGCCCGAGCTGACCGGGGTGCAACTGCTGCGCATGGTACGGGCCGACGCCCTGCTGCAGGATACGCCGGTGATCTTCCTGACCGCCAAGGCCGAGACCGCCGATAAGGTGAAGGGGCTGGAGAGCGGCGCCGACGACTACGTCGCGAAGCCGTTCGACGTGCGCGAACTGATGCTCCGCTCCCAGGCTTTGCTGCGCCGCGCGAAGTCCGCCGCGGCGAAGCCGTCGACGCGCCTCGCCGCCGGCGCGCTACTGCTGGACATCGAGCGCCATGAGGTGACCGCGCAGGGCAAGCCGGTCGAACTCACCGCGACGGAATTCAAGCTGCTGCGCCTGCTGCTCGAGCGGAAAGGCCGCGTACAGTCGCGCGAGGAACTGCTGGCCGACGTTTGGAACTACTCGCCGGATCTCGAGACCCGCACCGTGGACACGCACGTGCGCCGCCTGCGCGAGAAGCTGGGAACCGCCGGCGAGGTCATCGAAACCGTGCGCGGCGTCGGCTACCGCGTCGCGGGCTGACGGCTTTGCG
The DNA here is from genome assembly GCA_041167995.1 of Verrucomicrobiota bacterium. GTDB lineage: Bacteria > Verrucomicrobiota > Verrucomicrobiia > Opitutales > UBA953 > UBA953. Next base: position 12,437 of record JBEELT010000003.1, on the reverse strand, counting down.
CTCGCCCCCGTCCGGTGGGCCGCCACGCTGACGAGCGATGACCTGGCTGCCGTGGATCCTGCTCGTCGCGGCGCTCGCGCTCGCGGGGTGGTGCTCGGCGGAACTCGGCCGCTGCCTGACGTGGGCACGCCGCGTGCTGCTGCGCGGGCAACCGACGCGGCGGCCCGAAGGCCGGCTGGTCCGCTGGCTCGGGCTCGACGAACTGCTCCGCGCCGTGGAGTCCCGAGCCAGCGGAGAAGGGGAGATCCGCGCGGCGGCCGCCCGGCGCATCGAGGCGCTGCTCGCGCCGCTCACCGACGCAGTCCTCGTCGTGGACGCGTACGACCGGCTGCGGCTCGCCAACCCGGCGGCCGTCGCGCTCTTCGGGCTGAGCGCGGACGACGCCGGCGGCGCGGTGGTACCGCTCGTGCGGAGCGCCGACTTCATCGAGCTCATCGGACAGGTGCGGAGCGCCGGCGAAGCGAAGGCGACGATCCTGCTCAACCGCGCGCCGCTGGCCGACGTGTGGGTCCAGGCGGCCGGCGCCCGGACCGACCCGGAGGCCTTCGGCGAAGACGCTGCCATCTTCGTGCTCGCGGACGTGACGGCGCTGAAGCGGCTGCAGGCGATGGAACGGGAATTCGTGACGAACGTCTCGCACGACCTGCGCACGCCGGTGACGATCCTGCGCGGCTACGCGGAGACGCTCGACGACGACCATGCGACGATGTCCGCGGAGGATCGCACGCGCTTCATCCGCAAAATCGTCAGCTCGGTGGGTCGGCTGCAGGGGCTGGTCGAAGGCTTGCTCGCCCTGGCCAGCCTAGAGAGCGGACAGGGGGCCCATCGCGAACCCGGGGCGCTGCACCGGGCAGCACGCGAGGTCTGCGAGGAGTACCGGGCCCGGGCCCGGGCGGCCGACATCGAGCTGGCGCTGGACCTGCGGGCGGACGAAGCGGCCGCGACAGACCTGGTCCAATCTCGCCGCCTGCTCCAGAACCTCATCGACAACGCCTTGGCCCACGCGGCCGGGGCGACCCGGATCCTCATCGCCACGGAGGGCGGGGAGAAAGGCGTCCTGCTCCGGGTGACCGACGACGGCGCCGGCGTGGCACCGGTCGACCTGCCGAGGCTGTTTGACCGCTTCTATCGGACGGATAAATCCCGACGAGCCGGCGGTAGCGGTCTCGGGCTGAGCATCGTCCGCCAAGTGGCTGAACTCCACGGGGGTTCGGCCGCGGCCGAACCCGCCCAGCCCAAGGGGCTGCGGGTGACGGTCACTTTCCCGACCACCCCGGTCGCCTAGACATGAAAAACCCGCCGGGTTTCGGCGGGTTTTGGCTCCATTTTAAAGTGGAGCGCGCGACTGGACTTGAACCAGCAACAGCCACCTTGGCAAGGTGGTACTCTACCATTGAGCTACACGCGCACTGGAAGGGGAGCAGACCAAAGCCCCTAGCGGGTGTCAAGCCTTTGGAGGAGACGGCCGCGCAAGGAAGGGGGGGTGGGGGTCAGGCCACGCTCCCGCAGGCGGGCGGCGGCCTCATCGGATAAGATCCAACGGGCCACGGGGGCGTAAAGGGCCAGCTGGTCCTTCCTTATATAGAGGATGGCGGGCAGACTCAACGGGTAGTCTCCGTTGTAGATGTTCATCTCGGTCGGGGTGTAGGCCGTCAGAGACCGTCCAGGCCGACCATCGGAGATCTGCAGGAGTTTGGCCTCGGCGGCGGCGGGGTAGGGGAGGAGGACCAAGGCGCCGGAAACCGAGGCCAGGGTTTCCTTCACCTGCAACGCCGGCGTATCGAGCCGCACGTTGTCCCTGAACGGACCTTGGGCGAGGGCCAAGCCCCGGACCAGTTCGCGGACGAAGCTCCCATCGGGGGAATGGATCGCCACGGTGAAGAGGTCGCTGCGACCACCGCCGGGGAGCTCGTTCCAGTTGCCAAGGGGAGAGGGGGTTTCGCGCGCGAGGATCCCCGCCAAGGACGGGAAGCTCACCTGCTCGACCGGGTTGGAACGGTGGACCGCGACGACGGCCGCGGCGCGGGCGAAAGGGAAGGGCACCAGCTCGACCCCCGCGGAAACCGTGGGCGCGGGCTCATCGGGCCGACCAAGTAGCAGCGCGCAACCGACCTGCCCGGCGGCGAGACCGCGGCGCGCGGACAAGGTCCCCGCTAGGTCGACGGACTTGCCGGCCGGGGCCACTTGGCGGACCCCGACGAGCAAGGCCGGCGCAAGCAGATCGGACCCGGCGATGTCGGCCGCGGCCACGACGGCGACGGAACAGAACCACGCGCACAACCGGATCATGTCGACGGTGACTCGGCCTCGAGCTCGGGCCACTGGAGCAGTTTGCGGTGCAACGTGCGCCGGGAGATGCCCATGAGCTCGGCCGCCCGGGTGCGGTTGCCCGCGGCGGACAGCAGCGCCTGGCGGAGGAGCTGCTTCTCGTTGGCGGCTTTGTCGAGCGAAACCAGCGGGCCGACCGGGCCGCCGGCGGCACCGCCGCCAGAGAGGGCGGGCGCCGGCGCGGCGAAGCGCGGATCGAGGTCGGCCGGGCCGACGACCTTGCCGGCGCGCAGTACGGCGAGGTTCTCGCAGGCGTTACGGAGCTCGCGGATGTTGCCGGGCCAATCGTACCGCGCGAGCACGCCGAGGGCCTCCGGCGACAGCCGGGCCTCGGCCACGCCGTTCTCCCGTGCGAAGCGACGGAGGTAATGGGTGAGCAGCAGCGGGATGTCGTCGCCACGCTCACGCAAGGCCGGCAGGCGCAGCGGCACGACGGAGAGGCGGTAATAGAGATCCTCGCGGAACTTCCCCTCCTTCACCATCTGCAGCAGGTCGCGGTTCGTCGCGCAGACGAGCCGGAGGTCGAGGGCGATCGGGCGATGCGAACCGAGCCGCTCGACCGCGCGCGTCTCGAGGAAGCGGAGCAGCTTCACCTGCGTGGTGGCGTCGATCTCGCCGATCTCGTCGAGGAAGAGCGTGCCGCCGTCCGCGGACTCGAAGCGGCCGACGCGGCGCTCGTTGGCGCCGGTGAACGCGCCCTTTTCGTGACCGAAGAGCTCGCTCTCGAGCAGGTTCGCCGGGATGGCCGCGCAGTGCACGGCCATGAACGGTCCCTTCGCGCGCTGGCTCGCCTGGTGGATCATCTGGGCGAAGAGCTCCTTCCCGGTGCCCGTCGCACCGAGCAGGAGCACGGTCGCGTTGGACGGCGCGACGGAGCGCACCTGCTCGATCGAACGCTGGAGCGCCGCGGAGGAACCAACAACCTCGCCGAGCGCGAACTTGCGGTCGAGCCGCGTGCGCAGGACGGCGACCTCCTTCTCGGTCGAGCGGGCCTTGAGGCCGCGCTCCAGCAGCAGCTCGACCTGCCGGAGGTCGACGGGCTTCTGCAGGAACCAATAGGCGCCGCGGCTCATCGCCTGGACGGCGGTGTCGACGTCGCCGTAGGCGGTCATCATGATGCAGACGGGTTGCTGCGGCAGCTTCAGCGCGCGCTCGATGACGGACATCCCATCCTCACCTGCCATGCGCAGGTCGGTGAGCACGGCGTCGGGCGGGACGTCCTGCATGAGTCGGGCGGCCTCGGCGGCGTCCTTGGCAACGAAACATTCGTACTTATCGTCGAACGCGGCGCGCAGGCCTTCGCGGGAATGCTTCTCGTCGTCGACGATCAGGACGGTGGGCTTCATGGGGAGCCGGCTTCGGGTTGGGGGCGGCGGGTCGCGCCCCAGGCGCGGGCGGCCTTCTCCGCGAGCGCGGCGCGCGCGGTGGCGACCTCGGCGAGGCGCGCCCGCAGGTTCGCGTTGGCCACGCCGGCGAGGTCGTCAAGGTCGGACAGGTAGACGCCGTCGACCGCGCGGGCGGCGGGGTCGAAGTTACGGGGGACGCCGAGGTCGATCAGCAGCAGGGGGCGGCCGTGCCGGCGGCCAGCGTGCGTGCGCAACGTCGCGGCGTCGAGCAGGGCGCGCTCGACCGCGGCGCCGCCGACGATCACGTCGTGCGCATGGGCCTGCGCCAGGGCGTCGGCCAACGGCAGGCTGGCGCCGCCGAACTCCGCGGCGAGGAGGCGCGCATTCTCGAAGGTGCGCGAGGCGACGGCGACGTGGCCGGCACCGCGCGAGACGAGCGCCTGCACGACCCGGCGGCCGACGTCGCCGGTGCCGAGCACGAGCACGCGGGCGTCGGCGAGCGCGCCGAACGCGCGTTCGGCGAGATCCACGGCGACGTTACCGATGCTGACGTGGCCGTGCGAGATCCCGGTGTGGGTGCGGGCCCAGGCCGCGGCCTGGAAGGCGCGCTGGAAGACGCGGTTGAGGACGGGGCCGGTCATCCCGCGGGCGAGCGCGTCGGCGTAGGCGTCCTTCACCTGACCGGCGATCTCGACCTCACCGACCATCTGCGAGTCGAGCCCGGCGACCACCGCGAAGAGGTGCTCGACGGCGGCGAGGCCGGGGATCGGACGGAGATGCAGGTCGAGCGCCTCCGGCTCGGCGCCGGTGGCCCGGAGCAACGCGGCGCGGACGGTCAAGGCGGCGGCCTCGTCGCCGACGGCGTAGGCCTCGAGCCGGTTGCAGGTGGCGAGGAGCACCGCTTCGGCGAGGCCACCTTCGCGAGCCGCCGCGTAGAAGGCCTCGACCCCGGCGGGCGGCACGGCGAAGGCCGCGCGGTCGTCGAGGCCGGCGGTGCGGTGCGTCGCGCTGAGGGCGACCAAGGTGGCGCGATCAGCGGTCATGCGCGCGCGGCGGGGAGGGCGAGCCACAGCGCCAGGAGGGCGGGCAGCAGCAACCAGAGGCTGGCGCGGGCGAACGCCGGTCCGAGCAGACGCTCGCGCCGACGTTGGACCGCGACGAACAACGCGCCCAGCCAGGCGACCGACGAGGCCGCGAGCTTGGGCAAGGTGACCAAGGAGAGGTCGGCGGACCAATCGACCGCGCCGATGACGAGGGAAAGGCCGAGCATCCAGACGGCCGCCCCGAGCAGCTGGCCACCGACGCGTTCCAACGGCACGAGCGCCGGCAGGAACGAATAGATACCGCCGAAACGTCGGCCAGCGAGGGCGCGGTGCTGCAGGAGGTAGGCGACGGAGTTGAGGGCCTGGGCGCCGAGCACGCAGTAGGCGAGCACGGCCGTCGCGACGTGCAGGATGATCATCGGCTTGGCGGCGACGTCCGGCGTGGCCAGCGGCAGGCCCAGAAAAGCGGCGATCACCAGGCAGGCGGTCGTGAGCGCGGCGATCGCCCAGGTCGGCAGGCGGTGATCGAAGGTGAGGTCCAGGAAGACGGTGAGCGCCGTCAAACCCCAGCCGAGGGTCAAGATCAGTTCCGGCGTGCTGCCGATGGGCAAGGCGTGCGCATGCAACCCTTGGTAGGCGAGCATCGCGGTCAGGAGGACCCAGCCGGACCGGAGCGACCACAGGCCGGCGACCTTCAGCTTACCGGATCCGTCCTTGGTGGCGTAGGCATCGAGGACGGTCGCGGCGAGGAAAACTCCCGCACACCCCAGCAGACAATTCGTCGTCAGCGGGGCCACGGCCATGCCGGCAGCCAGAGGAAGCATCCCGCTAAAGAAGCGAGGTGTGACAAATTGGCAAACCCACAAAACACCCTAAAAGATGATGAAAACTTGCAGGTTTACCCTAAAAGGGTAGGGTTAGACCTCTTCCCCATGGCCTACGACCCTTACGACCTCACCCAGCACCCCCCTCGTAGCCCGCGCGTCCGCCTCGGAGGTCTGGTCATTCTGCCCCGAATGCTGGATAAGTGCCGGGCCACGTTGGTGGGCAAAAATGGTGAATACACCTATAACTGCTCCCTGGATAAGAACGTCTTGGATTTCCTTGGCGTCGACGCTGAATCTCTTAAGACTCAGGTAGCCAAAGGCTTAGGAGACGGAGAAATCCTCGCTTGGATGCTGACCAACGCCAAGACCCCCCGGCTCGCCCACGAGATCTCGGCCTTCAGCGCCTACCACGAGCAGCGGTCCCCGTCGGCGGTCGGCGGCCGGGCTCGCCTCAGTGAGTACCAATCCTCCACCCCTGCCGGAGCCAAACGAGAGGACATCGCCAGCTGGTTCGATGTACTCGACCTAGACGACCACCAGAGCTTCGGCGGCAAGGTCTGATGGAATCCATCAGAATTATCGATATACCTTAAAGAACTAAATCTGTTACCCTTCACCCCTATGAAATCGTTCCTCGCCTCCCTCAGCCTCCTGCTCTGCGCCACCCTCGCTTCCGCCGCGGACTTCGATTGGAAGACGCGCTTCCCGCAGGGCCTCGTCGATGATGCCGGCAAGGCCGTCGACATCACGACCCTGAAAAACAAGACTGTGGCCGTCTACTGCTCCGCTCACTGGTGCCCGCCCTGCCGAACCTTCACGCCGCAACTCGTGAAATTCGCCAACGAAAATAAGGCCAAACTCGCCGTCGTGTTCGTGAGCTTCGACCAGAGCGAGGAGAAGATGTTCGGATATATGAAGGAAGCCAAGATGCCCTGGAGCGCCGTGCCCTTCAAGTCGGCGGGCGGTCAAGCCATCGCCAAGGAAGAAGGCGTGAGCGGTATCCCCACGCTCCTCGTGTACGGCAAGGACGGCCAGCTGCTGACCAAGAACGGCCGCGACCTCCCGGGCCTCGAGAAACTGCTCGGTAAGTAAGTGACCGGCCGGCCCCGCCGCATCCTCCTCGTCTGCATGGGGAACATCTGCCGTTCGCCGACGGCGGAGGAGGTGCTGCGCGTGCACGCCCGCCGGGCCGGGCTCGTCCTGCAACTGGACTCCGCCGGCACGGAGAATTACCACCTCGGTGAACCGCCGGATGTACGGAGCATCCGCCACGCGGCCAAACGCGGCTACGACCTCTCGGGCCTACGCGCCCGCCAGGTCGGCCCGGACGACTTCCGAGATTTCGACCTGCTCCTCGCCGCGGACACGCTGAACCTCGGCGTGCTACGCGACCTTTGCCCGCCGGAACACCACGGTAAGCTCGCGCTTTTTCTGGGCGACCGAGCCTTGCCGGATCCGTATTACGGCGAGGCGACAGATTTCGAAAAAGTACTGGATATGGTCGAAAAAAGGGCGGATTCGCTGATCGCCGCCTGGTCCCGGGCAACTGATTGATTGCGGAAACAGGCCCCGCGTGGTTGGCTTCGTTTCCGATGTACCAAGTCAACTTCAGCGACCAGGCCATGCGCGCCCTGGGCAAGCTGCCCACCTTGGAGCAGATGGAGGTCGTCGAGGCGTTCTCCTCGCTGACGCCGGAGGACCTCCTCGCCGGACGGTCCGACCTCGGGTCCGTCCGCCGGGCGGGACATACCTACCACCGGCTGCGGGTCGGCGAGTTCCGCATCTATTTCGAGGCCAAAGAAGGCTCACTGATGGCCCACTACGTGCTCCATCGCCATACCTTCGCCGATTTCGCCTTCCGCTCGCACCTGCCGTTCGCCGATGACGAAGAACGTCTGGAGCAAGAGGGCGGCTTCTGGAAATACCTCGACGAACCCAAACCCTGACCGTGTCCCACCCTCCCGAAAAGAACGCCTACTCGTCCCCCGAGCAAGCGGCCCGCATCTACCTCCTGCCGAACCTGTTCACCGCGGGGAACATGCTCTGCGGTTTCCTCGCGATCAAGAACTGCATCGAGGCCCGCTTCACCGACCTCACCGCCACGGCCCGGGCGGACCACTACCTATGGGCCGTCTGGTTCATCCTTGGCGCGTGCCTGTGCGATCTCTTCGACGGCCGCGTCGCCCGCGCCACCCGTCGAGAATCCCTCTTCGGAGCGGAGTTCGATTCCATCGCCGACACCGTCTCCTTCGGGGTCGCGCCGGCGCTCATGGCCTGCTTCCTCATCATCAACCCGGGCAGCAAAGCGCAGGCCGACGAGAACGTCCAACTGGCCACCTGGTTGCTCGCCTTCATCTACCTGCTCTGCGTCGGCGTCCGGCTAGCTCGCTTCAACGTGCTCACGAACCCGCTGGTACCGGGGAATGAAAAGCGGGCCGCCGGGGGAGATTTCGTGGGCTTGCCGTCGCCGGCGGCTGCCGGTTTGATGGCGTCCCTCGTGCTGGTGCTGAGCAAGGTCATGCGGAACGGGGACCACGCGGATCCCTTCGAACAGGCCGTCCAAGCATGGTCGTGGAGCCTACTACCCCTGATGCTGATTATCTCCTACCTGATGATCAGCAACGTGCGATTCCCTAGTTTCAAGAAGCTCGACTGGACCGCCCGGGCCAAGACGAGGGTCTTCATCCTGATCATCATCGCAGGAGCGGTCATCATCAAATACCCAGCCTACTCCTTCCCCGCGATCTTTCTCGGCTACATCATCTGGAGTGTCTTCCGCCACCTATTCCTACTCAAAAAGAGCGAGATCGACCCGGCACCGGATGACGACGATGACAACGTGCCCGAAGTGTGAACAAGCCGTGCATCACCCGTGCGTGGAGATTGGTGTGAACAACGCAGGCTTTGTTCACGCTCCAGGCACAGGCAGGGGTCGCCCCCATACCCACGACCTTCAAGGGGTTAGCGACCTATGTACGGGATTCCGCCCCTTACTGATACTACGGGTATTTATATATCAAGGTTACTTAGATACAGGGGGAGACCGGTGTGGGCATTGCAGGGTTGCCACTCACCCCTCCGTTGCTCAATTCTGACCCCATCATGAAGTTCAAGGTCAACCGGAACCACTTTTTCAACGGGCTCTCGAGCGTCACCAACGTCGTCGGCAACCGGGCGACGATGCCGATTTTACAGAATGTGCTCATCGAAGCGGAAGGCGATACCGTCACCTTGACCACGACCAACCTCGACCTCGGCATCTGTTGCCGGATCAAGGCCGCGGTCTCCTCGCCCGGGCGAATCACCCTCCCGGTGAAAAAACTGGTCCCCATCATCCGCGCCTTGTCGAGCGCTGAGACTATCGTCGAACTCACCGGCAAGGACCGCGTGAAAATCACCTCCGGCAGCTCGGTCTTCCAAATTGCTGGCCTGCCCGCCGATCAGTTCCCGCCGATTTCCAATTTCGCCGGCCAGCCGACCATTGCGATTGACCAGGACAACCTCGGTTCGATGCTCCGCAAGGTCAGCTACGCGCAGTCGACGGACGAGAACCGCTACATCCTCAACGGCGTCTTCTTCGAATTCTCCGCCGGCAAACTGACGCTGGTCGCCACCGATGGTCGTCGTCTCGCCAAGTGCGAGCAGAAGCTGGAGGGATCTGACAAGACCCTGGCCCTGATCCTGCCCGCCCGTACCATCACCGAACTTTCGCGCCTGCTGAAGTCCGGGGGCAAGGTCCACGTCTCCAACAACGAGCGCCAGGTCGGCTTCACCATCGATATCCCCACCAACGACGAAGGTCTCGTGGACCGCATCCAGCTGGTGTCCAAGGTCGTCGAGGGCAACTACCCGAACTACCGCCAGGTCATCCCCAAGGAAGCCGGCTCCAAGGTCCGCCTCGAGCGCGAGAAGCTCCTCGAGAGCGTGCAGCGTGCGGCCCTCATGACGGATGACCGCAACAACACCATCCGGATGACCGTCTCGAAGAAGAGCCAGAACCTCGAAATCTCCGCCAAGTCCGAGTCCGGCGAGGCCCACGAGCCGATCGCCGTGAAGTACGACGGCCCCGAGGTGAACATTGCCTTCAACCCCCAGTACGTCATCGAGCCGCTCCGCAACGTCACCGAGGACGAGATCGATTTCGAGTTCAAGGACGACATGTCCCCGGGCGTCATCCGCGGCCTCAAGGAAGACTTCCTCTGCGTCGTGATGCCGCAGCGGATCTCCTAATCAGAGCCCCGGGTCGTCGTTGTCCGGCAGGTCCTTGATGGCCGCCAGGATGCGCCGGGAAGCTTCCATGAAGCGTTCCGGGTGCTCGCGTCCCGGATCGTAATCGCGCGGGTGCAGCGGTCGGCCGAAGCGTACGCGGATACGGGCCGTCCCCGCGGGGAAGAGCGCGCCGCGCGGCAGGACGTCGCGCGCGCCCCGGATGTGGATCGGGACGACGGGCGCGCCCGAGCGGCAGGCCAGTAGCCCCGCTCCGGCCTTGGCCTCGGCGATGACGCCGTCGGTGCTGCGCGTCCCCTCGGGGAAAATCAGCAGGCCGCGGCCGTCAGCGAGGGCGGCCAGTGCGGAACGGATCGCCCCGACATCGGCCTGCCCCCGGTCCAGCGGGATCGAGTTGCAGGCACGGATGACGAAGCCGAAGGCCGGGTTGTCGAACAGCGAACGGCGGGCGACGAAGGAGATCTCGCGCGGGAGGCAGGAGCCGATGAGCGGCGGATCCACCATGCTCTGGTGGTTGCTCGCGAACAGGCAGGCGCCCTCGGGGATCGTCTCCCAGCCTTCGACCTCCAGGGCCGCGAAAACCTCGATGAGCGAGCGCGCGCCATGGTAGACGGCCTTGTAGATCAGGTTCTTTGAGGCGAGGATCATCGGCGGGCGGCGCCGATCAAGGCGACGATCTCCGCGACCACCGCCGCGAGGGACTGGTGGGTGTTGTCGATCCGGTGGGCACCCGGTGCGCACATCAGCGGGGCGGTCTTGCGGGTCGAATCGAGGCGGTCGCGGGCATCGACCGCGTCCGCCTGGCCTTCCGCGGCGCGTCGGCGCGAGCGGGCATCGGCGTCGGCCTCGAGGAAGACGCGGACCTCGGCGTCGGGAAGCACGACCGAACCGATATCGCGACCCTCCATAATCACTCCCGCGAAGCCTTGGTCGCGCGCGAGCGCGACCTGAGATCGTTGGTAGTGCAGCAAAGCGCTTCGGACCGCGGGGAGGGCGGCGAAGAGGGATACGGCCGCGTTGACCGCGGGCGTCCGCAGTACCTCGTCGTCGGGGAGCCGTCCGGCGAGCGTCAGGCGGGAACTTGATCCGAGCACCTGGGAGCCGAGGCCCAGGTCGCGCAACCCGCGCTCGATGGACTCCGGCCGGTCCGCGGTGGCGCCGCCCGCCAGCAAGGCCGCCGTGAGCGAGCGGTAGTGCGCGCCAGTGTCGACGTGGAGTAACCCGAGCCGGGCGGCCACCTCCCGGCTCGTGCTGGATTTGCCCGAGGCCGCGCCGCCGTCGACGGCGACGCGCACGAACCCGGTGCGCAGCGCCTCGAGGGACTCGAAGAAATCGGGGAACGTCTTGCCGGTGCAGCCGGGGTCCTGGATCGAGATCCAGGGTCGACCGTCGCCGAAGAGGTCGAAGGAACCCAGCACGCCGAAGCTCATCGCCATACGATGGTCCTCGTAGGTGCGGATCTCCACCGGACCGTCCGCCGCCGCGCGGCGCAGCGCGGCGCGGTCGGGGTGGATGGTCAGCCGGGACAGGCTCCCGTCGGCGGCCAGTTCGGCGGCGGAGGGGACGACGCGCTGGCCGAGCCGTTCGAGCTCTGTCGCCATCGCGAGCACGCGGTCGGTCTCCTGTTTGCGAGTGTGGGCGATCCCGCGGATGGTCGTGGGACTGTCGGCCAGCGTAGCCACCGTCGCCAACGTCAGGAACGTGTCGGAGAAGGCGTTGAAATCGAAGTCGCCCCCGCGGATCGCCGGCCAGGCGCGGATGCGCAGGGCCGCGCCCTCGCTTGCGAGGTCGGCGCCGCAGGCGGCGGCGACGCGCGCGAATGCCGTGTCACCTTGCAGCCCGTCGTCGGCGTAGCCGTGTACGCGGACGGACGAGTCGGCTCCGGTCACGGCCGGCAGGGCGATGAAATAACTGGCGGCGGTCGCGTCTGGTTCGATCGCGTAGGCGCCCGGGGCCGCGTAGGGTCCGGGCGCGGGGCAGGTCCAGCGGCCGGCGGCTTGGTCCAGCGGCCGGCCGAACTGGGCGCACATCCGCTCCGTCATCGTCACGAACGGCTCCGACACCGTCGAGCCCGCCATCCGGACGGAGGCGCCGGCGGCGAGAGGTAGGACCATCAGCAAAGCCGACAACAGCTGAGAGGAAGCGGAGGCGTCCACCACGAGTTCGCCAAGCCGACCCGCGGTGTGGAGCGTGAACGGGAAGGCGGTGGCCGGCGAACCATCGGGGCTCTTCGCCTGGCAGCCGGCGCCGGCGAGCGCGGCGAGCAAGCCGGCCATCGGGCGCGCGCGCATGGCCTCGTCACCGTCGAGGTGGTAGACGCCGTCCGGCGCCAACGCGAGGAACGCCGTGAGGAAACGTGCGGCCGTCCCGGCGTTGCCGACGTGCAGCGTGGCGGTGCGGCGCGGGATCCGTCCGCCCTGGCCTTCGATGCGGATGGTGCGGGCGGCCTCATCGGCTTCGACGGCGAAGCCCAGCTCGCGCAGCGCGGCGATGAGGATGCGCGTGTCGCGGCTGAAGAGGGCGCCGGTGAAGCGCGTCTCGCCATCGGCGAGCGCGGCGAAGATGAGGGCGCGGTTCGTGAGGCTCTTCGAACCCGGGACGCGGGCCACGCCGCGCGCTGGCGTCCGGAAGGGCCGGATGGTCAAGGTCGGGGTCATGCGGGACGG
>JBEELT010000002.1:0-43616 GCA_041167995.1 Verrucomicrobiota bacterium | reverse complement strand
CCGCCAAGTCCGGTGCCGCCGCCGAAGTCTCTCCTGCCGTCCGTCGCCTCGCCGCCGAAACCGGACTCGACCCCGCCGCCCTGGAAGGTACCGGGAAGGCCGGCCGAGTCACCAAGGGCGATATGCTCGCGGCGCTCTCGGGACAGGTGCCGATCAAGGCAGTGGCTCCGGCGGCTGCCCCCGCCGCCCCGGCCGCCCCGGCCATCGTGATCCCGTCGCGCACCGGTCGAACCTCCCGCAAACGGATGTCGCCGCTGCGCCGCAAGATCGCCGAGCGACTCGTCCAGGCCAAGTCGGAGACCGCGATGCTCACCACCTTCAACGAGGTCAACATGGCCCCGGTGATGGAACTGCGCAAACGCCACGGCGAAGAATTTCTCAAGAAATACGGGGTCAAGCTCGGCTTCATGTCCTTCTTCGTGAAGGCCGCCGTCCAGGCGATGAAGGAAGTCCCGGCCATCAACGCCCAGCTCGACGGCGACGACATCATCGAGAACCACTTCTTCGACATTGGCGTGGCCGTCGGTACCGACAAGGGCCTGATGGTCCCCGTGGTCCGCGACTGCGACCAGCTCAACTTTGCCGGGATCGAGAAGGCCATCGGCGACTTCGGCAAGCGCGCGCGCGACGGCAAGATCCAGCTGCCGGAGCTCCAGGGCGGGGTCTTCACCATCTCCAACGGCGGCATCTACGGCTCGATGCTCTCGACGCCGATCCTCAACCACCCGCAGGCCGCGATCATGGGCCTCCACAACATCGTCGAGCGACCCGTCGTCGAGAACGGCCAGATCGTCATCCGGCCGATCATGTACCTCGCGCTCTCCTACGACCACCGCATCATCGACGGCAAGGAAGCCGTGACCTTCCTCGTCAAGGTGCGCCAGTTCATCGAGGACCCGCAACGCCTGCTCTTCGGCGTCTGAACCCTTCCCGCCCTTACTTTGCACCCATGTCCCAACTCGATCTCGTCGTAATCGGCTCCGGCCCCGGTGGCTATGTCGCCGCCATCAAGGCCGCCCAGCTCGGCCTTAAGGTGGCCCTCGTGGAGAAGGACCCCACGCTCGGCGGCACCTGCCTCAACGTCGGCTGCATCCCCTCCAAGGCCCTGCTCCACTCGACGGAGACCTGGCGCCACGTCCAGCACGCCAAGCACCACGGCATCGTCGGCGCCGAGAAGCTCAGTTTCGACGTCCCGACCATGCTCGCCAACAAGGACAAGGTCGTCGCCCAACTCAACAAGGGCGTCGAGTTCCTCGTCTCCAAGCGCGGCGTCGAGATCGTCCGCGGCCTTGGTCGCCTCGGCAAGGCGGGCCAGGTACTCGTCCGCGGCTCCGCCGACGAACGCGTCCTCGAGACCAAGAACATCCTCATCGCCACCGGTTCCGTGCCGGTCGAGCTGCCGTTCATGAAATTCGACGGCGAGACCGTCATCTCGTCCGATCACGGTATCGCCCTCAAGGCCGTCCCCGAGAAGATGGTCGTCGTCGGCGCCGGCGCAATCGGCCTCGAGCTCGGCTCCGTCTGGGCCCGCCTCGGCTCCCAGGTCACGGTGGTCGAGATGCTTCCGGCCATCGGCGGTCCTGCCTACGACGCGGACATCGCCAAGGCCGCTCAGGCCGCCTTCGAGAAACAAGGCATCAAGTTCGAGCTCGGCGCCAAGGTCACCGGCGTCAAGAAGACCGCCGCCGGCTCCGCCCTCACCGCCGAACGCGACGGCAAGGCGCTCGAGTTCCCGGCCGACAAGATCCTCGTCGCCGTCGGCCGCAAAGCCAACACCACCGGACTCGGCGCCGCCGAAGCCGGCCTCAAGCTCGATGAGCGCGGCCGCGTCGTCATCGACGCCCATTACGCCACCAACCTCCCCGGCGTCTTCGCCATCGGTGACGTCGTCGTCGGCCCGATGCTCGCCCACAAGGCCGAGGAAGAAGGCGTCGCCATCGCGGAGAACCTCGCCGGCAAGCATGGCCACGTGAACTACGGCGTCATCCCAGGCGTGATCTACACCGACCCCGAAGTCGCCTGCGTCGGCCTGTCCGAGGCCGAGGCCAAGGCCAAGAACCTCGAGGTCAAAATCGGCAAGTTCCAGCTCCAGGGCAACGGTCGCGCCATCGCCACCGACGGCACCGCCGGATTCATCAAGGTCATCGCCGACGCCAAGTCCGACAAGGTCCTGGGCGTCCAGATGGTCGCCAAGGGCGCTTCCGAGATGATCGCCGCCGCCTGCGCGCACATGGAATACGGCGGCAGCGCCGAGGACATCGCCCGCACCTGCTTCGCCCACCCGACCGTCAGCGAGTCCTTCAAGGAAGCTGCGATGGCCGTCAGCAAGTCGAGCATCCACTCGCTCTGATCCGAACGTTAAGTAACGAACGAAAGGGTGCGAATAGCACCCTTTCTTCTTTTACAGATTCAATCCGTCAAAAGGACCGACGTTCCGTCGCTTTAGCGACGAAGTCGGTCTTGAAAGTCAGGGGCTAGGCTGACCACGGCACACGCTTGGACCGACTGCCGTTGCTTCCTTCCGGACCTGGCGGGATTCGTCGGCCAACCATTGCATGGGGCCTAGCTGACCTTTATGAATGCCCGCTCAATCCACTCTTTTCAACCACCAACTTAGGCTCTAATTCCTTACGTCTTCCGATGGCCGAAATCCCCAAGTCCTATGACCCCCAGGGGGTCGAACAACAATGGTACGACCGCTGGGTCGCCGCCGGCTGCTTCGCCGGCAAGGTCGACCCGTCGAAGGAGGCCTTCGCCGTGATGATCCCGCCGCCCAACGTGACGGGGGTGCTCCACATGGGCCACCTGCTCAACAATACCTTGCAGGACATCATGGTCCGCCGCGCCCGTCAGGAAGGCAAGTCGGCCCTCTGGCTTCCCGGCACGGACCACGCCGGCATCGCCACCCAGTCCCGCGTCGAGAAGGAACTCCGTCAGAAACACGGGAAGACGCGCCACGACCTCGGCCGCGAGAAGTTCATCGAGACCGCGTCCGAATGGCGCGACAAGCATGGCGGCATCATCCTGGGTCAGCTCCGCAAGCTCGGGGCCTCCTGCGATTGGGACCGCACCGTACACACCCTCGACGCCGGCTACTCGCAGGCGGTCCTGCAGACCTTCGTCACCCTGTACGAACGCGGCTACGTCTTCCGGGGTAAGCGCATGGTCAACTGGTGCCCGGTCTCACAGACCGGCCTCTCCGATGAAGAGGTGATCATGAAGCCCTCCAAGGGCTCGCTCTATCGCATGCGCTACGAGGTCGCCGAGCTTCCCGGCACGTTCCTCGAGATTTCCACCACGCGCCCCGAGACCATCCCCGGCGACGCCGCGGTCGCGGTCCACCCGGACGACGAACGCTACCAGCACCTCATCGGGAAACACGTCTGGCGGCCCTTCCCGCGCGCCCAGCTCCCGATTGTCGGCGATACCGCGGTCGAGAAAGAGTTCGGCACGGGCGTCCTGAAGGTCACGCCGGCGCATGACCGCACCGACTTCGACATCGGCAAGCGCCACAACCTGCCGGTCATCGACGTGATGAATCCAGACGGCACGATGAACGCCGAGGCCGGCCCGCTGGCGGGCCTCGAACGCTTCAAGGCCCGCGCCGCCGCCGAGAAGCTCCTCGAGGAGCTCGGCGCCCTGGTGAAGACCGAGCCGTACGAGAACACCGTCGGCTTTTCCGAACGCGCCGACGTGCCGATTGAGCCGCGCCTGAGCGAGCAGTGGTTCATTCGCTACCCGAAGATCGAGGAAGCCAAGCGGGCCGTCACCGCGGGCATCATCAAGTTTCACCCGGAACGCTGGACCAAGACCTACCTCCATTGGCTGGAAAATATCCAGGACTGGTGCGTCAGCCGCCAGCTCTGGTGGGGCCACCGCATCCCGGTCTGGTACCGCAAGGGCGCCGACCGCAACAACGCCGCCAACCGCCACGTCTCCCTGACCCCGCCCGCCGACCCGCAGAACTGGGAGCAGGACCCCGACGTGCTCGACACGTGGGCGTCCTCCTGGCTCTGGTGCCTGGCGACCATCGGCTGGCGCAAGCCGGGCGAGACGACCGACGAGCTCAAGCATTGGTACCCGACCGGCGCCCTCGCGACCGGTCCGGACATCATCTTCCTGTGGGTCGCCCGCATGATCATCGCCGGCCTCGAACTGCACGGCCCCGAGAAGAAGACGTTGACGGACGACGAGATCCGCCAGCGCATCCCGTTCAAGCGCGTCTACTTTAACGGCATCATCCGCGACAAGCAGGGCCGCAAGATGTCCAAGTCCCTCGGCAACTCGCCGGAACCGCTCGACCTCATCGCCAAGTTCGGCGCCGACGGCCTCCGCTTCGGACTGCTCTCCATCGCCCCCAAGGGCCAGGACATCCTGTTCGACGAGGACCGCGTCGGCCAGGGGCGCAACTTCTGCAACAAGCTCTGGAACGCGGCCCGCTTCCGCCAGATGTCCGGCCCGATGTCGGACAACGCCACGTTGGCCGCGATCGTCGCCCGGATCCGCGCGCCGCAGCTCGACGACGATGACTTCGCGATTCTGCACGGCCTCGCCGAACTGACCGACACCACCGCCAAGAACCTCGACGACCACGAGTTCACCGCCTATGCCCAAGGCCTCTACGCCTTCTTCTGGGGCGACTTCTGCGACTGGTACGTCGAGGCCTCAAAGTCCCGTCTCGCTGACCCGGCACTCCGCGACAACTGCTTGGCGGTCCAAGACCTGGTCCTGCGCCAGTTCCTCCTGCTACTCCACCCAGTGGCCCCCTTCATTACCGAGGAACTCTGGCACTTGCTGGGCTACGGCTCGGAACAGGACTTCATCCAGCGCCATCAGGCCGGCTCCGGAGGCGACCTGCTCCGCGTCCTGCGCGAGCATGGGGTGAAACTGATTTCCTCCAAGGTTGCGGATGTCGCCGCCTTGCGTGAATTCGTGGCCGCGGTGCGCGCTCTCAAATCCCAAGGCAATCAGGCGACCCGGCGCGACAGCCTGATCACCATCGTGACCAAGGACGCCGCCAGCCGCACCCTGCTGGAAAGCAACCGCGACAAACTCGGCCGGTTGGCCGGTCTGGCCGAACTGCGCTTCACGGACGACCTCGGCGGTCGCCCAGGCTCGCTCACGGGCGTCGGCACCATCGCCCTCGAACTAAGCGGCAATGTCGACGTCGGCGCCGAGAAGGTCCGCCTCGGCAAGGAGCTCGAGAAACTCGAGAAGGCCGTCGCCGGCGGCGAGGCCAAACTCTCCAATGAAGCCTTCGTCTCCAAGGCCCCCCCCGCCATCCTCGAAGGCGCCCGCAAGCAGCTCGACGAGGTGCGCGGCAAACGCGACGAAATCGCCCGCATGATCGCGGCGCTCGGCTGAACGATGGCCGCCCTCTTCCAAGTCCACGCCGATAAACAGGCGGCCTCGGTCGCCGTGGCGGCGACGATCCGTGATCTCATCCGACGCCGGAACGCGGAAGGCCATACCGCCGTCCTCGGCCTGGCGACAGGCTCGACCCCCCTGCCCCTCTACGCCGAGCTCATCCGCCTCCACCGCGAGGAAGGCCTGAGCTTCCGAAACGTCGTCACCTTCAACCTCGACGAGTACGAAGGCCTGACCGGAGACCGCCCCGAATCCTACCGCTACTTCATGGAAGAGCATCTCTTCCGTCACCTCGACCTCCGTCCGGGCAGCACCCATGTCCCCGACGGCATCGCCGCCGACCAGAAGCGGGCTTGCGACGCCTACGAGCAGGCGATCCACGACGCCGGTGGACTCGACCTGCAGGTTCTCGGTATCGGCCGTACCGGGCACATCGGCTTCAACGAACCACCCTCGGCTGCGGACAGCCGGACCCGTCGCGTCCACCTCAACGAAGTGACCCGCCGCGACAACGCGCCGTTCTTCGCCCACCCGGAAGACGTGCCGCACGGCGCCATTACCATGGGCGTGGCCACAATCCTGGAGGCCCGCCAGGTCGAGCTCCTCGCCTTCGGACCCGCCAAGGCCGAGATCGTCCAGCGTTCGCTCCGCGAAAGCCCCAACGCGGATTGCCCGGCCACCTGGCTTCAGCTCCACCCGGCCTGCACCTTCCACCTCGATCCGGCCGCCGACGCCGAACTCTGAGCACGCGATGACGCCCCAGCCCCGCCACACCTCGCCGATCGACCCGGGCTTCGTCCCCGCCTCGCTCTGGACCCGCGACTTCCTCGCGGCCTGCGCGTGCACCCCGGGTAGTTCCGCGCTGGCGATCGGACTGCGCCGCCCGGACGGCACCGCCTCGGTCTTCCGCACGCAAGTGCTCCCAGCCGGCCCCGGGGATGCGGATAACCTCCTGCACGTCGAGCGAACGGTGAAGTTCCTCCTGTGGGCCCGCGGGGGCGACGAGGTCCTACTCAGCGGACTCTTGGCCGAACCCTTGGCCGCCGCCCTACGTCAGCAGTATAGCGCCGGGGGCGCCCGCGCCTTCGACGCCGAATTCGTCCGCAAGCTCTTCGAGCGGCCGCTGACCATCACCGTCGTCGCGGAGGCCGGCCTGCCGGCCGAAAGCGCCGCGCACCTTCCCCTAGGACGCAACCTGGGCGGCTGCCGCATCGGCTTCGACCTCGGCGGATCCGACCGCAAGTGCGCTGCGCTGATTGATGGCAAGGTCGTGTTTTCCGAGGAGGTAAAATGGGATCCGTATTTCCAAGCCAACCCGGACTACCACCTCGCAGGGATCCGTGATTCGCTGAAGCTCGCCGCCGCGCACCTGCCCCGCGTCGACGCCATTGGCGGTTCCGCCGCCGGCGTCTATATCTCTAACCGCGTGCGCGCCGCCTCGCTGTTCCGCGGCATCACCGACCCGGAGACCTTCGACCGCCGCGTGAAGAACCTTTTCGTGAACCTCGGCAAGGAGTGGGCAGTCCCCTTCGAGGTGCTCAACGACGGCGACGTGACTGCCCTCGCCGCCTCGATGTCCCTAGGGCGCAATTCCGTCCTCGGCATCGCCATGGGAACCAGCGTTGCCGCTGGCTACGTCGACCCCAAGGGCAACCTGACGAACTGGCTGAGCGAACTGGCCTTCGTCCCGGTCGACTACCGCGTCGACGGTCCAGCCGACGAATGGTCGGGCGACCTTGGCTGCGGCGTGCAATACTTCAGCCAACAGGGCGTCGGGCGCCTCCTGCCGCTCGCCGGCATCCACCTGCCCGCGTCGATGCGCCTGCCGGAGCAACTCGAGGAATTGCAGAAACTGATGAAGGCCGGCGACGCCCGCGCCCTCCGCGTCTACGAGACCATCGGCATCGCCTTCGGCTACACCCTCGCCCACTTCGCATCGTTCTACGATTACCAGTGCCTTCTCATCATGGGCCGCGTCACCTCGGGTACCGGCGGCGACGTGATCATCGAGCGCGCCCGGGCGGTGCTCCGCGATGATTTTCCGGCGCTCCGCATCGACCTCGTGGTGCCCGACGAGAAGGACAAGCGCCATGGCCAGGCCGTCGCCGCGGCCTCCCTTCCCCCTCTCTGACCATGAAGCTCAATCCCAAGGCGGACTTACTGATTCCCGACCAGACCGACGGTCCGGCGGCCTTCGCGCGCACCACGCACCTCGGCATCGGCGCCCACCAGGACGACCTCGAGTTCATGGCGTTCGAAGGCGTCCTCGCCTGCTACGACCGGAGCGACCGCTGGTTCGGTGGCATCATCATGACGGACGGGCGCAGCAGTTCGCGCAAGGGCCCCTACGCCGGCTGGACCGACGACCAGATCGCCGCCGAGCGCGTCAAGGAGCAGCACGCCGCCGCTCGCCTCGGTCAATACTCCTTCATCGCGCAGCTGGGCTACCAGAGCAAGGAGGTCCGCGGTGCGGACAAGACCGACCCGGTCGATGACCTCGTCGCCCTGCTCACGGCGTCCCGCCCGGAGGTCGTCTACCTCCATAACCCGGCGGACAAGCACGACACGCACGTGGCCTGCTTCGCACGCTGCATCGAGGCCCTTCGCCGGCTGCCCCCGTCGGCCCGTCCGGCCAAGGTCCTCGGTTGCGAGGTCTGGCGCTCGCTCGACTGGATGGTCGACAGCGAGAAGGTGGCGATGCCGGTCGCGGCCCGGCCCGAACTCGCGCAGGCCCTGAACGAAGTCTTCGCCACCCAGATCGTGGGCGGCAAACGCTATGACCTCGCCGTCCTCGCGCGTCGCGCCGCCAACGCCACCTTCCACGACGCGCACGCCTCGGACACCGAGTCCGCGCTGCAATGGGCCATGGACCTGACCCCGCTAGTACAGGATAATTCCCTCGACGTGACCGCCTTCACCCTCGGCTTCCTGGAGCGCCTGCAACAGGATGTCGCCGCCCGCCTTCGCCGCGCCTACTGACATGAAACCCACCCTCCTCGTCCTCGCCGCCGGCATGGGCAGCCGCTACGGCGGCCTCAAGCAGATCGACCCGATGGGCCCATCCGGCGAGACGATCCTCGACTACTCCGTCTACGACGCAATCCGCGCCGGCTTCGGCAAGGTCGTCTTCATCATCCGCCCGGATTTCGAGGCCGACTTCCGCGAGCGTATCGCGACGAAGTTCGCTGGCCGCATCGAGGTGGGTTTCGCCTTCCAGACACTCGACCGCCTGCCGGCCGGCTTCGCCGTCCCGGCGGGGCGCGAGAAGCCCTGGGGCACGACACATGCCATCCTCTGCGCGCGCGACGCCGTGACGACGCCCTTCGCGGTCATCAACGCCGACGACTTCTACGGCCGGGACTCCTACGCGACCCTGGGTCGGCGGCTGGCCGCCTTGTCCAATGCCGACCTGACCTTCTGCATGGTCGGCTTCACGCTCAAGAACACCTTGTCGGACCACGGCACGGTCGCCCGCGGCGTCTGCCGCACCGACTCCGCCGGTCGGCTGACCGACATCCAGGAGCTCACCAAGATCGGCCGCACCGCGGTCGGCGCGGAAAACCGGGCCGAGGACGGCACAATCACCGCGCTGACGGGCGAGGAGCCGGTCTCAATGAACATGTGGGGCTTCACCCCAGCGATCTTCCCCCTGCTCGAGACCGACTTCCGCGCCTTCCTGCAGGCCCAGGGCGGCGAGCTGAAGAGCGAGTCCTACATCCCCATGGCGGTCGGCCACCTCGTCACGGGAGCGCGTGCCCATTGCGACGTCCTTCGGACCAGTTCCGCCTGGTTCGGCGTGACCTACCGCGAGGACAAGCCCGCGGTCCAGGCCAGCATCCTCGACCTGGTCCGCCAAGGCGCCTACCCCGCCGCCCTCTGGGCCTGAACCCATGGCCGAACGCGTCACCTACGACACCCGCGCCATCGCCCGGCATTTCGCCCTGCTCGGGGGTTTTGTCTCGGCCCCGCCTTATGGCAGCGGCCATATCAACGACACCTTCGCGCTGGAGATGGACCAAGGCGGACGGTCCGTCCGCTACGTCCTGCAACGCATCAACCATAACATCTTTAAGAACCCGGACGGGCTCATGCGCAACGTCGAGCGCGTCTGCCGGCATGCGCAGGCCAAGCTCACCCAAGCCGGCCGACATGACGCCTCCCGCCGTGCCCTCACGCTGGTGCCAACCCGCGAGGGCCGGGGCTGGTATGTCGACGCGCACGGCAACCATTGGCGCTGCTACATCTTCGTCGAACGGGCCACCGGGCATGACGTCATCCGCAACGCCGACCAGGCTTATCAGGCGGCCAAGGCCTTCGGCGCCTTCCAGGCCCTGCTGGCCGACCTCCCGGGCGAGCGCCTCGTCGAGACCATCCCGAACTTCCACCATACCCCGAGCCGCTACGCCGCCTTCGAAGCCGCGCTCGCCATGGACGCCCATGGCCGCGCCCGGGAAGCCGCCGCCGAGATCGCCTTCGCCCAGGCCCGGGCCCGGGAGGTCGGCCTGATCGTCGACGCGATGGCGCGCGGCGAGATCCCCGAGCGCGTGACGCACAACGACACCAAACTCAATAACGTCCTGCTCGACAACGAGACCCAGGAAGGCATCTGCGTCATCGACCTCGATACCGTAATGCCGGGTTCCGCGCTCTACGACTTCGGCGACCTCGTCCGCACCTCGACTTCCCCGGCCGCCGAGGACGAGACGGACCTTGCGAAGGTGACGATGCAGCTCCCGATGTTCGAGGCCCTGGTGAAGGGCTACCTCGCCACCGCCGGGGGCTTCCTGACACCCGCCGAACGCGCCCTCCTGCCCTTCGCCGGCAAGTTAATCACCTTCGAGATCGGCCTGCGCTTCCTCACGGACTGGCTCGAGGGCGACGTCTACTTCAAGATCAAGCGGCCCCGCCATAACCTCGACCGTCTCCGCACCCAGTTCAAGCTGGTCGAGTCGATCGAGGCCCAATTCTCCGCCATGCAGGCGCTGGTCCGCTGACTATGCGCATCCTCGTCACCGGCGGCGCCGGCTTCATCGGCTCCCACATCGTCGAGCATTTCCAAGGCCGCGCCGAGGTCGTCGTCCTCGATAACTTCCGCAGCGGTCACCGCCGCAACCTCGTCGGCCTCACGCACCGCCTGATCGAAGGTTCGATTCTCGACCGCGCCAAACTCGACGAGGCCATGCGCGGGGTCGACCAGGTCTTCCACCTCGCCGCGATGATCTCGGTGCCGGAATCCATGCTCCGGCCGCGCGAGTGCGTCGAGCTGAACGCCACCGGGACCCTCCATGTGCTCGAAGCCGCCGCCGCCGCGAAGGTCGGCAAAGTCGTCCTGGCCTCCTCCGCCGCCATCTATGGCGACAACCCGACGGTCCCGAAAGTCGAGACGATGCTCCCCGAACCAAAGTCGCCTTACGCGGTGACGAAACTGGACGGCGAGTACTACCTCGAGCTATTCCGACGCGAGCACGGCCTGGCGACCGCCTCGCTCCGCTTCTTCAATGTCTTCGGACCGCGTCAAGACCCCAAATCCCCCTACGCCGCCGCCGTCCCGATCTTCATCGAGAAGGCCGTGTGCGGCGAACCAATCGGCATCTTCGGCGACGGCGAGCAGACGCGCGATTTCATCTACGTGAAGGATATCGTCGGCGCGCTCACCTTCGCCGCGGTGACCCCCGCCGTCGCCGGGACGTACAACGTCGGGTATGGGCAGAAGATGACCGTGCAGGCCCTCGCCCAGGAAGTCATCCGGCTCACCGGCTCCAGCTCGAAGATCGAGCACAAGCCTGCACGCCTCGGGGACGTGAAGCACTCCCTTGCCTCCGCGGACAAGCTCCGCGCGGCCGGCTGGAGCCCGCGGCACACCGTGGCCGAAGGCCTGGATGCGACGGTCGCCTACTTCCGCGCGCTCAAGGCGTGACGGTGACCGGAATCCGAACGTAGCGGTCGCCGTCGGCGTCGACATGGACCCAGAGTTCGTAGTCGCCCGGCCGGGGCAGGCGCATCCGGAAAGAAAGGATCGGCTCCGCGTCGTACTCCCCCCCTTCCAAGGAAGGATGCAGGTGGGCATAGCCCATCGTGGCCTCCCCCGCCGTCGCGGAGAACAAGGCGGCATGACCGAGGGAACCCATCAACGGGCGCAGTTTGACCTGGCCGCCCGCCGAGCCTCGCAAACGGACGCGCCACAAGGCGGACTCACCGGTGCGGGCGGTGGAAGCAGTGAAGCCCGCGACCTCCAGGACCGGGACGGTGGTCGCGATGGACGTCAGCCGCGGCATCGGGGCCCACACGGCCTCGACCAGGGCGACTCGCCCGCCGCGCAACGGCACGAAGTCGACATAGGCATGGGCGCCCTGCGTCAGGTCGAAGTCGGCGGGTACCGCGAAGGTCCAGTTACCGTCGACCCCGGGCTCCGGATGCAGGTGCACGTAACCGGACCGCGCCAGGGAGCGGAGGTGCAGGTGCAACTTGCGCGTATGGGAGAGGGCCAGCTGATGATCGAGCAAGGCGCGCCCGTCCTCACCCGTCAGCGTCAGCCGACCGATCTGACCCGACGCCGCTTCCCCGACCCGCTCGAGCTTGAGGGCGTAGGGAAACTTTAGGTCCCGCGGGCGGTAGAAGTTCGCCTCCTCATTGACGCCGCAGAACTCCAAGCCATCGACGACGACGGGCTGATGGTCGGCATGCAGCAACGCGCAATGGGTGTCGGGCAGGCTGCGCAAGGCGAGGAAACCGAGCGCCGCCACTGCCGTGAGCACCAACGACTGACGGAGGGGGCTCATCGTTCCGGGACCAATCCCGCCAGCACCTTGGCGACGTCGGCGGCATCGAAGGAGGCGCCCTCCCGGCGTTGCGTGATGCGACCTTGGGCGTTGACGATGATCAAAGCGGCGTTGTGCACGATGGTCCCGTCGTCGCGGACCGTGAGAATGCCGAAGTTACGCATGAGGTCCTTGATCTGCCCCGCGTCCCCGGTAAAAAAACGGTGCCGCCCCAGATCGATGCCGTAGCCCTGGGCATAGGTCCGCAGCAGACCGGGCGAATCGACCTCCGGGTCGAAAGTGATCGTCACCAGACGAACCTCCTTGAGCTTGGGATCCTTCGCCAGCTCGTCGCCCAACTGCTTCATGCAAGCCGTGGATGCGGGGCACATCTTGGCCGAACGGCAGCTGGTGAAGATGAAGTTGAGGGCGAAGGGTGCGCCGAGCAGGTCCTTCTTGAAGACCAGCCGTGCCTCCTGATCCCACAGCGCAAAGTCCGGGATAAGGTCGCGGGGCATGCGCGTCACCAGCCGCCCTTGGTCCGCGGTCTGGCGGCGCAGGGAATCGGTGACTTCGGCCACCCGGCGCAGCTCCTCCGTTCCCGCCGGGAAGATCGTATCGGCCCACCGTCGGCCGGCGTCGGTCAGGACTTCGAAGCGGATACGTCGCCCGGCCCACGGCAACTCCAGGTCACCGGGACGGGCGAGATAGCCCGTCGGCGCGGCGCCCGGCGACTCCTCGATGAGCAACCGATGTCGGGCGGGCTCCACCCCCACCACCAGCCCGGTACGCACCTCGGGCCGTTCGGCGGCCGACAGGAGGTGCGCGCCCCAGGCGAGCGCGATCCAAGCGAGCATCCTCATGACAGCGAACCCGAGGGGCCGAGCATCAGTTCCACCATGCCATGGCGCAGCCCGTGGTGGGTGAGGTGGAAGGACTCCGCGCCGGTGAGGTCGGCGAGGACGCAGACCGTCAGAAGCGCCGCCGGCATGATGTCGGCGCGATCGGCCGGGATGCCTGGAACCGCGGCCCGCTCGGCCAAGGGCAAGGCGGAGAGTTTATCCTTCAAGGCACGGATCCGGAGGGTGGGCAGACGTCCCTCGACGACCGCCTCGCCGACCGCCTCTAGGTGAAGCGCCACCGCGCTGAAGACTCCGCCCGCGCCGACGACCAGACCCTGTTCAGCCATCTTGGGCGACAGCACCGGACCAAGCGTCCGGAGCAGGTGATCACGGATGGAGGCCTGATCCAGTTCGTCGACGACCCCTTGGCTGCCGCGGAGGTAACCATGAGTGAGACGGACGGAACCGAGGGGATAGCTCCGCGCCAAGGTCACCTGGGAACCGCGTACGGTGGCGACCTCAAGGCTGCCGCCGCCGAGATCGAAGACGGTGAGATGGGGGCAGTCCGCGTAGGCCGGATCGGTCCGCACTCCGGCGGCGACGAGGCGCGCCTCGACCTCGCCGGAGATGATGGTCAGCGGCACGCCCACGGTGGCCTGGATCAGGGCCGCGAACTCGGCCCGGTTGGCGCAATCGCGGACGGCGCTCGTGCCGAGGATGGCCACCTGCTGGGCTCCCTGGGCGCGGGCGAATTCGACCAGGCGACGCACCGCTTCCGCGGCGACCGCTTGGGTCTCGCGGGCTAGCGTGAACTCGCCCAAAGTAGCCGGGAAAATCCGGACCGGCTCGCTGGTACGGGCCACCTCCCGGCGTGTGGCGGCGTCGACGATGGACACTTTGAGGGAATTCGACCCAAGGTCGACCACGGCGAGCAGGGACATATCAGAAAAGGAGATCAAGCTTGATGCCGCCGATGCCATGCAGCGACTGCTGCGCCGCGAACTCATGACTGCGGACGGACGTGTAGAGGGTGGCGGCGAAACGCTGGAACTGGAAGCTGTAGCCCAGGGATAGCTGGCCGACGACGGGCTCGCGGGGCACGCCGCGGCTCGTGCGGAAATTCCCGCCATCGGTCGCGTAATTGCTGACGACGACCTCGACCTGGGCGTCGGCGAAGAACCAGGCGGCCACCGGCGGGTCGGTGAGGTCGCCGCGCAGCCGGTCGACGGGATCGAAGGCCGGGCTCTGCCGGATGGTAGTATTGCCCCACGATCGGGCGAGCCCCCGCCCCCACCGGACCTGACCGCCCAGGATGAATTCCGTGCGGATCGTCCCGAGCTCGGCACCGGCCCGGACGATTAGGTCGCGCAGGCCCGGGCGGGCGCCCGGCAGGTCGAAGCGCTTGCGGAAATCGAGGTTGAGGTTGGCGACGAGCTCGTTCGGTTGCTGCGTCTCCCAGCCCGTCGAGGTGGGCACGCCGATCAGGCGGTGCACCGAGTTCTGGATCGTCGGGCCGCCAGCCGCAGGACCCACCACGCCGAGCTGCAGTTCCCAGACGAAAAGGACGTCGCGACGGCCCCCGCGCTCCAGCACCCGGCCATGGCCATAGGAAAAATACAACGCCGCCGAGTAGGGCTGGTCGTCGAGCGGCGGATTGGCGCTCAGGGTGTCCGCGGGCGTGTTGATCTCCTGGGTCAACGCAGCGTAGAAGCCGTTCTCGTGATTGACCGCCATCCGCAGCCCCTGGGTGTAATAGCGGTCCTGATTGTTGAACGAGAACTTGTCGTTCTCCTCGCACAGCGAGAACACCCCGGCTTCGGCCCCGGTGGGAAAAGGCGAACGCAGTTCCTCCGCGCGGACGGGGCGGCTCGCGGCGAGGAGGAGGATCAGGAGGGCGGATCGCATCCGACGGAGGGTCAGCAAAGCCTTGTCCGCTCGACGGGACAACGCCTTTCTGACTTGTTAACGGAGGCATCCCGAAGTATCTGACTGTCAGGATGTCCCACGCGCCTGCCAACCCGCCGCGGGCCCGGACCGAGGTCCTGGCCGACGGGTTCACCGTGGTCGCCATCGCGGGCGACTGGAGCGCGCAGGTCGCGACACCCGAAATCACCTTCAAGGGCGACCGCATCCGGGTGACCGCGGCGGAACTCGGCGGTTTCGATTCCTCCCTGCCTGCCTGGATTCATCGCCACTTCCGGCACGTCCGGCAGCTCGACCTGAGCGCCCTACCCCGCCGGCTACGTGCGCTCGTCGAACTGACCGAGACGAGCACCTCGAGCGAGGCGGACGCGCCGACTCCCGGCCTCCTGGAACAGTTCGGCGACTGGGGGCTGGCCAGTTCCTCCTCCTGGGGCCGCGCCTTCGAGCACATCGGCGAGACCGCCAGCGCCTGCGGCCGTCTGCTCCTCGGGCGGGCCCGGGTCAACTGGCAGGACTTCTGGCTACAGCTGCAGACCGCCGGCGTCGACGCGCTCCCGATTGTCGCCCTGCTCGGCTTCCTCACCGGCCTCATCATGGCCTACGTGGGCCTCATCCAACTCCGGCAAGTCGGGGCCACCATCTACGTCGCCAACCTCGTCTCGCTGGCGATGACCCGCGAGATGGGCGCGCTCATGACCGGCGTGATCGCCTGCGGACGCACCGCGACCTCTTTCGCCTCCCAGCTTGGCAGCATGAACGTCAGTCAGGAGACCGACGCCCTGCGCGTGCTCGGGCTCAACCCAGTCGAGTACCTGGGCCTACCCCGCATCCTCGCCGTCACCCTGATGGTCCCCTTGCTCGCCATCTTTGCGACCTTCGTCGGCGTGTTCGGTGGCATGGTCGTGGCCTGCGCCGGCGAGCTCAGCGTCAGCCAGTACCTCACGCAGGTAGTCGTCGCGATCAGCCTCAAGAGCTTCCTGGTCGGCGTCATCAAATCCGTCGCATTCGGCTTCATCGCGGCGTGGGCGGGCTGCTACCGCGGCGCGGTGGCCAAGCCCTCCGCCCTCGGGGTCGGCGAGGCCGCCACCACCGCCGCGGTGCTCGGCATCACGTTGATCGTGGTTTCTGACGCCTTGTTCGCGGTCATCTTCAACCTCTTCAACTTCTGATGACCACCCCGGCCGCCATCCTGACCAGCGAAGGGCTCGCCATCGGCCATGGGGAGCGGGTGATCATGTCCGGCATCGATTTCCAGCTCGAGGCTGGGAAGATCCTCGCAATCGTCGGCCCCAGCGGCTGCGGCAAAAGCACGCTCATGCGCTCGCTCAGCGGCCTCGACGAACCGCTTGGCGGGAAGACTACCGTGCTCGGCGTCGACCTCGCGACCGCCGCGGCGGCCGAACGAGCGGCCACCCTGCGCCGGCTGGGCTTCCTGTTCCAAGGCTCCGCGCTCTTCTCGTCACTGACGTTGCTTGAGAACGTCGAACTGCCCATGCGGGAGTTCCTCGGCGCCCCGCGCCGGGACCTCCGCGCGCTGGCCGAATACAAGCTCGCCCTGGTGGGCCTTGCCGACGCGATGGATAAGCTCCCGTCCGAGATCTCCGGCGGCATGGCGAAACGGGCGGGGATCGCCCGGGCGATGGCCTTGGACCCGGAGGTCATCTTCCTCGACGAACCCAGCGCCGGTCTGGATCCGATGACCTCGGGACGGCTCGACGAACTCATCCTGAAACTCCGGGAGGCCTTCGGCACCACCCTCGTGCTAGTCAGCCACGAGGTCCCCAGCATCCTCCGAATCGCCGACTTCTGCGTTTACCTCGACCCGGACGCGGGCAGGATGGGCGCCTACGGCCCGCCTCGCGACTTCCTGTCGCCGGACGCCTATCCCAAGGCCCACGCCTTCTTCTCCCAAGCCCGCATCCCCTGACATGCGCCGTTCCGCCAACAAGACCCTCATCGGAGCTTTCGTCGCCAGCGGCATCGTGCTGGCCTGCGTCGCCGTAATCCTGCTCGGCGGCGGCAGCTTCGCCGGCAACAAGCCAACCGCACTGGCCTACTTCGACGACTCGGTGAGCGGCCTCGACATCGGGGCGCCGGTCAAGTTCCGCGGGGTGACCATCGGCAAGGTCGCGCAGGTCCTGCTCCGCACCGCCGAACAAGCGACCGGTGACTATTCCGTCCCGGTGGTCATGGAATTCGCCCCCGACCTGCTGACCCGGCGCGGGCTCGACCAGGCCTTACTCGACCAGAAAGGGCTCCGCGGTTCGATCGAGAAGGGGCTCCGCGCGAAACTGCAGCAGCAGTCGGTCATCACCGGCGTGCTTTACGTAGAGCTGGACTACTTCCCCGACACCCCCGCCCGGCTCCACGACACGAAAGGGGTCAACGCCGAGATCCCCACCCTGCCCTCCAACCTCGGCGCCTTGACCAAGGCCGTCTCCCAGACCCTCGACCAGCTCAGCCGCGTCGACTTCGTGGCGATCACGCGGAAGGTCGACGCAATCCTAGGCCGGATCGACCAAGGGGCGGCGCAGATCGAGTTCGGCCGGATCAACGGCAACCTCGTCAAGGCCTCCGACAATATCGCCCGACTCACCGGCGACCCCGCGGTGACCAAGGCGGTCGAGGATTTCTCCGCCGCGATGCGCTCCGTCGACGCTTTGGTGAAACGCCTCAACGCCCGGGTCGACCCGGTCGCTGAGGACATCCAAGCGATGGCCGGGGCTGGTCGAAAGGCCCTCGAGAACCTGAACACCACCGCCGAGAACCTGCGCGGCCTGACCAAGCCCGGCTCGACCATGCGCCGCGACCTCGACCAGGCTCTCGCCGACGTCGCGGAGGCCGCCCAGGCGATCCGCTCGCTCGCCGATTTCATCGAACGCAACCCTGAGACGATTATCCAGGGACGTCGGAAGTCGGCCCCCACGCTACTCGAGCTCAAGCCGTCGACCACGGAGGAGGGC
The DNA here is from genome assembly GCA_041167995.1 of Verrucomicrobiota bacterium. Taxonomy (GTDB): domain Bacteria; phylum Verrucomicrobiota; class Verrucomicrobiia; order Opitutales; family UBA953; genus UBA953. The sequence goes on along the minus strand of JBEELT010000002.1, from coordinate 25,763 downwards.
GCCAAATGAGGACGCTCACCTTTCTGCTGGCGCTCGTGCTCCTGCCCGGCTGCATCGTCTTCGATAAGAAAAGCGAAGCCGTTTCATTCCACCGTTTCGAAGCGGCCGCAGGCGCGCCGACAAAGGCGCAGCCGCTCATCCACGTGCCCCGGGCGAGCCTGCCGGCCAGCGTCCGCCGGCCCGCCGTCGTCCTGCTGACCCCGGGCAGCCAAGTGCTCATCGATGATGCGCACCGCTGGACGGCCTCCCTCGATCGCCTCGTCGCCGAGACCATCGCCCGGCACCTGACCCGCGAGGCGGGCTGCCCCACCACGGTGGAGACCCCGGACGCCCCGCACCTCACCCTTGTCCTCGAATGCGAACGTTTCGAGGTCGTCGGGGAGCGCCGGGCCGCCCTCACACTCCGCTACCGACTCGAACGAGCGGATGGTTCGGCGGTCGCCGGCGGCACCTCGGCCTGCGTCGAGCCCATGGCCGAGCTGGACGCACCGGCCTTCGTCGCGGCGCAATCCCGCAACTTGGGCAAGGTCGGGCGCGCGATTGCCGAGACCGTGCGAGCGCTGCCCGCCAGCCAGTTCCCTTCCCGATGAGCGACCAGCCCACCCCGCGTCCCAACGGCTTCTCGGAGGCGACCGGCGAGATCTGCTACGACCTCCCGTCGTCCTACCTCCCGCATCGGGCGACCGGCCTCCTCCACCTGCCGCGCTTCCTCGCCAAGGCGCGCAAGCATGTGCGCGGCGAGCTGCCGAAGTCTTACCAACGCAATTTCTGCAAAGGTTTCGATCGTTTCCTCTGCCTGCACCTCGGGATCGACCCCGAGGCCTTGGTCGCCTGCGTCCGCGAGGCCGGCGATGACGCCGACCTCGACGCACGCCTCCTCCGCCTCTTCCCGGCCGACCTCCGCGTCGCCACCTGGAACCGCGAGCTGGTGCAGAAAGGCATGAGCGAGATGGGCCGCGAAGCCCTGACCGACGCCAAACGCAAGATGGGCGCCGAGCACCGCACCGACATCATCTCCTTCGCCGACATGATCGACCTCGACGAAGGCCGCCTTCCGTGACCACCCCCGACCCCCACCCCAACCGTCTCGTGCTCCGCGGGATGGCCTCCTTGCTGGCCTGCCTGCAGCATCATCCCAAGGCGCTCCGCGAGGTCGCGGCCACGGCCGCCTTTGCGCCCGAACTGGCGCCGTACGACGCGGCCTTCCGCGAACTCGGCGTCAAGACCCGCATCGTGGGGCCGATCGAACTGGCCCAGACCGCGGAAGGTCCCTGCGAGGACGTGTGCGCGCTGACGATGCGGCCGGACTTCGGCCTGGCGCGGGTCGGTGATTTCACGGATTGGCGGGAGAGCCGCGAGACCATCGTCATCGCCGACGGCCTGACGGACCCGGCCGACCTCGCCGCGCTGGCGCGGGCCATGGCCGCCTTCGGACTGGAACGCCTGCTGCTTTCCTCCGGCACCGAGAAGCTTTCCTTCCACCCCGAGGCCTGGCACCTGGCCGCGGGTGCGATGGAGAAACTCAAGCTGATGCGCGCCGCCGCGCTGGGCGGCTTGCTCAAACTCGTCGAAGACCGTTGCTGCGTCGTCGCGCTTTCGCCCGACCTTGGCCGTAAGATCGACCTGGCCAACCCGGTCCGCGTTCCGGCCCGGCACCTGGCCTTGCTCGTCCCCGGCGGGCGCCTGGACCCCGACCTGCAGGCCCGCACCGAACATTGCTTTCGCCTCCCCGGCCAGCCGCCCTTGACCCTCCGCGAGACCATCCCTCTGGCCATCGCCTGGTTCGCTTCGACCCCGAAACCCCGCCCGGACGGCTTCCTCGCCCGTAAAAGGGCTCGCCACGCCAAGGACTCGGGTTCCAATCCGGCCTCTTGACCATGCCCGACGACGCCCCCGAATCCGAGGAGAATATCATCTCCCTGCAGAGCATCAGCCGGACCTTCATGGCGGCGCTGCAACGCCAGCATGACATGCTCGCCTTCAGCCTGGCGGGCCTCCGCACTTCCGACCCGCGGGCCTACGATTACTACTCGGCCGTGAGCCGGGTGATGCCCTCCCCCCAGAACCACCTCACCGCCGACCAGGTGAACGCTTATGCGCGTAACCTGATGATGCGGACGACCATCAATGATTTGCTGGGCATCGCCGCGGAATGCCTGCATCGCTGCCACCTGCTCTGCGTGCTGATCAAGGTGCGCGGCCAGAACCGCACCCCGGACGCGGACCTCGACCGGCAGATCGGCGAGGCACACCAGGCCTTCCTCCCGCTATCCCTGCAGGACAAGTTCGAGGAACTGGAGAAGTCCTTCGGGATCATGTGCGACCTCGAGGACAGCATCTTCAGCCTCGCGGCGGCACTGCGCGTGCTCGCCCGCGTGGGCGGCATGGTGACGAACGACGACCTCGCGCCCGACGGCAAGCTGACCTTGGAGTTCATGGCGATGAAGGATTACGAGGTCGACGACCAGGACGCCGAGATCGACGACGAGGCCCCCGAGACGCCTCCGCCCGGCGTCATCCGCCACCCCCTGCCCGGCGAGGCCGACCTGCTGAAAAAGCCCACGAAGACCTTGTCCAAACTCACCGAGACCACGCGCACTTTCCAGCCCGGCGAGATGCTGGACCTGAACGAGGAGGAACTGCTCGGGCTCAACATCACCGTGGCCAAGTTCTTCGACGGGCTGTTCCGCTCCGTCGACCACTACGGCCGCAGCCGCATCGGCGAGGGTAGCTAAGCCGTGGCCAGCGACGCGACCCAGCCTGTGCGCCGCGTCTGGTGGTGGGTCTTCGGCGGTTTCCTCTTCCAGTCCATCCCCGCAGCGGTCCGGGACGAAGCCCTACCCGTCGCCCTCAAGAACCTCGGACGGGAAGACGCCGAAATCACCCGCTGGGTCGCCGGGCTGGGCCTGCTCGTGGGCATCAAGATCCTCTGGGCGCCGCTGGTCGGGCAGATCTCCCGACCACCCCGCCTGGTGCTGGGCTGTCAGGCCGCGATCGTCCTCCTGCTGCTCGGCCTCCAGGTAGGGCTGGGGCTGCCGGAAGGGCCCTGGGCCTTCGTCGCGCTGGCCTTGATCTCCATCGCCTCGGCCTGCCATGACTTTGCGCTGGATGGCTATTACGTGGCCTCCCTGGCGGAAAAGCCTCGGGCGGCCTACTCCGGCCTCCTGACCTTCGCCTCGAAGACCGGTCAGGTGCTCGCCGGCCCCGGCCTCATCTGGTTGGCCGGGCACTGGCACCACGCCGCCGGGACCACTTGGGCCGCGGCCTGGCAACAATCCCTGGGAGTCGCCGCAGCCCTGGCCGCGACCTGCCTCCTCCTCAACGCCTACGCCTTCCGGCACGAGCCCACCCTGCCCGCCGGCCCCAAGGTGGGGCTGGGAGAAACCTTGATGGAATTCTTCCGAGACCGACGCTTCCTCGCGGTGCTCGGGCTGATTTGTTTCTACCGCGCCAGCGAAGTCCACCTCACCCGGGTCCTGCCGCTCTTCTCGATGGCGGCGCCGAGCGTCGGCGGACTGGGCTTCGACAACGAAAGCTTCGCCGTGCTCCGTCTCGTGACCGCCATCGGCGGACTCGCGCTCGGAGGGTTAGCTGGTTCCCGCGTGGTAGCGCGCCTCGGCGTAGGCCGGGCGTTGCTCCCGCTGGGTGTTGCGATGCACCTTCCGCTGCTCGGCATCCTCTGGCTCGCGCACCACCCCGACGCCTCGCGCCTCCAAGTGGGACTGCTCTACTTCGGCGAATACGTCGCCTATGGCGCGGGCGTCTGCGCGCTGCTGCTCGCGATGATGAAATTCGCCGCCGGTCCGCAGGCGGCGGTCCGCTATGCCGCGCTCTCCACGCTGGCGCTGGTGGCGAATTACCTACCGGGCTTCTGGGCCGGCGAGCTGGCGACCCGGCTGGGCTACGCCGATTACTTCGCTTTCGCTTTGTTACTGGCGCTGCCCGGCCTCGCGGTGACGCTCTGGGCCCGGCGCCACTTCGAGGACCCGGCCTGATTAGCTCTTGGGCAGGACGACGAGCTCCTGCTCGAACTTCGGGTCCAGGAACCGTCGGGCGAAGGCCTGCACCGCGGCTTCGTCGGTGAGCGCCATGCGGCGTTCCCACTCCACGTCGAAGTTGGCGCCGAGCCCGGCGACTTCGCGCACGAGCGCACCCTGCATGCGCGCGCCGGCGGACTGCCGACCCTGCCGACGCGAGACCCGCATCCGACGCTTGGCGTCCGCGATTTCGTCCGCGCCGAACTTGCCGGACCGGAGGCGCTCCAGTTCGAGGCGCATCTCTTTCACCACGTCCTGGGCGGACGCCGGCGCGGTGCCGGCGTAAAGATAGAACATGCCCTGGTCGACGACTTCGACGCGCGTGGCGCCGACGAAATACGCCATGCCCTTCTCCTCGCGCACGCGACGGAACAAACCGCTGGCCATGCCGCTGAGGAGTTCTTCGGTGACGTTGGCCGCGACGACTTCATCGGGCGCGAAGCCGCAATGAGGGAAGGCCAAGGCCACGACGGCCTGCTCACCGGTGGCATGCTCCTGCAGGCGGGAGGCCGATGCCGGCACGTGCAACGGCAAGGTCCGACGGGTCAGTGCGGCTTTCGGCAAAGCCCCGAAACGACGATGGATGAAATCCAGGACCGACTTGCGGTCGAAAGCGCCGCTGACCCCGACGACGACATTATCCGCGACGACCAACTTGCGATGCAGTTCCACGAGGTCCGTCGGCTCGATCCGGGCCAAGGTCGCCGGTGTGCCGCAAGCGTCGACCGCCAATGGGTGGGTGCCGAAATACTGACGCTGGAGACGCAGGCGCGCCTTCTCGACGATGTCATCCTCGGCTTCGCGGCAGGCGCTGATCAGCGCGGCGCGTTCGGTGGCGAAGGTCTCCGGGCGGAACTGCGGGTCCAAGACGCCGTCGGCCACCAGTTCGGCGAGCTGATCGAAATCCGAACTCAAAGCCTCGCCCCAAAGACCACAGGACACCTGCGAACCATGATCGGCGAAGGTCGCGCCGAGTCCGTCGACCAACTGGGCGACGTCTTCTTTGGAGCGGCGGGCGGTGTCTCGAGCGAACAGCGTGCCGAGCAGACCGGTCGTGCCGCGCTTGGCTTCGTCCTCGTAGGCGACGCCGGCCGCCAGGAAGACCCCGAGTCCCGCCTTGGGGATGGTGTCGTCATGCTGCAGCACCACCCGGACGCCGTTATCCAAGGTCAAAGTCTCGAAACGATCGGGCGTGGCCACGCCGGAAGCAGCCGCGGCAGCGGCATGGACTTTCGCGGAGCGCATGGTGCCGAGGGTCACATTCTCCGCGCGAAGCCACTTGCGGGCCTCCCGGGTGAGGTCCTCGGCGCCGAGGCGGGCCAGGTGCTCGACCCCGCGCTGGGGCCAGGCGATATCGTATCCAATCGTCGCCGCATGGGCGACCCGACTGGTCAGGCCATGGATATTCTTCTGGCCGTTGACCATCCCCACCACGGACTGGCGGCGCACCTTCGCGAACTCATCGGCCGTGACGCCGCGTTGGAGAAGACCGTCCACGACTTCGGCGATGGCACGCTCAACGACGGAAGCATCCGACCCAGCCTCGCCGCTCCAACTGCACCAGGCCAGGCCGAGGTCGCGGATGCCGAAGCCCGAGGCATCGATGGCGTGCACGAGCTTTCGCTTCTCGCGGAGTTCGCTCCACAGCAAGGAGCTGTTTCCGGCGCCGAGCACGCCGAGGAAGAGGTCTGTCGCAAGACGGCCTTCGTCGAAATATCCCGGGATTCGCCAGCTGGAGACGCCCTTCACGGTGCTGACTTCGCGCACGAGGTCGGCGCGGCGGACCCCGCCCTGCGGCGGTTCGAACTGGTCCGGGGCCTCGACGAGCGGGCGACGGGCGAAGCGGCCGAACCAGCGTTCGGCGGACGCGAAGGCTTCTTCGGGCGGCAGGCTGCCGCCGAGCGCGAGCACGACGTTGGAAGGCACGTAACGTCCGGCATGGTAGGCGCGGAGGTCGTCGGGAGTGATGCGGATGAAGAGCTCACGGTGGCCGATGACGGGCTGGCGGAGCGCATGCGCGCGGACGGCCTCCTCGAGCACCGACTTCGCGAGCATCTGGTCGTGCTCGTCGTCGCACATGGCGATCTCGCGCAGGATGACTTCGCGCTCCATCCGCGCGTCGGCGTCGGTGATCAGCGGATCGAAGACCATGTCGGCGATGGCTTCCATCGCGGTCTCGAAACCCTCCTGAGGGGCATCGACATAATACACCGTCCGGTCGAAGGTCGTGTAGGCGTTGGAAGAGCCGCCGCTGCGGTGGATGGCGTCGGTCAGTTCGCGGTTCGTGAAACGTCCGGTCCCCTTGAAGACCATGTGCTCCAAGTAGTGCGAGATCCCCGAGCCTTCCCAGCGCCCTTCATGGATGCTGCCCGTGCGTACCCAGGCCTGCACGGTGCACAGGCCGATACCGGGACGATGGGAATACAGGACCTCCAGGCCGTTCGGCAGGACGCGTCGCTCGGGCAAGGGGCCGGCGATCTGCGCGAAACTAAGGCCTTCGAGGTACGACATGGTCCATGTATGCCTCCGCTCCGGCCGGGCGCAAGCGCCCCTTCGGCGGCCTCCGCCGCGCGTCCGACCGCGTCCATGGCTTCACCGTCGCGGGCGCCAACCCGGCCCGAATCGAGGTTGAAAAAGACCCCCACCCCTGTATCCCCGAACCTTCCGCCATGTATATCCCGCCTGAAACCCGCGCCCACCTAGAGGAGGTCGAACGTCGTGCCGGCCACCTCTGGAAGTTCCTGGACGTCCCGGGCAAGCAGGTGGCCATCGCCCGCCTGGAGGAACAGATGGGCGCCGCCACGTTCTGGGACAGCCAGAAGGCCGCGCAGAAGGTCATCGCGGAGTGCAACGGCTACAAGACGACGGTCGCCCCACAGGTCGCCTTCCGGCGCAAGATCGACGACGCCAAGACCCTGGCGGAACTGATCGTGGAATCCCCCGACGGCACGGCCGACGCCGAGCTCGAGGAGCTACGGGTGCTCGCCGAGACGCTCCTGGTCGAGGTCGCGGACATCGAGATCGCGGCCTTCCTCTCCGGCCTCCACGATAAGTCCAACGCCATCGTGACCGTCAAGGCGGGCGCCGGCGGCACGGAGTCCAACGACTGGGCCGACATGCTCTTCCGCATGTACACGCGCTGGGCCGAACGCCGCGGCTTCAAGGTCGAGATCGAGGATGTGGCCGAAGGCGAAGGCGCGGGCATCAGCCTGGCCACCTTCCGCCTCGAAGGCCCCAACGCGTACGGCTACGTGAAAGCCGAGCGCGGCGTCCACCGCCTCGTCCGCATCTCCCCCTTCGACGCCAACGCCCGGCGCCATACGTCCTTCTGCTCGGTCGACGTGGTCGCCGAGATCGACGATGACATCGACATCGAGATCAACGAGGCCGACCTGCGCGTCGATGTCTACCGTTCCAGCGGCAAGGGCGGCCAGCACGTGAACAAGACGGAATCCGCCGTCCGCCTGACGCACATCCCGACCGGCCTCGTGGTGGCTTGCCAACGCGAACGCTCCCAGGTCAAGAACCGCGCCCTCGCGATGAAGATCCTGCGCGCCCGCATCTACGAGAAGACCTTGGACGACAAGCGGGCCGAGATGGAGAAGTACTACGGTGAGAAAGGCGACATCGGCTGGGGCAACCAGATCCGCTCCTACGTCTTCCAGCCTTACCAGATGGTCAAGGACCTCCGGACCGGCGTGGAGACGGGCAACATCCAGGCGGTGATGGACGGTGATATCGACGCCTTCATCAACGGCTGGCTGCGCGCCGGCGGTCCCCGCACCCGCAACAAGGACATCAAGATCGAGGACTGACCTCGCGCCCATCATGCCGTCCCGGGAAACGCTCCGCCAGAAACTCCTCGATCCTCCGCTCTTCGCGGAGAAGATCTGGAAACTTTCACCCGAGCCCTGGCCGATCACCGCCGCCCAGTTACGCGAGCTCAAGCTCATCGGCCTGGCCTGCCTGAGCTACCAACGGGCCCTCGAGCGCCTCTACGTCCGCTCGGCCGCGGACAAGAAGATCCTCCGCAACCGCGACATCCATGCGCCCTGGGTGGCCCACTACCTCGATCGCCACAAGCCGCCGGGCCTGGTCGAGCATGGCCGGCACCGCGCGGTCAAGGGCCAGCACCCGCTGGTGCTGCGCCCGGACCTCCTGATCACGGACCAAGGCTTCACGATGACCGAGCTGGACAGCGTCCCCGGCGGGGTCGGCCTCACGGCCTATCTCAACGAAGTCTACGCGGAGGACTTCCCCGAGGTCATCGGCGGCCTCGGCATGCCGGCCCGCTTCCAGGCGATGCTTAGCCGGCTCGTACCAGGCGAACGCTTCCCCACGGTCGCCATCGCGGTGAGCGAGGAGGCCGCGACCTACCGCCCTGAGTTCGAATGGCTAGCCGAGAAACTCCGCGGCCTGGGCCACGATGTGCACGTGGTCGACCCCTCCCAGGTGATGAAGATGGGCGACGAGTCTTTCATCCCGCTCCACGGCGCCCCGACGCGCATCCACGTCCTCTACCGGTTCTTCGAGCTGTTCGACCTCGCCAACGTGAAGAGCGCCGACGGCATCTTCGCCGCGGTCGAGGCGGGCAAGCTGGCGTTGACGCCGCCGATGAAGGCCTTCCAGGAGGAGAAGCTCGGCTTGGCGCTCCTGCACCATCCCCAGCTCTCGGAATTCTGGAAGGAGAACCTGCCGGAGGACCACCGCGAGGAGCTCCTCCGCATCGTCCCGCGCACCTGGATCATGGAGCAAGGCGAGCTACCGCCGACCGCGGTGCTGCACGCCCCTATGGTGGGTGGCCAGCCCATCCGCGACTGGCACGAGCTAGCCGAGGCCAGCCAGCGCGAACGCAACCTCATCATCAAGGCCAGCGGTTTCCATGAGACCGCCTGGGGCGCCCGCAGCGTCACCCTCGGCAGCGACGTCTCGCGCGATGAGTGGCTCGAGGCGATCGAGCATGCGCTCGACCCCGAGAACGACACCTTCCACGTGATGCAGGAGTACCATAAGCCCTCCCGCCTGAGCCACCCGGTCTACGCGGATGACGGTACCGTGACCGCGGCCGATGGGCGCGTGCGGCTGTGCCCCTATTATTTCGTGGACGGCGACACGGTCGAACTGACCGGCATCCTCTCGACGTTCTGCCCGGCGGATAAGAAGATCATCCACGGCATGCGCGACGCGGCCTTGCTGCCCTGCCGGCTGGTCCCCTGAGGCCTGACCACCCTTGCCTCCGGCGGGTTTTGCCCCCAGTTTGGGGTCATGCGACTCCTCTCGTGCATCCTGCTCTGCCTCGGCGGCCTCCTCGCCGAACTCAATGCCGCGCAACGCACCAAGGTCGACCTGGTCAACCTGTCGCCCGAGATCAAGGCGGGCGGGAAGTCGCTGATCGCGGTCCGCTTCCGTTGCGACGACCACTTCCACATCTACTGGAAGAACCCCGGCGACGCCGGTCAGTCCCCCGCGATCGCCTGGAAGGAAACCGCCGGGACGAAGGCCGGCCCCTTACTCTACCCTGGCCCCATCCTGCTGGACCAGAGCGGCGTCTACAACTTCGTGCACGAGCACGAGACGTTGTTGCTGATGGAACTGGATGTACCCGCGACCGCGAGCGGCGAGCTCAAGCTCAAGGCGCACGTCGAGTGGCTGGAATGCGACGACAAGGGGTGCTACCCGTTCGAGCAGGATGTCGCCCTGACCGTCAAGGTCGGCCCGGGCAACACGCCGTATCCCCATGAACCCAAACTCTACCCGGACTTGCGTCCCGTCGTGGCCGCCGAATTCAGCGCGAAAGGCGAGCAGTTGACGGTCCGCCCCGTCGCCGGGGCCAAGGTCGACCTGTCCAAGACGTGGTTCCCCGAACGCGGCTTCCTCAGCCCGGGCGCGGTCTTCAAGCAGAAGCGCGACGCCGGGTCCCTTGCCTTCAGCCTGCAGGAAGCCCCCGAGAAACTGACGGACGGCCCCGTCAGCTTCGTCGGCCCCGATGGCGCTGGCGGGTTTGTCCGTTTGCTCGCCACCGCCGCTACTGGACAAGGCACCGGTGCGCCGCCATCCCCCGCGGCCCCGGCCGTAAAAGGCACGTCGGATTGGCTGCCTTGGTCCCCCGCAGCTCAGGCCGAAGCCTTGGCCGCCGGCAAGACCGTCTACATCGATTTCACCGCTCGCTGGTGCGCGAGCTGCCAGGTCAACAAGCGCGTCTACACCCAGCCGGAGGTCGCCGCGGCGTTGGCCAAGGACGGCGTGGTACTGATGAAGGCGGACTGGACCCGCAAGGACGAGGTCATCACCGCGGAGCTGAAGCGGTACGAGCGCGAGGGCGTGCCGCTCAACGTGTTCCTCCGCAAGGACACCGCGCCCGCGGTGCTGTCAGAATTCCTGACGGGCGACGAGGTGCTCGCGGCGCTCGCCGCCGTCCGCTCGGGCCGCGCCTATCAGGCGACCGCGACACAGCACGGCTACGGCGTCTGGCTGCTCCTCGCCTTCGGCGGCGGTGCGCTGCTGAACCTGATGCCCTGCGTGTTCCCGATGATCGGCCTCAAGGTCCTCGGCTTCGCGAAGGAGGCCGGCGCCGCACGCGCCACCGTGATCCGCCATGGCCTGCTCTACTCCGTCGGCGTCGTGCTGAGCTTCCTCGCCCTCGCGGGGCTCATCCTGGCGCTGAAGGCCGGCGGCGGCTCCGTCGGCTGGGGTTTCCAGATGCAGTCCCCCGGCTTCGTCCTCGCGACCTGCGTGCTCATGGTGACGCTCGGCCTCAGCCTAGCGGGGGTCTTCGAGATTGGCACGGGCCTCGCCGGTACGGCCGCCAATGCGGAAGGCCAAGGCGGCTCCGCCGGTGCCTTCTTCTCCGGCGTCCTCGCCACCGCCGTCGCCACGCCTTGCACCGCACCCGGACTCGGCGCCGCCCTCGGCTTCGCCTTGGACAAGCAACGCTCTTCGGGCGAAACGCTGCTCTTCTTCACTGTGATCGGGCTGGGCATGGCCTTGCCCTACCTGCTGCTGTCGGCCTTCCCGCGGCTCGCCGCCCTACTCCCTCGCCCGGGCGAATGGATGGAGACGCTCAAGCAGGCGATGGCCTTCCCGCTCTTCGCCTACGCCCTCTTCCTGCTCTGGGTACTGTCCGCGCTCGTCGAGGAAGCCAGCTGGGTCCGCGACGCGTCGCTCGGACTGGCCGTGATCGCCGCCGCCTGCTGGGTCTGGGGACGCTGGGGCGCCCCGCACCGCACGGACCGCGAGCGTCTGATCGGTAAGGCCGTCGCGGCACTGCTCTACGTCGGTACGCTCGGGTATCTTTACGGCACGCTCGCCTGATCGCCTCCGTGCAGAACGTCGCCAACAAAAAGGCCCGCCGCTCGGCGGGCCTTTTACGTGGAGGGGAGGCCTGACTCAGAGTGCCGTCACCGGACCGGGAGCCGGACCAGAGACCGGCGCCTTAGTCGGAGCAGCCTTGCCGGCGGCCGGAGCTGACGGAGCGGCGGCGCCGCCGCGGGTGAAGTAGTTGGCGTCGACGACAACGGCCTTGCGGTCCTTAGCGCCGGACTGACGACCGGCGGCGGACTTGTCGGCCTGCTGCTCACCGAGACCGAGGACTTCGCTGTCGGCGGGATTACAACCGACCTTCACGAGGTAATCGCGGACCGACTGGGCACGCTTGTCGGACAGGCCAAGGTTGTATTCCTCGGTGCCGAACTGGTCGGTGTAGCCGACGATCAGCAACTTGGTGGCCTTGGCCTTGCCAACGGCGGCGTCGAGCTTGGCGCGCTCGGCGGCGCTGACGGTGTACTGGTCGAAGTCGAACAGGACGGTGACAAGGATCGCTTCCGCAGGGATGATGCCATCACGGGCCGCCTGGGCAGCCGCGCCGGCGGCGGAAGACCCGAGCAGATTGAGGTCGGTCGCACCACCGGTACCGCTACCCGCCGCGGAACCAGCGTAATCGGTGGGCATACGAGACGGACCACAGCCGACAAGGAAGGCGGCGGCCAAGAGGGGGAGAGTGAAGCGCTTCATGGGTGTAAGGGGATAAAAGGCAGGGCAAAAGGGGTCGGCAAGCCTTGACTGGCTCAGTAGCGGCGGACTTTTGGGTCGATCTTGAGCGACCAGGCGTCGATACCCCCCTGCACATTGGCGACCTGGGCATAGCCTTTGGCCCGCAGGAACTGCGTCACCTTCATGCTGCGGCCACCGTGGTGGCAATGGACCAACACCGGAACATCGCGGGGTATCTCCACCAGCCGCTCCGGCACCGTGTTCACCGGAATCAACTTGGCTCCGGGGAGCTGGCAGACCGCGAACTCGCTCGGTTCCCGGACATCCAGGAGAAAGGGCGGCTCAGCGGAAGCGAGCAAACGTTGGGCTTCCTCGATGGAAACCTCCAGGGGATAGGCGGACATGGCGGGAGGGGAAGAAAGGGGGTTGGACGCGCAGGTCGACGCGTAGCGCGCAGGCTCCAGTTGTCGGATCGCGGGATGGGCCCCGCAGACCGGGCAGGCGGGATCGGCCGAGAGCCGGAGCGCACGGGAAACGCCGGCGGCCAGGTCGACGACCTGAAGGCGCGATTCCTGGCGCTGGCCGAGCAGCAGGGCGATGACCTCCGAGGCCATCCACGAGCCGATGACGCCGCAGGTGGCGCCGAAGACCCCGCCCTCCGCGCAGGTGGGCACGGTGGCCGGATCTGGCATCACTGGGTAGACGCAGCGGTAACAGCCGGCGCCGGGCAGGAAGACCCCCACCTGCCCTTCGGCGCGCAACACACTGCCATGGACCAGCGGCTTGCGACCGAGCACGCAGGCATCCGCCGCCAGGAAACGAGTCGGGAAATTATCGGTGCCGTCGACGACGAGGTCGTAGCGGGCAACGAGGTCGGCCGCGTTCTCCGAGGTGAAGCCTTCGGGGTGCAGGACGATGGTCAGCCCCGGGTTGATTTCGGCGAGCGCTTCCGCGGCCGAGATCGTCTTAGGCAGCCCGAGGGTATCGAAGCCATGCAGGATCTGACGGTGCAGATTGGAGACCTCCACCTTGTCCGGATCGGCGATGCCGAGGGTCCCGACGCCGGCGGCCGCGAGGTAGAGCCCGACCGGCGAACCCAGACCGCCGGCCCCGAGCAGGAGAACTTTGGCCTCGCGCAGACGTAACTGCCCCGCCTCCCCGACCCCGGGCAGACGGAGCTGCCGCGCATACAAGGCGCGCTCGTGCTCGGTCAGGCGTGGCTCCGCGGACATACCTCCATGGAGACCGCGGAAGCGGCGGTGTCAAACCCCTCCCCGATGCGGTTCGGGTTGAAATCAAGGCCGGACCCGCCCAGCGTGAAGCGTGTCCTCGGTCTACCTCGGCATCGACTATGGCGCCAAGCGCGTCGGCTTGAGCCATGCCGACAGCCTAGGCTTCGCCTTCCCGCTCCCGGCGGCGATAGCCCCCGAGGCCGAGGAACGCTTCGCCCAAATCGGACGGGAAATCGCCCGCCTCCGGGCGACCCAACTCATCCTGGGTTACCCACTGTCGGTCGAAGGCGAACGCACGAAACGTTGCGACGAGGTCGACGCCTTCGCCGCCGAATTGACCCGACGTTTCGGACTGCCCATCGAACTGGTCGATGAGGCGCTGAGCAGCCAGGCGGCTGACGAATTGGGCGGGCCCCGCAAGCCGCGCTCCGCCCAGGAGCGCCGAGACCAAACCCGCAGCGGCGAACGGGATTCCCGGGCGGCGGCGGTGCTACTCCAGGACTACCTGAACAGCCGCGGCATCGGCGCGAGCCTCTGACATGGGCAAACCGCTCAAGTCCATCCTCAGGCCGGAGCGCTTCCTCGCGACGATCGCCTACGACGGCACGGACTTCCACGGCTGGCAGGTCAACCCTAACCAACGGACCGTGGAGAGCACGATCGAGGAGCGGCTCTCGCGGATCTTCCGGACGCCGATCGACGTCCACGGCAGCGGCCGCACCGACGCGGGCGTGCACAGCGTCGGCCAGCGTTTTCACTTTGACGCTTTTTGGCCGCACCCGGCCAAGCACTTGATCTCGGCGATCAACTCTTGCGACCAGGAAGGCCTGCTCGTCACGGACCTGCGCCGCGTGCCGGGGGACTTCCATTGTCGCCATTGGGCCAAGGGCAAACGTTACCGCTACGAAATCTGCCACGGCTGGCCGCCTCCGTGGGAGGCTCGCTACTGCTACGGGACGGGTAAGCGCCAGCTCGACCCGCGGCGCATGCGGCAAGCCGCCAAGTTACTCCTCGGCACCCATGACTTCCGCGCGTTCAGCGGCACCCATGCCCAAGGCATGGAATCCGAGAACCCCGTCAAGGACCTGCGTCGACTCGACATCGCCGTCCACGGGGAGCGGATCACCATCACGACCGAGTCCAACGGTTACCTTTACAAGATGGTGCGACGATTGGTCGGTGGCCTGATGCGCGTCGGCGAAGGCAAGATCCCACCCGAACGGCTCGCCACCTACCGGGATGAAGGCGTCATCACCGCCGAAATCCCCACGGCCCCGGCCCGCGGTTTGTTCATGGAGAAGGTCTTCTACGACCCGACCGACCTGCGGGTGCGCTCGTGACCTTAAGCCGGCATTAAGGCGTGCCAAATATAGTTTAGGTTTAGTCGTAACTCGCTTGGGTCGGCGGGTTTTAAAAGGTATCAAACCTCCATGAGTCGCCCTACCCTCGCCTCCTTCCTTCCCTTGCTATCAGCCCTGGTCCTCCCCGCCGCCGAAAGCGTGACGGCCAAGCCTGCCACGGCCGGGAGCCCGGATGTGGCGGCGCTTTTCGATAAGCGCGCCTTGGTCAAGCCGATCACCGAAATCGAAGGCATCCTGACCGATGGCTCCAAGTCCACCGTTTACAAGATCGTGGTACGCTCGCTGCCGCCCGACCATGAGATGGGCCCGTGGGCGCCCGCGACGCTCAAGGACAAGGGCGGCTTCTGGGAAGACACCGTGGATAAGAAGCTCTACCGCGTCGACGCGGACTACCTGAAGATGCTCAACAAACGAGGCTGGGATATGTTCGAGGCCGACGGCACCGTCCACCGCACCAAGGACCGCACCGAGTTCGACAAGGTCGCCCGTCAGGAGCTGGGCGGCTGGACCTTCGAGCAAGCCAAGGCCAGCGGGGTGGTCAACTCGATCATCGAACTGAAACCCCTCGAGCAGATCGTCACGATCTTCCTGCCGAAGAATCCGAAGGCCACCGCCAAGGTCACCCCACTCCGTCAGGCCAGGTTCTCCCCGCGCTCCGGCCTCGGACTCAGCGTCAACGGCATCCGCTTCTTCCCGCCGGAGCCGGTCGGCCGGATCACGGCCTTCCATAACATCGCCCCGCTGGACCCGCAGGGTGGCCACACGGGCTTCGGTCATGAATACCACTACCACCGCGCCCCTTCCGTGATGAACGAGGACAAGTCGGGCAAGATTGTGGGCTTCGCGTTGGACGGCTTCGCCATCCGCGGGCCGACGGAGACCGACGGCAGCAAGCCGAAGGGGCTGGACAGCATCAGCGGTCACGAGCACGACGGCCTGCCGTACCACTACCACGTCAGCGACCAGTGGCCCTACGTGGTCGGCGGCTTCAAGGGCCCGCTCGGCACGGCCGGCCTGGGCGACCTGGACAAGTGCGACGCCACCCAGTCCTCCGGCGGTCCCGGCGGCGGCGGCGAAGGCAAGGGCGGCAAAGGCGGCAAGAAAGGTCCTCCGGGCGGCGGCAACGGCGGCCCGCCCGGCGGTGGCCCTCCGGGCGGCAAATAAATGTCCACGATGATACGCGTCACGCTGTTCCTCCTGCTGGGCCTGCTCCCGGTCTTCGCCCAGAAAGCGCCCAGACCGACGAACGTGCTCGTGCTCGTCGCGGATGACCTAGGCTGGAACGGAGTCAGCTACCACAATCCGAAGATGACGACGCCGGCGCTGGCTAAGCTGGCGAAGGAAGGCGTGCAGCTCGAACGGTTCTACGGTTATCCGGTCTGCAGCCCGGCCCGCGCCGCGCTGCTGACGGGGATGATGCCCCGCCGCTTCGGCGTCGTCGACGTGATCGGACCGGGTCAGCAGGGGATCCCCCAAGGCACCGCCACGCTCGCATCCACGCTGCAAAAAGCGGGCTATGCGACCTCGCTGATCGGCAAGTGGCACCTCGGTACCAACCCCGGGCCGCTCGGACACGGCTTCGACCATTTCTACGGTTTCACGGGGGCCGAGCTGGATTACTTCAAGCACGTCGACCAACGCGGCAAGCCGGACTGGTGGCGCGACGGCAAACCGATCGAGGAGGCAGGCTACACCACCACGCTGTTCGCCGACGAGGCCATCAAGCAGCTCAAGCAACGCGACCCGCGGAAACCTTTCTTCCTGGAGGTGGCCTTCAATGCGCCGCACTCGACCCTGGCCGCCCCCCCGGAACTCCTCGCGAAACACCAGACCGATGGGCTCTACGGCGCCGTGATCGACGGACTCGACCAAGGCATCGGCCGCATCCTGGCGACGCTGGATGAACAAGGCCTGCGCGAGACCACTTTGGTGATCTTCTGCTCCGACAACGGCGCTTCGCGGCGGATGAGCTCCAACACCCCGCTGAACAGCGGTAAGGATACGGTCTTCGAAGGCGGCATCCGCGTCCCCGCCATCGTGCGCTGGCCGGGCAAGGTGCCCGCCGGAGTGCAGAGCCAACAGCCGGTCGCGATGCACGACCTCTTCCCTAGCATCCTCGCCGCGCTCGGCCTGACGACCGCCAAGGAGCTCAAGCTCGACGGTACCGATCAGTGGCCCGCTTTGGTCGCCGGCAAGACCCTGCCCCGCCCGGCCTTCCTCATCGCCTCCCACGACATCGCCTGCTTCGACGGCGACTGGAAACTGATCGAAGCCGGCGACGGGAAACGGTCCCTCTTCAACCTCGCGAAGGATATCGGCGAGTCGAAGGATCTCGCCGGCGAACAGCCCGAGATGCTGAAGGCGCTGGGCGCAAAGTTGGACGAACTCAAGAAAGGCCTCCCCGCGGCCGCGGAGCGCCGCGGCGTCGGACCAGGCAAGGGCCCCGGGGCCGGCAAAGGCCCGCCCGGCAAAGGCAAAGGCTTAGCAAAGTGACGGCTTAATCTTCCCTTAAGTCGTCCTCGGTTATCCTGTCCAAGTGTCCGTCCTCCGCTCCTGGCTCCCCGCCACGCTCGCCTGCCTGGCCACGCTCGCCCTGCCGGCCGCCGGGGAGACCCGCGCCAAGGGAGGCCAAGGGGGCGAGACGGCGAAAGGCGGGGTCGACCTGGTCGCCGCCGCCAAGCCGTATCCCAACCCGTCTCCGGCCTTCACGCTGACCAGCCCCGCCGTCAAGGATGCTGCCGCCCTCCCGACCGAGTTCACGGGCGACGGCGCCGGCGCCCGCCTGCCGCTGAGCTGGAGCAATGTGCCGCGTGGCACTGTCTCGCTTGCGCTGGTGATGCACCACCTGGACCCGGAGGGAAAGACGAAGGTCTACTGGCTCGTGGTCGACATCGACCTGAAGACGACTTCCGTCGCGAAGAACGCCCCCGACTTCGGAAGACTGGGCCTGAGCACCGTCCATGAACGCGTCGAGTACGCCCCACCCCACTCCAAGGGCCCGGGTCTCAAGAAGTACGTCCTCACCCTGTTCGCGCTATCCGCCAAGCCCGACCTACCCGAAGCCACTCAACCGGTCTCGCTCGAGACCTTGCTTCCCGCGATGAAGGGAAAGATCCTTGGCGCCGCCGACCTCACGGTCACCTACACCCGACCCACCGGGGCGTCCGACGTGCCAGCGAAGCGTCCGGCCCGCCCGGGACCGCCGCGACCGGCCGGCGGTAAAGGCGACTAACCAATCGCTTGCGGGTTGCCTGCGAGCAGACCGGCGGCTACTCCCTGCGCGTGACCTTCCTGCGTCCGGTTT
This sequence comes from Verrucomicrobiota bacterium, assembly GCA_041167995.1. Classification (GTDB taxonomy): domain Bacteria; phylum Verrucomicrobiota; class Verrucomicrobiia; order Opitutales; family UBA953; genus UBA953. Next base: position 7,840 of record JBEELT010000002.1, on the reverse strand, counting down.
TCCTCGCCTGCGTCGCGTTCCTCGCGGCCACATTGTCCGCCCATCCCGAATGGAAACCGGCTTACTGCGTCGGCGTGATCGACGACGAGCGCTTCGACCTGACGATCAAGTTCGATGTCCCTTCCTACCTGGTCGGTAAGCACCCGAAGGAAGCCACCGTCAAGGAACTCGATGACCTGATGTTCGACTCCGGCCGGCTGCCCGCCGCCTACGCGCGCGAGCCGGCGGAGTTCCTGCGCGGGGTCCGCGTCCTCGTCGACGGGAAGGAGACGCCGGTCGAGCTCGTTGCGTTCCCGACCGCCGCGGAGGTCAAGGCCCAGTCCGCCAAGCAAGGCGAGGAGGAGCGCTACCCGGTCCTGCTCAACGCCAAGCTGCGTACCCGGATCCCCCGCGACACGGCCAAGGTGGAGGTGATGTTCCCGCCCGCGCTCGGGGCGGTGCTCACCAACCTCCGCCGCGGGATGGATTCGCAGGTGGTCATGAACGTTGCCCCGGGTGAGCGCGGCGAGTTCATCATCGGCGAGGTGCGCCTCACCCTCGGCGACTTCCTCCGCGAGGGCTTCGCGCACGTCATCCCCGCCGGTTGGGATCACTGCCTCTTCATGCTGGCGATGTTTCTCGGGGCCGCCTCCCTCGCCCAGGCCCTGACGCGCTCCCTCGTCTTCACCCTCGGCCATGCGCTCACGCTCGGGCTGGTCGCCGCCGGCCAGCTGCCGCCCGTGGGCGACTGGATCGAACCCGTGATCGCCGCCACCATCGGCGCCGGCGGGATCCTCGCATGGAGGAACCGCGGCGCGAGCCGACCCGGGAACTCGGCCCCCCTGCTGCTGATTCCCCTCATCTTCGGCCTCGTGCATGGGCTCGGTTTCGCCGCCGCGGTCACGGATCAACTGGACGGCTGGGGACGCACGCAGGTCGTCCAGCTCCTCATCGGCTTCAACGTCGGGGTCGAGGCGGCCCAGGTCGCGGTCATCCTCGCGGCCGCCGTGCTCCTGAGTGTCGCCGTCAAGGCCCGCGCCAACGAATCGCTCCTGCGCCGCACGCTCGGCGCCGCGATCGCCCTCGCCGGTTTCGGCCTGATGGCCTGGCGCTGTTGGGAACTCCGGTTCGGCTGAGACCGCTCAGAGGCGACCGACCGGACGCTTCCCTGCGTCGAGGGCGGCGCGTTCCTTCGCCGCCAGCTCCTTCAGCTGCGTCACGACTTCCGGGTGGGCGTCCTTGACATCGTTGCGCTCGGCGGGATCGGCCTCGAGGTCGAACAGCGCGAAACCGATCTCTTTCTGCTGGGTCTTCATCGGGCCGCCATCGTGTTCCGCGGGCTTCATGTCGTCGTAGCTGCGGTACGTGTGCGGCAGATGCAGCTTCCAGCGGCCTTGCCGGATCGCCTCCAGCTTGTCGCCGTAGTAATAAGGGAAGACCTCGCGCGCCACCGCGCTCTCGCCGCGCAGGACCGGCAGGAAGGTGCGGCCATCGATGGGCTTGGCCGGCGCAGGGGCGCCGCAGGCTTCGACCAACGTCGGCAGCAGGTCGAGATTCGCCGCGACCGCCCGGGTGGAGGAAGCGGGCTTCACCTTGCCGGGCCAGCGGATGATGAAAGGCACGCGCACGCCGCCCTCCCAGGTGGTGCCCTTACCCTCGCGCAGGCCGCCCGTCACGCCGGCATGACGTCCGAAGTTAAGCCAAGGCCCGTTGTCGCTGGTGAAGATCACGATCGTATCCTGCGCGAGCCCCTTGCTCTCCAACGCATCGAGGACCCGACCAACGGTATCATCCAGCTCCGCCAAGGTATCCGCGTAAGGCGTCGGCCCCTTGCCCTTGAAATCCTTGGAAGCTCCGAGCGGGGTGTGCGGCATCGACGTAGCCAGGTAAAGGAAGAAGGGGCGGTCGACGGTATCCCGGATGAACTTCGTCGCGCGGAAGCCCTGCCGGACCGTCAGGAGATCCATATCCACCCAGTCGTCCAGCTCGCCGAAGGGCACGCCATCAACGATGCGCGGAAGCTTCGGGTACATCTTCTTGCGGGACACGTCCCCCGGGTAATACCCCAGCGGCCACATGTCGTTGGAATAGGGAATGATCAGCGACTCATCGAACCCTTGCTTGTCCGGCAGGAAAGTCACGGCGTCGCCCAGGTGCCACTTACCGACCACGCCGGTGCGATAGCCGGCGCGACGGAAGAGCTCCGCCACGGTCTCCTCTTCGTTATTGAGACCGAGCTTGGAGGCGGGCGGCAAAGCGGTCCCGCCCAGCCCCAGCCGATTGGGATAACAACCCGTCAGCAAGGCGCAGCGAGAGGAGGTGCAGACCGCCTGGGCCACGTAGAACTGCTCGAAGCGCATTCCCTGTTTGGCCAGCTGGTCGATCCGCGGCGTCTTGTTCTGGGTAGAGCCATAGCAGCCCAGGTCACCCCAGCCAAGGTCGTCGGCCATGATGAGCACGACGTTAGGGGGCTTAGCCAGCAACGAGCTGGCAAAAGCAATAAATAAGAGCCAGGCCGGGGTGCAGCGCATGTAGTCTTTCTAGGCCACACCACGTCGATTCCAAGCCCTTATTGGGCGGGGGCCGCGACGCCTTCAGACCTGCAAACCGAGTTCCTTGCAGACGGCGGGGTGCTTCCGGGCCTTGGCCTTGAACTCATCGACCGAGAAATCCGCCACGATGAAGTCGCCGTAGCGGAGGCTCGGACACTTGGACTGCCCCGTCAGGGCGACCAGCTGACGCATTTCATGCATGCTGGCCACGACATCGCGGACGTCGAGCTTGACGCCCTGGGCCTCGAAGAAGGCCAGCGCCTCCGTGCACCAGGGGCATCCCGGCTTGGTGTAGAAAATCGGCAACGGCTGCGGCATGCCCCGAGCCAAGCGGCCGCGGCGCCCCCTGGCAAGCCCCGGCCCGGTTGGCGCGTTGACAGCCCCGCGGACCGGAGGCAGAAAAACGCCTCTTCCCATGGAAACCATCCACGGCGCCCCTTCCTTCGTCCTGCGCACCCCCGAGGTCGAGCTCGCGGTGACCCGCACCGCCGGCCACCTCGCCCCGGTTCGCTTTCACTTCGGTGCCCTGACGGCGTCGCCCTACTCGCTCTCGCCCTGGACGCCGACCGAAATCGACCCCTCCCTACCCAACCTCCTGCTCTACCTCCGCGGAGACTTCCTGTGCCTCCCTTTCGGCGGCCAGCAGAGCGGCCCGCCCCACGGCGACGTCGCCAACGCCGACTGGTCGTTGGTCGAGCAGACCGGCACCCACCTCCGCCTCCGCCAGACGGGCGCCGACACCGGCGCGACCGTGACGAAGACGCTGTCGCTGGTCCCCGGACACCACGCGGTCTACGCCGAGCATGTGATCGAGAACCTCTCCGGCCGCTGGAACTACGGCAACCACCCGGTCCTTGACCTTTCGGCCGTGCCGGAAGGGACCGGTCGCATCGCGACCAGCGCCTTCCGTTTCGGTTCCGTCTACCACGGCGAATTCTCCAACCCGGCCAACGGCGAGTCGGGCGCGCTGCGCCCCAACGCCCGCTTCTCCCACCTTGCGGCGGTGCCGACCAAGTCGGGCATGGACACCGACCTGACCCGCTACCCCGCTCGCCCCGGCTACGATGACCTAATCATGCTGGTCAACGACCCCGCGACGGAGGAGCAACCGTTCGCGTGGACGGCCGTCACCTTCCCGGGCTATGTCTGGTTCCAGCTCAAGGACGTCGCCGACTTCCCCGCTACCTTGTTCTGGCTCTCCAACGGCGGGCGCCCGGGCCATCCCTGGGAAAAACGCCACCTCGGGCGACTTGGTCTCGAGGAGGTCTGCTCGCACTTCTGCGACGGCGTCGACATCGCGCGCGAGGATCTCCTGGCCGCTGACGGCGTGCCGACCAGCCGCGAATTTCACCCCGGCACCCCGGTGCGTCTGGCGATCATCCAGGGCGCCGTGGCGATCGGCCAGTCTTTCGGGCAGGTCCGGTCCATCACCCCGGCGGGCCCCGCGTCCGTCCAGATCACGGGCGAAAACGGCCAAACCCTCGAAGTCCCCCTTAATTGGGGATTTTTGAAAGCCTGAGGCCCGCTGACTCAATTCTTGTCCCCGCCCGCTGACTCCCCTAAATCCCATTTCCCCTCCTTCGCCCTCCCTCATGTCCTCCCCCAAGATCGTCCAAAACCTGTCCACCAAGAAGAGCGGCGTCGCCCCGCTCGTGGCCAAGGAAATCGCCCGCACGGGCGGCCTGCTCCGCCTCGCCCCATGCTGGGTGCCCCGCTCCTTCCTGCAACCGGGCAAGCGCCTCAAGCTCCACCCCGATGACCTCTACGCGTTCGGCCTGAGCCGCGGCGGCATCGACGAGCGCTGGTTCGCCTCCACCACCGAAGCCGCCAACGACAACCGCACGGTCGACGAAGGCCTCTCCTACGTCGTCATCGGTAACACCCGCTTCACCCTGCAGCAGGCCGTCAAGGAATGCGGCGCCGCCCTCATCGGTTCCAAGATCTGGAGCAAATACAAGAAGTGGCCCGTCTACTCCAAGTTTTTCGACAACATGGGGCCGATCCCGCACCACATGCACCAGAACGCCAAGCAGGCCAAGCTGCTCGGCCTCGAAGGCAAGCCGGAGTCCTACTACTTCCCCCCCCAGCATAACAACGTCGGTAACAACTTCCCCTACACGTTCATGGGCTTCGAGCCCGGCACGACCAAGGCCCAGGTCCGCGAGTGCATCGCCAACTGGCACAAGGGGGACAACAAGATCCTCGCCCTCTCCAAGGCATACAAGCTCGAGCCCGGCACCGGCTGGCTCATCGACCCCTGCATCCTCCACGCTCCGGGTTCGCTCTGCACCTACGAGCCGCAGTGGGGTTCCGACGTGTTCGGCATGTACCAGAACCTCGTCGAAGGCCGCGAAGTGCCGTGGGCCCTCCTCGTCAAGGACATGCCGAAGTCCAAGCACCAGGACGTCGACTTCATTGTGAACCAGCTCGACTGGGACAAGAACGTCGACCCGAACTTCAAGGACAACCACTACCTCGAGCCCGTCGTCTCCGTCGAGGGCAAGGGTTTCGCGGACAAGTGGATCGTCTACGGCAAGGTCGACAAGTTCCAGTACTTCACCGCGAAGGAGCTGACCGTCGAACCGGGCGCCGAGTGCGTCATCACGGACAAGGGCGCCTACGGCCTGATCTGCGTCCAGGGCTCCGGCACCATCAACGGCCAGGTCCTCAACAGCCCCAAGCTCATCCGCTTCAACGAGCTGACCGAGGACGAATACTTCTGCACCGAGGACGGCGCCAGGAAGGGCGTCACCTTCCGCAACACCTCCACCACCGAGCCGCTGGTCTGCCTACGCTACTTCGGCCCGGAAGTGAACCCGGACGCCCCGGCCATGGGCGCCTACAAGAAGGCCAAGAAGAAGTAAGCCTTTCCCCCACCCCTCACCCCACCCCACCGTCATGAAACTACACAACGCGATGTGGCCCGGCCTCGTCGGCAAGGAGCCCAACACCGACCACCCCCCGATCGCCCTCGACGCCATGCTCGACATGACCGTCGCTGCGAATGTCGACGGCCATAAGTTCGACGGCGTCGACCTGTTCCTCTTCCACCCCCACACCGACCCGGATATCTCCCCCGACGCCCTCAAGGCCATGGCGGACAAGATCGCCGGCAAGGGCCTGAACGTCGGCTCCCTCGTGGCGCCGGTCTGGGGTGGCACGGTCGGCGACTCCGCGATGGGCAGCGACGAGCAGCAGCAGAAGTTCCTCCTCGCCATCGAGAAGGCCTGCCGCATCGCGCAGCAGCTCAACCGACACGGCGTCCGCAAGTACGGCCTCATCCGCGTGGACTCCGCCGAGTTCGGCGTGGCCAAGTGGCGCGAGAACCCGAAGGCCAACACGGCCCGCATCGTCGACACCTTCAAGAAGGCCGCACAGATCGCCGCCGACCACGGCGAGCGCCTCGCCGCCGAGGGCGAAATCTGCTGGGCAGGCATGCATTCCTGGAAGGCCATGCTCGACACCCTCGAAGGCGTCGGCATGCCCAAGCACTTCGGCTTCCAGGCCGACCTCGCCCACACCTACCTCTACCTGATGGGTTACAACGAGCCCGAGGCCGCCCTCCTCAAGGAAGGCTACACCGCCGAGCAGTTCTGGCCCGCCTACCGCGAGATGGTCTCCAAACTGCGCCCCTGGACCTACGACTTCCACGTCGCCCAGAACGACGGCACCGTGCACGGCACCGGTTCCCACGAGAAAACCGGCCGCCATTGCCAAGCCGACGACGTCAACGGTAAGCTCGACATCGCCGCTTGCGCCAAAGTCTGGCTCGAAGGCGCCGCCGGTCGCGGCATGCAGCACATCTGCTGGGATGGTTGCATGTTCCCGAACGCCACGCTCGAGAACCCGAAGACCTGGAACACCATCCTCTCCGCGATGGTCAAGGTGAAGAAGGCCCTTTGAGCAACTGACCTAACCGCCAACCGCTTACCGCCTACCCCTAACATCATGTCTAAAGCCATTCGCATCGGTCTCATCGGTTACGGCTTCATGGGACGCACCCACTCCAACGCCTACTCCCAGGTCGGTCACTTCTTCCCGAAGGACAAGCTCACCACGGGCCATCACATCGTCCGTCAGGCCGTGTGCGGCCGCGATGAGGCCAAGGTCAAGGATTTCGCCGAAAAGTGGGGCTACGCCTCCCACGAGACGGATTGGCGCAAGCTGGTCACGCGCTCCGACATCGACGCCATCGACATCTGCACCCCGAACGACTCGCACGCCGAAATCGCCTTGGAGTGCATCAAGAACGGCAAGATGATCCTCTGCGAAAAGCCCCTCGCCCTCAACGGGACACAAGGTGAGGCGATGGTCGCCGCGGTGGAGAAGTCCGGTCTGCCGAACCTGGTCTGGTACAACTACCGTTTCCTTCCGGCCGTGACGCTCGCGAAGAACATCGTGGCCGCCGGCGAGCTGGGCCGCGTGTTCCACTACCGCGCCAACTTCCTCCAGGACTGGACGATCTCCACCGAGCTGCCCCAGGGCGGCGCGGGTCTCTGGCGCCTCGACGCCGCCGCCGCCGGTTCCGGCGTGACGGGCGACCTGCTCGCGCACTGCATCGACACGGCCCGCTGGATCAACGGCGACATCACCGAGGTCTCCGCGATCACCGAGACATTCATCAAGGAGCGCGTCCACACCGCCACGGGCAAGAAGCAGGCCGTCACCATCGACGACGCCGCGATCTTCCTCTGCCGCTTCGAAAACGGCTCGATCGCGCAGTTCGAGTCCACCCGCTACGCCCGCGGCCACAAGGCCCTCTACACGTTCGAGATCAACGGCGAGAAAAAGTCCCTCCAGTGGGACCTGCATGACCTCAACCGGCTCAATTACTTTGACCACGCCGTCCCCGGCGATCGTCGCGGTTGGGCCAGCATCCACACGTCCGACGGCGACCACCCGTACGCCGGCAACTGGTGGGTCCCGGGTCTCTGCCTCGGCTACGAGCACTCCTTCACGCACGCCCTCGCCGAGTTCCTCAAGAGCCTCGACGATCCGAAGGCCGAGAAGGCCTACCCTGACTTCCGTCACGCGCTGGGCACCCAGTACGTCTGCGACGCCGTCCTGGAGTCCGCCAAGACGAAGCAGTGGGTTAAGGTAAAGAAGGCCTAAACCGCCCTCCAGCCGCCCTCCAAAGGCCCCGGATCACCCGATCCGGGGCCTTTTTTGAGCCTAAAGTCCCCATCCAAGTCCCCGCTGGGGATTTATTGACAGCACGCTGTTATGTTATCATTAACCCGAATGACTGATAACAACTACCACGACACGAGTCCCGTCACCCGCCCTGCCACCATGGTCTGCACCTACCA
>JBEELT010000001.1:0-45511 GCA_041167995.1 Verrucomicrobiota bacterium | reverse complement strand
GGGCCGCGCCGCCCGCCAGGCTCGGAAGTGAACCCCGCCATGGCCCCCGCCGCCCCGACGAACCCTCCGCGCCGTCTGGTGTTGCTCGGCTCCGACGAGATCGCGCTACCCGCTTTCCGCGCGGTCGCCGCCTTGCCGGACGTCGTCATCGTGGCCGTGTACTCGCAGCCCGATCGCCCGGCGGGGCGCGGTCAGGAAATCCAGCCCAATCCGGTCACCGCCTGGGCTCGTGCGGCCGGTCATGTCGTCCGTCAGCCGGAACGCCTCGGACCCGAGCATGCCGCCGAGCTTGCGGCCGCGGGCGTCGACCTCGGCGTGGTCATGGCTTATGGGCAGATCCTGAAGGATGATTTCCTCGCTGCCCCGCGTCGCGGGCTCGTGAATTTCCATGGTTCGCCATTGCCCGCCTTGCGCGGGGCGACGCCGATCGAAGGCGCGCTCGCGGCCGGTTGGACGACCACCGGTGTCTCCTTGCAGCAGGTTGTCCGGCGATTGGACGCTGGTCCTTTGCACGCGACGGCGACGCTGGCGATTCTTCCTAACGAAGGGCGCGCCGCCTTGCGCGCCCGGTTGGGGGAGCTGGCCGGGCGGTTGGCCGCCACGGCGCTGCCCGAGGTCCTAGCGGGCCGCTCGCTCCCGTGTCCGCAGGATGAGTCCGCCGCCACCTTCACCCGTCGGCTGACGCGGGCGGATGCCGCCCTTGATTTCGGCGTCGCCGCCGAAACCCTGGCGGCGCGCATCCGCGCCCTCGAGGGTTGGCCCGGTTCCACCTTCGAACAGGCGGGTGTCGTCCTCAAGGTCGGCGCCGCCGCGGCGGAGGCCGGGGTCGTCGCCGCCGCTCCCGGTTCAATCCTCTCGGCGGACCGGGGCGGGGTCCGGGTCGCCTGCGGTGACGGGGTGCTGGTGCTGAGCCGGCTGCAACGACCGGGCGGCAAGATGTTGCCCGTCGGCGAATTTCTATCCGGTCATCCGCTCACGCCCGGTGAGGTGCTGCCCTCGGTCGCCATGCCGGCCCTGGTCGGCGCGGTCCCTTTCCCGCGGTCGCCGAAGGCGTAAGCGCTTGATTCGACGGCGGGATTTCGGTGTCATACTGCCATGCGCGCTCTCCTCCTGTCCTTGCTCCTGTCGGCGGGGCTCGGCGCGCAATCGGCCCCGCCGAAGGAGATCAAGTTTCAGGACATCGGCGGCGGTTCTTTCTCCGGTTTCACGGAGGACGCCAAGGCCGAGAAAGCCTGGGAACTCTCCGCCGAGCGCATGAAGCCCGCCGGTGAGGCGGGCACGTGGGACATGGAGAAAATTGAGCTGCGCTCGTTCCGCGACGGTAAGCTCCAGACCACCTTCACGACTCCTTTCGGGTTCGCCACGCCCGAACGCAAGGCCGCCCAAGGGGCCGCTCCCGTCGTCGTCCGCTCGGCCGCGTTCAACTTGTCGGGTTTGGGCTGGAGCTGGCGCTCCACGCCGCAGGGCGACGCCTTCGCCATCCTCGCGGGGGTCGCCGCTGAACTCGACCTCGCTAAGCCGGTGCTGTATCGCACGCGCATCCGCGCGGAACGTCTCGACGCCGCCACGGTCGAGCGCGGCACCCAGCTCACGTTCGTCGGCCAGGTCGTCGTCGACCGCCGCGACGAGCGGATGACCTGCGAGCGGGTGGTCTGCCTCGTCGAGGAAGGCCCGAAGGGCGAAGCCCTCTGTCGCTCCATCGTCGCCCAGGGCAAGGTCGTCCGGATCGCCGGTCGTCAGACCTTGACCGGCGCCGCGGCGGATTATGACCTGCCAGCCGAACGTCTCCTGCTCACCGGCGGCGTCACCTTGACGGAGCCGGGCTTGCGCGCGACCGCGGGGAGTCTTCGTCATGAAGCCAAACTCGACGTCACGACCCTGCAGTCGCCGGATGAGGCTCACCCGGTGAAGCTGAATCTCTCCCGTCAGGACGAACCGGAGACCGAGCTGGCCGGACAGACCGTGGTCCTGCGACGGGAGGCGAAGGCCGAACGCACCTTGGTCGAGCTGACCGGGCGGGCGACGTATGTCGCCGGTAAGGATCGGCTCGAGGCTACCCGCCTGATCGCGACCGAAGCCAAGGGCGTCACCGTCGACCTGCGGGCTTCCGGCGGGGTGAAGGGGCGGGCGGACGACGCCGATTTCGAGTCGGAAGAAGCGCGCTGGGAAAGGTCCGCGGGTGTGTTGCGCCTGCTCGGCCGACCGCACCTGCGCCAAGCCGATGGGTTTGAAGTGACCGGCGCCGCGATCTATTCGGACCGTAAGCGTGGGCGCATCGAGGTGCGATCCGCACCCGGCGTCCGCGCCGCCGTCCGTTTGCCCCCCGACGATGCCCCGGGCGCCTTGCCCGGGCAGGCCGAGGCGGATCAGGTGGTGCTCGCCGTGCGGCAAGGGGTGGTCGAGGCCGACCTCGAAGGCGCCGTGCGCTATGTCTCCGGCCTCATGACGGCGCAGTCGGATCGACTGGTCGCCTTCTCCAAGCCGTTCAAGACCGGCCATGTCCTCAGCAAGGTCTTCCTGACCGGCAAGGTGACCTACGTGCAACCTGGTCTGGCGTGCGCGGCGGAACGCGTCGACTACGTGCCGAACGTCGCCATCGAAGAGGTTCTCCTCAAGAATCGCCTCACCGGTCGCCCCCGGCTGCTCAACCTTTCCGGCGGCGCGGAGTCCACGCGGCCGCGGCTCTTCGTCCAGTTCGCCGACGGCAAGAAGGCGGATTTCGTGGCCGACTCCCAGGAGATCCTGGCCGGCACGGACGGGGCCAAGTTCTTCCTGCGGGGCAACGTGGGGATGAAGGCGGACGGCGTCGAGGCCACCTGCGACCTGCTCGAGGGCCTCGTGTCCCCGGACAAGAAGGGGCGGCTGGTCGCCCGTCTTCTGGTCGGTCGCGGTAACGTCAACGCGCTCGCCGGGGACGCCGCCGCCCGGGGCCGGGTGCTCGAGGTCAAGCCTGAGGAAGGGGTGGCCCGTCTCACCGGCGATGCCCGTCTGCGGACCCGCGCCGGCATCGAGGGCGTCCCCGCCAAGGAAGTCATCTACGACTTCCGGACCAAGGGGTGGCGCATGGACTCCGCTTCGGACCAGGCGGCGCCCGACCAGGTCGTGCGCCCGAAGATCTTCCTGGGCGAGGACTTCACGCTGCCGGCGGTCAAAAGCCTCGACAACGGCCGTTGAGGCGGCCCTCCTTGACGTCATGGCTTTAACCGGCGAACAGGGTCTGGTCCGCGTCGAATCGCTCGCCAAGCACTACGGCCCGAAGGTCGCGGTGATGGATGTCAGCCTGCAGCTGAAGGCCGGCGAAATCGTCGGCCTGCTGGGGCCCAACGGCGCCGGTAAGACCACCACTTTCTACATGGTCGTCGGCCTCGTGCCGTCCACTTCCGGGCGCGTCTTCCTCGATGGCCGAGACATCACCGCCATGCCCATGTGGCAGCGCGCCCGCGCCGGCCTCGGCTACCTCCCGCAGGAGGCGTCCATCTTCCGCAAGCTGACGGTCTGGGAGAACGTGATGGCCGTCATCGAGACGCTGGACCTCGCCGCGCCCGCGCGCCGCGAGCGCACCCAGCAGCAGCTGCACGACCTCGGTCTCGAGAAGCTGGCGAAACAGCCGGCCTTCACCCTGTCCGGTGGCGAGCGTCGGCGGCTGGAGATTGCCCGCGCCTTGGCGACGAACCCGCGTTTCCTGCTGATGGACGAGCCCTTCAGCGGCGTCGATCCCATCTCGGTCGCCGAGGTCCAGGCCATCGTGCGCCGGCTCAAGGATCGCGGCATCGGCGTGCTGATCACCGACCACAACGTGCGCGAGACCCTCTCGATCGTCGACCGCGCCTACCTCATCCATCAGGGGAGGGTGCTCGTCTCGGGCACCCCGGCCGACATCGTGAACAACCCCGAGAGCCGTCGCTACTACCTCGGCGAAGGCTTCAAGCTCTGAACTTATGTCCGACCAAGCCCCCGACACCCGCCCGGAATCGGTCTCCGTCCGCGAGTTCTTCGACTCCTTCCGCGACATGCTCCAGATGGAGCTCTTGGCCGGGGAGGCCGGGCTCGACAACATGATCGCGGAGAAGTCGCTGAACCGCCCGGCCCTCGCCGTGACCGGCTACTTCAAGGAGTTCGCCCATAAGCGTCTGCAGCTCTTCGGCGCGGGCGAGATGGCCTACCTCGGCGACCAGACGGCCGCGGTGCGCGAGAAGCTCCTCGACGATGTCTTCGCCAAGCGCATCCCCGCCGTCGTCGTCTCGCGCGGCCTGCCGGTCGATGACATCCTCGTGAAGCTCGCGGACCGCCACAAGGTCCCGCTCATCCGCACCCAGCTCAAGTCCAAGGACTTCTCGGCCGAGGCGACGGTGCTCCTGGAGGAGAAGTTCGCCCCGCGGACCAACCTGCATGCCACGCTCGTCGACATCAAGGGGGTCGGCGTGCTGCTGCGCGGCGCCTCCGGCGTCGGCAAGAGCGAGTGCGCCCTCGCCCTGATCGAGCGCGGCCATTCCCTCGTCGCGGACGACTACGTGATCGTGACGCTCATCGGCGACCGCGAACTACAGGGCAAGTCCAAGGAGCTCAACCGGGGTTACATGGAGTGCCGCGGCATCGGCATCATCAACGTCGCCTCGATCTTCGGGATCCGTTCCGTCCGCCTCGAGAAGCGCGTCGACCTCGTCGTCACCTTCGTCCTGTGGCAACCTGGCATGGACGAGGAACGCTCCGGCCTGGAGGTCGAGACCTATGAGATCCTCGGTCGCAAGGTGCCCCATATGACCATCCCGGTCCGTCCGGGGCGCGACATGGCCCGACTCGTCGAGGTCGCCGCGATGGTGCAGGCGTTGCGCAGCATGGGGCATGACTCCGCCAAGGAGTTCAGCGACCGGCTGATCCAGCACATGGCCCGCGGGGACCAGGCGAAGGCTTGACCTTCAGCCCTTCGATCCGTCCCAGCGACAGTCGGCCATCACCCGCAGGCAGATCTCGCGTAGGTCGAACAAGGTGGCTTCGAGGTCCTGCGTCGCCTCGGCGGAGTTGAGCCGGGTCGCGGCGGGAAGGCCGGCCTGCAACCCGATGGCGTGGTTGATGGAGTTCAGCGCGCGTTTCATGTGGACGAGCGCGAGTGGCAGATCACCGGTGTCGGTGGCGTTGATTGCCATGACCACCTGGTGCTGGGCGTCCCAGAAAGCGAGCATGAGGTCGGCCCCGAGTTCTCCGCCGATCTCGGCCGGGTTCGCCCGGCAGATGGTGCGCCAGGCGCCGATGAGCTGGATACCAAGTGCCCGGGCCACGACGTAGACGGGATGCTGGTGAATGCAGTAGGGCAGGTCGGCGTCGTCCTCATCCTCCGCCGGGTCGTCGCCCTCGCCCGGGGCCCAGTCGGCGCTTTCCCAGCCCATGCGGCGGGCGCTGGCGTCGAGCCGGTCGGGGAACGGCTTGACCTCGTTGTAGTAGGAAAGGAACCGTCCGACCTCGAGGTCGTTACGGTGCAGGTAGCCGGCCCAGTCCGCTTCGCCCCAGGAGGCGTTGCCGGAGCCGTCGAATTCACCTTGGGGATGGTCTCCGTCCTGCATCCTTTCAGTATTGGCCGAAAACGACGGCTGGCAACCCCTTGTGCGAAAATCCCCTTGTGCCGGGGGCGGGGAAAGTGGCTAATCGGGGCATGGCCACGGATTTACCCACCTTGACGGGCGCTTTGGAGGCGGGCCGCGACCTTTCGGCCGCGGAGGCGGGTGCGGCGGCCCATGCGATGATCAGCGCCGGAGAGACGGATGACGCCAAGGCGGCTTTCCTCCTGGCGCTCGCCCGGCGCGGCGAGACCGCCGTGGAGGTCGCGGCCTTCGCCCATGCCTACCGCGAACGGGCGCGCGTCGTCGACTTCGGCGACGTCCCCTCCCGGGCCATCGACATCGTCGGCACCGGCGGCGACCGCTCTGGGAGCTTCAACATCTCCTCCGCCAGCTCGTTGATCGTCGCCGCCGCCGGCGTGCCGGTGCTCAAGCACGGTAACCGTTCCATCACGTCCAAGTCCGGCAGCGCCGATTTCCTCGCCGGCCTCGGCGTCGCGTTGGAGGCGACCGATGACCAGTTGTGCCGCGCCTTGCGTGAGGCCGGTTTCTGCTACCTGTACGCGCCCGCCTTCCATCCGGCCTTCAAGGCGGTGCTGGGCGTGCGCAAGCGGCTTGCAGAGCAAGGCCACAAGACGCTCTTCAACGTGCTCGGACCGCTCATCAATCCGGCGCGACCCGCGGCGATGATGGTCGGCGTCTACGATGAGCGCTGGGTGGCGCCGATGGCCGCCGCGCTCGGCGAGCTCGGCGTGCGCCGAGGTCTGGTCGTGCATGGCCGCGCGGGCGGCGGGATGGATGAGCTCACGACGGCCGGCGAGACGCGGGTCCGCGGGTGCGGCGAACTCGCCGCCGTCGACGGCGTCTGGTTGCCCGGAGACTTTGGTTTCAAGACCAGCCCGGTCGCCGACCTGCGCGGCGGCTCCCCGGAGGAGAACCTCGTGCTTTTCTCCGACCTTCTGGTCGGTGCGGTGCCCGAAGGTTTGCTCGACACGCTTTGCCTCAGCGCCGGCGCGGCCCTTTGGGTGGCGGGCCGGGCGACGGACGTGGGCGCGGGCGCCGTCCGGGCGCGGCAGATCGTCCTCGGCGGCGAGTTGCGCGAGCAGGCCCGGCGCTTACGCGAGGCTTATCGCGAGGGCTGAAGTGCTGCGAGGATCAGCGCGACGGTTCGCTCGGTCGCGCCGCGGTTGGCATGATGCCAGTCGGCTCCGTGGCGACCGGCCGCCAGCCGACGGCCTTCGTCGGCGCAGAGCTCGGCGATCCTCGCTTCGAGCATCGCCGCGTCCTCGACGCGGAAGGCGGCCTCCGCCTTTTCAAGGCCCCGGCAGATGTCGCGGAAGTTTGTCATGCGCGGACCATACACGATGGCCACGCCTGCGGCCGCGCATTCGACGGGGGTCTGGCCGCCTTCGTGCGGCGGGAGACTCTTGCCGCAGAACGCGAAGTCGGCCGCGCGGGTGAGCCGGCGCAGCTCGCCGGTGGTGTCGGCGAGGTGGATGATCGTCCCGGCGGGGGCGACCGCGCCGCCGGAGGAACGCTGATGCCAGGCGAGACCGCTGGCGCTGGCCTCGGCGGCGACGTCGGCGCGGCGCTCGGAATGGCGGGGGACAAGCAGCAGGCGGACGTCGGCGCCGGTGTCGCGTAGCAGGTGGACGCTGCGGATCAGACGGGTCTCCTCGCCGGGCCAGGTGGAGGAGCCGAGCAGGACCAAGGTCCGCGGGTCGTCGCCGAAGCCGAGGTCGGCACGAAGCCGTGCGCGCTCCGCCGCGGGCATGGGCGCGTCGGCGGCGACGTCAAACTTCAGGTTGCCCGTCGTCTCGGCGGTGAAGCCGAGCTCGCGGAAGCGGCGAGCGTCCTCCTCGCTGCCGGCGGCGATCCACCGGAAGTGCGCGAGCACGTAGGCGGAGAGGCGGCGGAACTTCGCATGCCGGCGGAAGGAACGGTCGGAGAGGCGGGCGTTGATGAGGAAGGCCGGCACGCCGCGGGAACGGGCTTGGGCGAGGTGCTCGGGCCAGAGCTCGCCTTCGACGAGCAGAACGGCGTCCGGTCGGATCCGGCGCCACGCCAGGGCGCTGCAGGGCCAGAGGTCGGCGGGGAAGAGGCCGATCCGGGCGACGTCGGCGTAGCGCTCGCGGGCCAGCCGATAGCCGGTGCTCGTGGTCGTGGTCAGGACGATCTCGATCTTGCCGCTGGCCTGCAACTGGCGGAGCAGGGGACCGATGGCTTCGATTTCCCCGACCGAGACGGCTTGAATCCAGACCCGGCTGCGGCCTGGGGTCTTTGGGGGGATTTTCGGGAAAAAGCCCAGTCTTTGGACGAAGCCGGTGCCATAGCCGCCCCGCCGCAGCATCCGCCACACATAGTAAGGCAGGGCCAGCAGCAGCAGGAGAGGGAAGAGAATCCGGTAGGCCCAGGACATCGTCAGCCCGACCCTGCCGCGGGCGCGCGAGGCTGTCAGTTCCAAAGGAGCCTCTTTTTGCCGATTTTCCCGCTTGCACGGGAGGCCCGGGGGTGTTTGAACCAACTTTCCACCGTTTGGAGCGACCGCCGATCGCTTCGGACATCCCAACCAAAACCCAGTCAGCTACCTAAGATCCAAAGTCCCCTCCTTCGGCAGGAATCGGGATACGGAGCCCCCAAAACATGAACATCACCGTTAAAGACCTCCTCGACGCCGGCGTCCACTTCGGCCACCAGACGCGTCGCTGGAATCCCCGCAGCCGTCCGTACATCTTCGACCACCGCAACGGCGTGTCGATCATCGACCTCGAGAAGACGCACGCGTGCCTCGCCGCCGCCGCCGCCTTCGTCGAGGAAGCCGCCGCGAAGGGCAAGGAAGTGCTCTTCGTCGCCACCAAGCCGCAGTCCCAGGAAGTCGTGCGCCAAGCCGCCAAGTCGACCGGCATGCCCTTCGCCGTGAACCGCTGGCTCGGCGGCACCCTCACCAACTTCGCCACCATCAAGCGCTCGCTCGACAAGTACCGGAACTATCTCCGCATGGAGCAGGACGGTTCGCTCATGAAGATGCACAAGAAGGAAGGCGCCGCCGTCCGTCGCGAGATGTCCCGCATGCAGCGTAACTTCGAGGGTCTCCTCGAGTACCGCGAGCTGCCGGCCGCGATGATCGTCATCGACACCAAGCTTGAGGAGATCGCCGTCAACGAGGCCAACCGCCTCAAAATCCCGGTGATCGGTCTCTGCGACTCCAATTCCGACCCGACCCTCCTGCAGTTCCCGATCCCGGGCAACGACGACGCCGCCAAGTCCATCCGCCTCGTGGTGGAAGTGCTGACGCAGGCCGTCCAAGCTGGTCTCGCCCGCCGCAAGGTCGAGCGCGACCCGCGTAAGACCGTTACCCCGGTCGCTCGCCAGGACTCCGGCGAGTCCGCCCAGCCTGAGGTCAATATCTCCAAGGAGCTGCTCGATGCGAGCAGCGAACCGGCCGCCGAGGAGGGCGTCGCTGGAAAGCTCGTCCGCGTTCGCAAGACCATTAAGTAAGCGTCATGTCCGCCATCACCGCCCAGACGGTCAACGAACTGCGTCAGCGCACGGGCGCTGGCCTCATGGATTGCAAGAAGGCCCTGACCGAAGCCAACGCCGATATGGAGAAGGCCGTTGAGATCCTCCGCATCAAGGGGGTCGCGACGCGCAACAAGAAGGCCGACCGCAAGGCTTCCGAAGGTATTCTGGCCGTTCAGGTTTCCGCCGATGGTCGCAATGCGATCCTGCTGGAGCTCAACTGCGAGACCGACTTCGTCGCCAAGAACGAGGCCTTCGTAGCCCTCGCCAAGGACCTTGTCGGTCAAGCCGCGGCCAAGGGCGTCGAGAACCTTCTCGACCAGCCTTACCATGCCGACGCCTCCCGCAAGGTGAACGATTATCTGAACGACCAGGTCACGAAGATCGGCGAGAACCTCAAGGTCTCCCGCGTCCTCAAGTTCGAGGCCAACGGCGTCGGCCGCGTCTCGGCCTACGTCCACACCGGTGCCAAGATCGCCGTCCTCCTCGAACTGGGCCTCAAGTCCCAGGCCGCCGCTGCGCATGCCGATGTCGCCGACCTCGCCCGCCAACTGGCGATGCAGGTCGTCGCGAACAACGCCCGCTTCGTCCGCCGCGATGACGTTTCCGCAGAGGTCGTCGCCAAGGAGAAGGAAATCGCCCTCGAGTTCACGAAGTCCGAGGCCGATAAGGCCATCGACGAAGCCAAGCGCGTCGTCGAGGATTACCGGGGACAGCTCATCGAACAGAAGGCAGCCAATGACGTCGAGGCCATCGCCGAGCTCGAGAAGCGCATTGTCGTTTCGGAGAAGCAGGTGATCGCGTCCGAGTCCCGCAAGAAGGGCCAGCTCTCCAACATCGAGAAGATCGTCGCCGGCCGCGTCGACAAGTTCTTCGCGGATGCTTGCTTACTGGAACAGCCGTTCTTCCGTGATCCCGATAAGAAGGTCTCCGACCTGCTGACCGAGGCCAAGGCCAAGGTTGGCGAGGAAGTTTCGATTGTCCGCTTCGTACGCTTCCAGGTGGGCGAGACGGCCGCCGAGTAAGCGCCCCCCAAGCCTTGTTCCGGGCCGGCTTCCGCGAGGAGGCCGGCCCTTTGCTTTACAGGGGCCGCGGACGGGGCTATTCTCGGGCATGCGCTTCCGCTACGACCTCTTCCTGCGCTGCGCGCGTGGCCGTTGTCCAGACTGCGGCGCCCCGGAGCAACTGACGGGGCTGGCGACAATCCGCGACCGCTGTACCGCCTGCGGGATGGTGCTGCGTCGCCGGGAAGGTTTCTTCCTGGGGGCGATGGTTTGGAACTACGGGCTCACGGCCTTCGGTCTTCTGCCGGTCCTACTCGTGCTTCGCGCCTATGACTGGATCGGCTTCGCCGCGGCGGTCTGGCTCGCGGTCGCAGTCATCCTGCTGGTCCCTTGGCTGATTCATGGGGTCTCCTGGCGACTCTGGCTCGGTACCTACTACGCTTTCCTGCCCGAGCAGCTGCCGTCGTCGGGACGTCGCCTCGACGACTGACGGTTCAGTTCCGGCGCGCCGCCATGCGGCCGACCAGCTCGACGAGGAAGGCGGTGTCGCCGCGTGTGCCTTGCAGCAGGGCGATGGCCTCGTTGGTCAGCGCTGCCACGCGCGCCTGCGCCGCCGGCACGCCGAAGAGCCCCGCGTACGTCAGCTTGTTGTTCTGGGCGTCGGCCCCGACGGGCTTGCCCATCTGGACGGAGTCGGAAGTCAGGTCGAGCAGGTCGTCGACCAACTGGAAGGCGATGCCGGCGGAACGTCCGGCGCGGCGGAACGCTTCGACCTCGGCGCTCGCGGCGCCACCGACGAGCGCGCCCATCGCGAAGGAGGCGCTCAGCATCGCGGCGGTCTTGCCGCGCAGGATGAACTCGAGGCGATCGGGGTCGGCCCCGGCGGCGAGCCCGCCCATGTCCTCGGTCTGGCCGCCGACGAGCAGGCTCGGGCCGGCCGTCACGGCGAGCTCGAGCGTCAGGTCGCAGAGCAGGGCGGGGCGGGCGCCGTAGCCGCGGGCGAGGAGCTCGAACGCGAACGGGATCAGCGCGTCGCCCGCGAGCAAGGCGGTCGCCTCGTCGAAGGCCTTGTGGCAGGAAGGCCGGCCGCGGCGCAGGTCGGCGTTGTCCATGCACGGCAGGTCGTCATGGATCAGAGAATACGTGTGGATGCATTCGAGGGCGACGGCCGCGGGGCGGGCGTCGCCGGCCGGGTCGAAGGCCCGAGCCGCCGCCAGGGCGATCACGGGCCGGAGGCGTTTGCCGCCGGCCTCCAGCGAGTGGCGCATCGCGGCGTGGAGCCGGGCTGGGCGGGCGGTCGCGGGCGGGGTCAGGGCGCGGAGGGCCGTCTCCACCTCGCCGATCAGGCTTACGTGCAGGGACTCAAACCGGGCGCCATCCATGGGGTTACTCCTCGGTTGCGCCGAGGCGGAAGAACGTCGCCGTGCGGCCGACGCTGCCGATGACCTCGCTGTCCGTCAGCTTCGCGAGTTCCTGGGACTGGGTGTCCATGGCCTCGCGTTCGGCGGTGAAGCGGACCTTCACGAGGTCCGCGTTGCGGAAGGCGTCGTTCAGCAGTTTGGCGATCCCCGCGTTCACGCCGGCCTTGCCGACGAAGACCTTCGGGTCGAGGGTCTGGGCCAGGCTGCGGAGCTTGCCGCGTTCCGCGCCGGTCAGGCTGGGTTTGTCCTCGGGACCTTGTTCCATGGGCCTATTTCCGTTTTGCGGGGCAGGGGAGTCAATGGACTAATGGTCCCGCTTGCCGCTTGCCCCGTCCTCCGCGGAGCCTTGAATGCGGCATGCTCCTGCAGAACCACGCCTTTTTCGTCCGCGAGCAAGTGGCGGTCCTCCGCTTCGCCGACGCCTACGATCTCCTCCATCCGGTCTCAGGGCAGCGCATCGGTCTCGCCGCGGAAAAGCCCCGGCTGAAGTGGTTGCGCCTGATCGTGAAGAAGCAGGCCTTGCCCACCGAGATCGTCGTGCTGGAGGACGATCAGCAGACCGTCGCCCTGCGTCTCGAGAAGGGCTGGTCCTTCTTCACCTCCCGGCTCGCGGTCTTCGACGCCCAGGGACGCAAGCTGGGTTGCCTGCGCAAAAAGCTTTTCTCCCTGTCCGGCAAGCTCCTGGTCGAGGATCCGGAGGGGCGGGCGATCGGCGAGTTCAGCGGCGGGGTCTTCAGTTGGACCCGCCAGCTCAAGGACCCGGCCGGGGTCGTCATCGGGACGATGGACAAGAAGTGGGCCGGTCTGGGCAAGGAGCTGTTCACTTCGGCCGATAATTACCACCTGGAGGTCGCCCCCGCCTTCGCCGGGCAGCCGGACAAGGTCGCCCTGCTTTTGGCGGCTTGCCTGGCCTACGACGTCATTTTTGCCGAATACTAGACGTTTCGGGGCTGTGAATAACTTGGCGGGGGAGGGGTTTCCGGCTTGCCTGCCCCCCTGCCGCCTGTCATCTCCAAGGCTTACTTCGTTAGGGAGAGGGGCGGAGCCCTTCTCACGCTGGTCGGTAGGCGAAAGCCTATTCCAGACGGAGCGCCCGGCCGTTCGGCGGGGCCTCGGGGATTTCCCCCAAGTCGGCCAAACCAAACCCAAACTAACCCAATAACAGCCATGTCGATCGACAAGTCGGATATCATCAAGAAGCACCAGCAGGATGCCAAGGACACCGGTTCGCCCGAAGTCCAGGTCGCCCTGATTTCGGCCCGCGTCAACCACCTCACCGACCACCTTCGCTCCCATCGCAAGGACTTCCACTCGCGCCGCGGTCTCATCATGCTGACCAACCGCCGTCGCAAGTTGCTCGCCTACCTCAAGTCGACCGATCTGGACCGTTACAACGCCCTGATCGCGAAGCTCAACCTGCGTAAGTGACCGCCGCCTCCGGGCGTCTCGGTTCCCCAGACGTCCCGGCCTAGCGCCGGGACGTCCGCTTTTTCCACCCAACCAACAACCCGCCGGGCATACCGCCTAGCACAACACACAACATACCATGAAACAGAAACACTCGGTGACTATCGAAGAACTCGGTATCACCATCAGCACCGGCTCCATCGCCCGCCTCGCCAACGGCGCCGTCACCATCAGCAAGGGAGAGACCACGCTCTTCGTGTCGGCCACCGCCGCCGAGGATCTCCGCTCCCCGGACCAGGACTTCTTCCCCCTGACCGTCGACTACCGCGAGAAGTTCGCCGCCGCCGGCCGCTTCCCGGGCAGCTACTTCCGCCGCGAAGGCAAGCCCTCCGACAAGGAGGTGCTGACCTCGCGCCTCTGCGACCGCCCGCTCCGCCCGCTCTTCCCCGAAGGCTTCCTCAATGAAGTCCAGGTGATCGGCCTGCTGCTCTCGGCCGACCAGATCAATGACGCCGACGTCCTGATGGTGAACGGCGCTTCCGCCGCGCTCCTCTGCTCCGACATCCCTTGGAACGGTCCGATTGCGGGCATCCGCCTCGGTCGCGTCGCCGGGCAGTTCGTCATTAACCCGACCCACGAACAGCAGTACGAGTCCGACCTGGACCTCATCTACGTCGGCAATGAGAGCGACATGATGATGATCGAAGGTTCGGCCGACCAGCTGCCTGAAGTCGACTTCATCGCCGCCCTCGAGTACGCCCAGAAGGCGATCCAGCCGATCATCGCCGCCCAGCGCAAGCTCGCCGCGATGTACTCCAAGACCAAGCGCGTCTTCCCGCTCGTCGTCTGTGAACCGAAGGCCCTCGCCATCTGCGAGCGCGTCGCCGGTGAAGGCGACCAACTGAAGAAGGCAATCTTCCTCGCCTCCAAGAAGGAGCGCGGCGACGCCGTCAAGGTCGTAGTCGAGAAGGCCAAGGCCGCCTGCAAGGCGGAGCTCGGCGACGTCTTCGACTCGCGCCAAATCAAGATGGCCTTCGAGAAGCTCCAGGAGAAGGTCTACCGCAACGCCATCATCCAGAGCGGTGAACGCGCCGACGGCCGTAAGCCGTTGGATCTCCGGGCGATTTCCTGCGAAGTCGACGTGCTTCCCCGCGTCCATGGTTCCTCGCTCTTCCAGCGCGGCGAAACCCAGGGTCTCGTCCTCGCGACCCTCGGCACTTCCAAGGATGCCCAGGAAGTCGACGCCATCACCGGCGGCCCGAGCAAGCGCTCGTTCCTGCTGCACTACAACTTCCCGCCCTTCTCGGTGGGTGAGACTGGCCGTTTCGGCATGACCTCCCGCCGCGAAACCGGCCACGGCAACCTGGCCGAGCGCTCGCTGCTCTCCGTGCTGCCTTCCGAGCAGGACTTCCCGTACTCCATCCGCCTCGTCTCCGAGATCATGGAGTCCAACGGCTCCACCTCGATGGCTTCCGTCTGTGGTGGTACCCTCGCGCTCCTCGACGCCGGCGTGCCCATCAAGGCTCCGGTGGCCGGTATCTCCTGCGGTCTCGTGACCGAAGACGCTTCCGGTAAGATCGTGAAGCATCGTGTGCTGACCGACATCATCGGCGCCGAAGACCACTACGGCGACATGGACTTCAAGATCTGCGGCACGCGTGAAGGCATCACCGCTTTCCAGCTCGACCTGAAGATCCACGGCCTGCCGATCGGCATCGCCAAGGAAGCCATCGCCCAGAACAAGGTCTCCCGCGACGCCATCCTCGATATCATGGCCAAGACCATGCCGACGACCCGTCCGGAACTGAAGCCCTGCGCCCCCCGCACCCACCGCATCAAGATCCCGTCCGATAAGATCGGCGCGCTCATCGGCCCGGGCGGCAAGAACATCAAGCGCATCACCGAGTACACCGGTTGCCAGCTCGACATCGACCAGGACGACTCCGGTTGGGTCACGATCTTCGCGACCGACGGCGAGTCCCTCGCTCGCGCGGTCAATGAGGTTAACCTTCTCTCGGCCCAGATCGAGATCAACAAGACCTACAAGGGCGTCGTCCGCTCCGTGAAGGAATTCGGCGCCTTCGTCGAATGCCTCCCCGGCCAGGAAGGCCTCGTGCACGTCTCCGAGCTCGCCGACCAGCGCGTCGAGCGCGTCGAGGATATCTGCAAGCTCGGCGACGAGATCATCGTCAAGTGCGTCGGCATCGACGACAAGGGTCGCGTGCGCCTCTCGCGCCGCGCCGCCATCGCCGAGAAGGAAGGTCGCGACTACGCGCCCGCCCCGAAGCCGATGGACCGCCCCCGTGGCGACCGTCCGGACCGTGGCGAGCGCCGTCCCTTCCGCGAACGCGGCGGTGACAGCGAAGGCGTCCAGGGTTAATCCTGGCTGAGTTCGTCAACAAGGCCCCGGCTCACCCCGGGGCTTTTTTGTGCCCGCCGCCGCCGGCTTACTTCGCGGGCTTTCCTGTCGCCGTCACGCGCTCGAACCACGCCCGCGCGGATGCGGTCGCCGGACCGTCGCGCAAAGGCCAGCGATCGTTGTGCGGGTGCTTGACCGCCGCGTTGGGGAAGGGTCCGTAGAGCGCCGTCATATCGACCGTCAGGTAGTAGACGTTTTTCGGGACGATGGGCGCGACGAACTCCCGGGTCTGCTCGCCGGGGTGGCCCTGGCTGATCAGGACGGGTCGGTCCTGTAGGCGACGCAGCCGGACGGCGGCTTCCTCGCGGTAGCGCGCGAGCGGGGCGCCCCAAGGTGCGCTCCAGGCCTGCACGCCATCGAAATGGTCGTGGGCCCAGAGGCCGCACCACAGGCCAGCGACCTCGTCGTCATGCAGGCCGAGGAACGCGACGCCGATGGCCCCGCGCGAGAAGCCGCAGAGCACGACCCGCTTGGCATCTCCGCCGAACTCCGCGCAGATCCGGGGGAGGTTGGTCTTGGCGTAGCCGACGGTCGCTTCGACGTCACCCCACCAGGTCACCTCGTTCTTCCGCCGGTCCTTCGCGACGTAGGGTAGGACAATCCAGAGGGCCTTGCCTCGGGAGACGCCGTAACCGAGGGCGGCGCCTTCGACCTCGCCGGTCGAACCGGAGGCCGGGAAATAGTTGCCGGTGTACTCGGCGATGACCGGCCAGCTTTTTCCGCGGGCCTTCCAATCTGGGGTCCAGTCATCGGGGAGGGCGAGCAGATGGCGCACCTGCGTCCCGGTGTATTCCGGCGCGGTGACCGCGACGCGCCGCCCGGCCACGGGTGGGCCCTCCATCAGCGGGGGCAAGGGTAGGTCGGCGGCGAGGAGCACCTGCAGGGTGCCGAGGATGAGACAGGCGGCCTTCATGCGCAAAGTCAGTGGGGGTCGTCCTCGACCACCTGGGTGCGGGTCCAGAGGTCATGCCAGGCGCGACGATCTTTCCGGAAAAGCGGCACGTGGGCGTTCACGATCCCGAGCAGGGTGAAGAGCGGGTTCGGCAGGCAGAGGAAGGCCGTTTTCCAGGCCGAGCGCAGCAAGGCTGGCAGGAAGCCCGGGGCTTCGCCCGTGGTGACGTCGATGGAGCGGAGGTGGAAGATTCGCTTGCCGAGGGTGCGGCCTTGGCCGAGCCACTCTTGGGCGCTGAGCGCCGCGCCGACCAAGCAGAACGAGACCGTGCCGAGGTAGCCAAGCCAGGTCGCGTACGCTTGCAGCGTCGCCTCGGGCGGGTGGAGGGCGAGGTCCCAGAGCGCGGCCGTGGAGCCGGTCCTTTGCGACTGTAGCGAAAGGGTCTGCAGCTGATCGTAGAACGCGCCGACCGTCGTGAGCGCGGTCTGTTCGTCCGGCCCCGCGAGCCGGACCGCCAGCCACCAGCTCAGCACGAGCAGCGGGAGGACGTCGGCCAACGCCGCGAAGGTCCGCCACCAGAGGCCGGCGGGGACGGGCGGGAGGGGCGGAGGGCGCTCAGCCACGCTGGCGCGCGCAGGCGTCGACCGTGTTCTTCATCAGCATGGCCACTGTCATCGGCCCCACGCCACCCGGGACGGGCGTGATGGCCTCGCAGGCGGGCGCCACCGCGTCGAAATCGACGTCTCCCACGATGCGGTAGCCGGTCTTCTTGGAGGCGTCTGGCACGCGGTTGATGCCCACGTCGATGACGACGGCGCCGGGCTTGACCATGTCGGCCGTGATGAATCGGGGCTTGCCGATCGCGGCGACCACGATGTCGGCCTGGCGGACGATTCCGGCCAGGTCCTTGGTGCGCGAATGGGCGATGGTCACGGTGCAGTCGCAGCCTTTGGCGAGGAGCAGGGCGGCCGCAGGCTTACCTACGATGAGCGAGCGGCCGACGACCACGGCGTGCTTCCCAGCGGTCTCGACGCCGGAGCGGCGCAGGAGCTCGATCACGCCGGCGGGGGTGCAGGCCGCGAAGGCGCCAGGCAGTTCCTGCACGAGTCGGCCGATGCTCTGCGTGCCGAAGCCGTCGACGTCCTTGTCGGGAGACACGCGGTTGAAGACCTCCGTCTCGGGCAGGTGCTTCGGTAGCGGGGCCTGGATCAGGATGCCATGGACCGAGGCGTCGGCATTGAGGGCGTCGAGGTGGCGGAAGAGTTCTTCCTTGGTCACCGTCGCGGGGAAGAGCTGGAGGCTGGCCTTCATCCCGACCTCGGCGGCGGTCTTCTGCTTCTTGGTGACGTAGGAGACCGAGGCGGGGTCGTCGCCGACGCGGACGAACGCGACGTGGGGGACGATCGGGGCGAGCTGGGCGACGCGGGCCTTGACTTCGGCAAGGACCTGCTGGGCGATGGCGTTTCCGTCGATAAGGCGCATGGGCCTAGTAGGACGAACCCGGGCCCGAGGGCGAGAAAAAGTCCGTCCGCGGGTCGCCGCGTGATTGTCTCGCCCTGCGGGCGGAAAGGCCCCAAGGGTAGGGCGTGCCCGACGAAGGACCTATGCGCATCCACAAGTTCCTCGCCCAGGCGGGAGTCTGCTCCCGCCGGGAGGCGGAGCGCCTGGTCGCGGGCGGCGAGGTCTTCATCAACGGCAAAGTCGCGGCCACCGGCCAGCCGGTCGATCCCGCCGTCGACGTGGTCAAGTGCCGGGGGCAACACATCAAGCCGCTCGCCCGGACCGTCGTGCTGATGATGAACAAGCCGCGCGGTTTTCTCTGCACCAATGACGACTCCCATGGCGGTCAGACCGTGTTCGACATGGTACCGCCGGAGTACCGTCCGCTGCGCCTTTTCTGCGTAGGCCGGCTCGACAAGGATTCCGAAGGGCTGCTCCTGCTGACCAACGACGGCGCGCTCGCGAACAAGGTGATGCACCCCTCGGGCGGCATCATCAAGCGCTACGAGATCACCTTGAACCGCGACTACGACCCGACCCTGACGCCCCGCCTTCTGAAGGGCGCCGTCGAGGAAGGGGAGATGCTGCGCTTCAAGAAAGTCATTCGCCACCCGGAAGACCCGACCCGCCTGGAGATCCACCTCGACCAGGGGCGCAAGCGCGAGATCCGGCGACTGCTCGAGATCTTCGGTTTCCATGTGAAGGTCCTGTGCCGCTTCCAGATCGGGGGACTGGTCCTCCGGAAAATGCCGCTTGGCGATTGCCGCCCCCTGAGCCGCAAGGAAATCGACGAGATTTTCGGGGCCTGAGGCCGCCCGTCGGGTTCATCCCGCTTGCCAGCCGTCGGATTTGGGTTCGAATGGACTCACCCCCATGCGACGCCTTCGTCTCCTCGCCCTCCTGCCCCTGCTGCCGCTCGCCGCCTCGGCCGCGCCCAACTCCCAGATGAAGCTCGCCTGGTCGGATGAGTTTAACACCCCCGAGATCGATGCGACCAAGTGGAACGTTCACAACTCCGTCACGATCAAGGACGGCAAGGCCAACCTGAATCTCCTGCCCGGCAAGGAGCCCGGCCTCTGGATCAGCAGCACCCTGAACTCGGCCCGCAAGTTCACCCAGCTCAGCGGCTACTTCGAGGCCTCGGTCCGCATGCTCCAGACCAACGGTCGTACCGGGCGTTTCGAGGTGCGCAATGCCAGCCTCGACGAACCGCCCTCCGCCCGGCTCTTCTTCGATGGTTGGGGTGATGACCGCATCGTCCCCGGCGCGCAGGTGGCCGACAATACCGGGCTCCGCATGCTCAAACCGGTCAAGCACGGGATCGATTTCGATGGCGGTGCCTCCTATAAGAAGTTCCATACCTACGGCGTCCATTGGACTTCGAAGTACTTCGAGTGGTACGTCGACGGGAAAAAAGTCCATCGCCTCGAGCTGAAGACCACCCCGACCACCCCGATGTACGTCGAATTTTGCCACCACACGGCCGAAGGCGGTAAGGTGAAGGATTTTATGAACCCGACGAACGGTCCGGAGCCTTTGCAGGTCGACTGGGTCAAGGTCTGGAAGTGACCGTGCCATGCGTCGTCTTCTCTGCTGGCTCCTCCCGCTCGCGGTCGTCGCGGCCGACCCCACCGCCAAGCTGAAGCTCGCGTTCTCCGACGAGTTCGACGGCGCCGCGTTGGACACCGCCAAATGGGTCATGGAGGGCAACGCCCAAGCGGCGTCGCTGAAGGGCGGCAAGCTCCTGCTGACCCTCATCGATCGGCCCGATGGTTGGCAGGGCACTGCGATCAGCACGCGGGGCAAGTTCACCCAGACCTTCGGCTACTTCGAGGCTTCGATCCGTTTCAACGCCCAGCGTGGGCATCATGGCGCCTTCCTGGTACGCAATAAGCTGACCACCGAGCCGCCGGTCGCCTCGCTACTCTTCGAGTGCTTCGGCGAGGACCGGCTGGTACCTTGGGCCCGGATTGCCGACAACAAGGGGCTCCGCGAACTCAAGCCCGTCAAGACGGACCTGGTGCTCCGGCCCAACCAGACCTCCAAGGGCTTCAACACCTACGGCTTCGCCTGGACCGAGAAGGCCTATGGATGGTACTTCAACGGCAAGCTGATCCATAAACTCGATAAGCCCGAGGTCCAAGAGCCCATGCACGTCTACCTGGGCAACTGGGTCGGCGATTCCGAGCGCAAGAACCTCGTCCCGGGCAAGTTGCCCGATGATGTCGAGGTGGACTGGGTCAAGGTCTGGAAGTAGCCCGCGGTCAAAAGAGGGTTGCCAACGCCGTGGGGTGCTCATCCTGCGGTCATTCCTCCCGCCGTGGCTTACGACAAGAACAACCCTTTCCCCGCCCGCCTAATCGACCGTCGTCGCCTGAGCTCGCCCGCCAGCCAGAAAGACACCCAGCATTTCTCGGTGTCCCTCGCCGGTAGCGGTCTGACTTATCAGTGCGGCGATTCCCTGGGTGTCTTCCCGACGAACAACCCCGCGGCCGTCGCTGCTTTGCTGCAGGCCGCCGGCTTCACGGGCGACGAAGCCGTCACCCTCCCCAAGGACCCCGCGCCGATCGCGCTCCGCGAGGCGTGGGCGAAGCGCGTCGCGCTGAACGGCCCGACCTACAAGTTCGTGCAGCTGCTCCACGACCGCGCGCTCGCGACGGACCAGAAGGAAGCCTTGGCTGCCCGTCTCGCCGAGGCCGACCCGGAGAAGAAGAAGGCCTGGCTCGAGCAGCGCGAGTTCGTCGACCTCTTCGAGGAGTTCCCGTCCGCCCGTCCCTCCGCCCAGGAAGTCGTCGAACTGCAGCGGAAACTGATGCCGCGCCTTTACTCAATCTCCTCAGCCCCGTCGCGTTACCCCGATGAGATCCACCTCACCGTCGCGGTCGTCCGCTACGAGACCAACGCCCGCCCCCGCGAAGGCGTCTGCTCGAGCTACCTCGCCGACCGCGCCCGGATGGAGCAGCCCGACCTGCCTATCTTCGTCGCCGAGTCCCACTTCGGCCTGCCGGCCGACGACAACGTTCCCATCATCATGGTCGGCCCCGGCACTGGCGTCGCCCCGTTCCGCAGCTTCGTCATGGATCGCGCGACCCGCGGCGCGAAGGGTCCGAACTGGCTCTTCTTCGGCGACCAGCGCAAAGAGTATGATTTCCTCTACGCCGAAGAGTGGGCGGCCTACCTCGCGTCGGGCGCGCTGACGCGGCTCGACACTGCCTTCTCGCGCGATCAGACCGCCAAGGTCTACGTGCAGGACCGCATGCGCGAGCAGGCGACCGAGCTCTGGAAGTGGCTCCAGCAGGGCGCCTATTTCTATGTCTGCGGCGACGCCAAGCGCATGGCCAAGGACGTCGACGCCGCGCTGCACGCCGTGGTGGCCGAGCAGGGCGGGATGACGCCCGAGGCCGCCGGGGAGTGGGTCAAGCAGCTCAAGAAGGACGGCCGCTACCAGCGCGACGTCTACTGAGCCGGGGCGGGGTGGGGCGGCGTTTTCGCCACTTGCCACCTGGCGGATTTCCACCCACAAATCCACTCCGATGCATCTCACGCACTCTCCTCGCGTCGCCCTCGTCACCGGTGCCGGTCGCGGTATCGGCAAGGCCATCGCGGAACGACTCGCCGCCCACGGGCACACCGTGCTTTGCGTCTCCAAGTCGGACACCTGCGTCGTGGTCGCCAACGACATCGTGGCCAAGGGGCAGAAAGCCAAGGCCTACCAAGTCGACGTCTCCGACGCCGCCGCGGTCGCGAAGGCCTGCGAGCAAATCGTCACCGAGTTCGGCGCCGTCGAGATCCTCGTCAACAACGCCGGTATCACCCGCGACAAACTGGTCATGGCCATGTCTGAGCAGGACTGGAGCGATGTCATCTCTACCAACCTCTCCTCGGCCTTCTATTGGACCAAGGGTCTCGTGCGTCCGATGACCAAGAAGCGCTGGGGTCGCATCATCAGCATCTCCTCGGTCACTGGGGTCCAGGGGAACGCCGGCCAGGCCAACTATGCCGCCGCCAAGGCTGGTCTCCATGGCCTGACCATGACCCTCGCTCGCGAACTGGCCGGCCGGAGCATCACCGCCAACGCGGTGGCTCCTGGCTTCATCACGACTGATATGACGGGGGAGCTCTCGGAGGAGATTAAACAGAAGATCCTCGGGGTCATCCCCCTGGGCCGTTTTGGCTCGGTCAACGATATCGCCGCCATGGTGGATTTCCTCGCTTCCGAGGAAGGTGGGTACATCACCGGGCAGGTCTTTTCGGTTGACGGTGGCATGGCTATCTGACACCCAGAAACCAACCCAAACCCTTTCTTATGCCCGAAAATATCGAACAGCGCGTCAAGGACATCATCGTCAAGCAGCTTGGGGTCAACCTCGAGCAGCTCACCCCCGCGGCCGGCTTCCAGACCGACCTCAAGGCCGACTCCCTTGACCTGGTGGAGATGATCATGGCTTTCGAGGACGAGTTCGGCATCGCCTCCATCCCGGAAGACAAGGCCGCCTCGATGAAGACCGTCGGCGACGCCGTCGAGTACATCAAGGCCAACGCCACCAAGTAACCTTCCCGGGTCCCCCGGGGCCCGACCCGTGAGCTTCGCCCATCCGACCCGTCGCGTCGTCGTCACCGGCATCGGTTGCCTGTCGGCGCTTGGCCATGATACCGAGGCTTTCTGGGACGGTCTGACCAAGGGCCGTTCTGGTATCGCCCGCATCACGCGCTTCGACCCGACGGATTTCCCGTCCAAGGTCGGCGCCGAGGTGCGTGACTTCGATCCGGGCAAGTTCATGGACCCGAAGGAGGCCAAGCGCAACGACCGCTACACGCAGTACGCCGTCGCCGCCTCCCGGATGGCCGTCAATGACGCCAAACTGGACGTCACCAAGGTCGATTCTGAACGCTTCGGCGTGATTATCGGTTCCGGCATCGGCGGCATGGAGACCATCGAGAACCAGGCCCGCATTCTCATCGAGCGCGGTCCGTCGCGCGTCTCTCCCTTCACGATCCCTTCGCTCATCGCCAACATCGCCTCCGGCGTCGTGGCCATCGAGTTCCAGGCCAAGTCCGTCAATTTCGGCGTCGTCTCCGCGTGCGCTTCCGGCTCCCACGCCCTCGGCGAGGCGCTGCGTCACATCCGCGACGGCCACGCTGACATCATGCTGTCTGGCGGTTCGGAAGCCTGCATTACCCGCCTGAGTTACGCTGGTTTCTGCAACATGAAGGCCATGTCGACCGATTTCAACGACACGCCCGAAAAGGCATCTCGCCCGTTTGACAAGCTCCGCGATGGTTTCGTCATGGGTGAAGGCGCGGGTGTCCTTGTGATCGAGTCCCTCGAACACGCCCAGGCCCGCGGCGCCCGCATCTATTGCGAGCTCGTCGGCTATGGCGCTACCTGCGACGCCTACCACATCACCGGCCAGGACCAGGAAGGGAAGGGGCTTGCTCTCTGCCTTAACCGCGCCCTCGCCGAAGCCGGCGTGGAGAAGTCCGAAGTGAGTTACATCAACGCCCACGGTACCTCGACCCCGATTAACGACCGCTGCGAGACCCTCGCGATCAAGCGAACCTTCGGTGAGGCCGCCCGCCAGATTTCCATTTCCTCGACCAAGTCGATGACGGGCCACCTCCTTGGCGCCGCCGGCGGCGTGGAGGCGGCCGTCTGCTGTCTCGCGATTCACCACGGCGTCATCCCGCCGACGATCAATTACGAGAATCCGGACCCTGATTGCGACCTGGACTACACTCCCAACGTGGCCAAGAAGCGCACGGTCAACGTAGCGATCTCGAACAACCTCGGTTTTGGCGGTCACAACGCCTCGCTGGTCTTCAAGCGCCTCTGAGGTCGCTCCGAGGTCGCTTGGAACTCGGGCGGGTTTCAGGGGTTAACTAGGCATCCCCGCCCATGCGTAAGCTTACCCTTGCCTGCCTTGTCCATGTGTCCGTCTGGGCCTGGGCCCAGGACGCGGCCCCGGCGGCCGCACCCGCGGCGCCCCCCGCACAGATCAAACTCAAGGCGACGGTCGCTGCTCCGCCCGGACCGGACGGCAAGCCCGGTGATGTCCTCACTATCCCCTCGCTGACCGTGCTCTCCGGCGCCGAGGGAAAGGCTTCCATTACTGGTCCGGCCAAGCCGCCTCTGACCGGCCAGCCGCCGATGCCGCCGACCCAGCTGGAGTTCTCCTTTACCCCCACCTTACTCCCGACCGGCGAGGTCAGCATCAACCTACATGCGTCCTTGCCGACCTCCGCCCAGGATAAGGCCGCGTTCGCCCAGGCCCAGCTGCAGGCCATGTCCGAGAAGGAGCGCGAGCGTCGCTCCCGCTCGGGACGGGAGCGTAGCGCCGGCGGTAATGGCGTGCCGGTGTTCCATTCCGTGTTGCCCTCCGAAGGCTTGTTCTCGCTCGCGGATGACGCCGGTCATCGCCGCTGGATGAAGGTCGGCCAGACCTTTGCCGGCTGGACCCTCGAGGCTTACGATGCCAAGCACCAGGTGCTGACCATCGCGAAGGAGAAATCCCTGCGCGAACTGACGCTCTACAAGTCCGTCGTGGAGGCCGGGGCTAATGACGTCGTTAGCACCGTCACCGTCCAGCCCGGTCAGAACTTCGTCATCGGCAGCGCCAACGGCACCACCATCACGCTATCCGTGGAGGTCACCAAGCTGCCGGCGGTGACGACCAAGTAAGCCCGGGCCTTCGGCTTGCCCTCAGTCGGGCGACCCTCATCCTCCTAGGTATGCTTCTCCGCCCTTTCGGCCAGCTCCTCGCCTTCGCGTGCGTCACCTGGGCCTGTGCGCAGGAAGCCCCGGTCCCTACCCATCTCAGGGTCAAGGCCACCTTCACGCGGACCGACAAGGACGGTAAGCCGGAGGTGCTCGCCATGCCCTCCGTCATCACGGTCGACGGTAAGCGGGCCACCATCACCGTCGGCAATGCCGAGGAGGGAGTACTCCTGTCGGTCTTGCCCAAGGTCAACGCCGACGGCACCCTCACCTTGGACGTCGTCACCGAGACGCGTGAGCCGCCGACGGCGCAGCCCTCGCCGACGCCCGCCGCGGCGCGTCCCGCCGCCCTCGCCAAGGCCAAAGGTGGCATCCCCCTCTTCCATGGCGTCCTGCCGGCCGACAAACTTTTCTCGATCGAGGATGCCACCGGGGCCCGCAAGTGGCTCCCGCTGGGTCGCAAGGTCGACGGGTGGACGCTCCGGGCGTACGACGAGAAACGCCAGGCGCTCACCCTTACCCGGCTGGGGGAGTCGCGTGAGCTCGTCCTGCATCAGGCGGTGATCGAGGAGGCGCCGGCCGCCGGGCCCTCCGTCCGGCGTAGCGAGACGCGCCTGACGTTGCCCAAGGGGCAGACCGCCAAGCTGGGCGCGGGCGGTCAGGAGGTCACGCTCGAGGCCGAGATCCTGGATTTCTCCAAGTAGCCGGGCACCGGGCGGCGTGGTTTCAGGCCACGTCGAGGTGGCCGACCTTGACGAGGATGGTCGCGCCTTCCGGCCCCGTGAACGGACGGTGGTTGCTCAGGTGCGGGCTGCGGATCCACGTGCCGGCTGGATAGTTGCCGTGCTCATCGCGGAAGACGCCTTCGAGGACGAAGATTTCTTCGCCGCCGACGTGGGTGTGTGGATTGAAACGCGTCTCGGGCGCCCAGCGCACCAAGGCGGTGTGCTTGGTCAGGCCTTGGTGCAAGGAGGTGACCTTGAGCCCGGGGACCATGCCTTGCCGCCAGTCCAGTTGGTCTCCGTGTAAGGCATAGGAATCCTTTTCTGGCTCCGTCGGGGTGCGTTCGTTCAGGTAGACCATGCTGGCCTCTGTTGTGGTGAACGTGACGGACACGCCTGGCGAGAGGCGTACGTAGGAAGCGGGACCGAGGGCTTCGCCGTTCAGGTTCAGCAGCCCGCGCACGACGAGTATCTCCAAGAGTTTGGCACCGTCGTGCTTCAGGGTCTCGCCGGCCTTCAGCGAGCGGAGGGTGATCCGGCTCTCGGCCGGGGCGACACGCTGTTCCAGCGGACGTTCCCCCGCTTGTCCTGCGTACAGGTCGGTCGCGTCTACGACGATGCGGAGGGAATGGTCAGAGTGGTGGGTCATATCGAAATGGAAGAGTGGTTTTAGTCGGTGAGCGCCTGGCGCCATTCGGCGATTTCGCTGATGAGTCCGTAGGTCCGCAGGCCGGCTTCGATCTCCGCGTGCGTGGGTTCGGTCACCGCATGCTTGGGGTCGCCGGCCAGATCGGGTCGGACGTATCGCGTGACGGCCCAGGCGGCCCAGGCCCGCCACTTCTTGAGCTCCGCCCGCTCGCCGCGCACGCGGTCGGCGAGGTGCTGGTAATGCACGCGGGCGTTGCCGGTGAATTGTTCGCTGGGCTGCCGCGCCATCCAGCCGATCGCCCGGTAAGGCATGGCATATTTGGTCAGCGCGGCGTCGCCTTCGGGCACGTCGCAATAAAGGGCCCGGTCGACGGCCAACAGGGCTCGGGCCGGCAGCCTATCGAGCCAGAGTTGTTGGCCGTACTCTAGGCAGGTCAGGTAGAGCTCAGGCCCCTGATCATCCCGCCATGCCGCCAGGTCGCGCCAGGACAGCGTCCGGCCGCAGGAAGGTAGGTATGGGCAGGGAGTCGGGGCCAAGGGGTGCTCAGGGCTTGGCGTATGGGTTGGTCTTCTTCTCAACGCCCACGCTCGTCTGTCCGCCATGTCCCGGCAGCAGGATGACGTCGTCCGGCAGGGTGTAGATACGGGTACGGATCGAGTTGAGTAGCTGGTTCCACTCGCCGTTCGGGAGGTCGGTGCGGCCGACCGAGCCCTTGAAAATCGCATCCCCCGTGAAGGCGACCTTCTGGTCGGCGGCATAGAAGAGGATGCTGCCGGGGCAGTGGCCCGGCACGTGGCGGATCTCGAAGCGATGGCCGCAGGCTTCCACGACGTCGCCGTCGTCCACCCAGCGGTCGACCTTCACCGAGCGGAAGTCGTCGTCGGACAGCGACGGGATCATCGACTGGTAGCGGGTGCGGTAGGCTTCGATATTCTCGATGAGTTGTTGGTCGGCCTGGTGCGCGATGACCTGGGCGCCGGCGGCGGCGAAGTGATGGCCGTCGCACATGTGGTCCCAGTGGCCGTGGGTGATCAGCAGGTGCGTCAGGTTGAGGCCTTGCATCTTGATTTCCGCGAGCAACAAAGGGCCGGCGTCCTTGGGGGCGTCGATGACGCAGCAATCCTTGCCGTTCTCGGCGACGACGAGGTAGGCGTTGGTTTCAAAAGGTCCGAGTGGGGCGGCGGCGATCTTCATGGAATCAGGCGCCGAAGGCTTGGCGGAAGGCGGCCTCGACGGCCTCCGGCGGGCGGATGGCCTTGAACTCGCGGGAGACGAAGGCGTGGATGGTGAAGCCTTCGACGAGCAGCTCGCCGTCGCGCTCGACCCGGTAGGTCAGGCGGAGCCGCGCCTTGGGCTTCTCGGCTAGCGTCACGGTGATGCGGACGCGGTCGTCGAAGCGGGAAGGGCGGTGGTAGGTCAGGCCGGTCTCGAGCACCGGCAGCAGGTAGCCTTCCTGCTCGAGTTTCCGGTAGGGCGTCCCGAGCAGGTCGAGCAGGGCGACGCGCGCCATCTCGAACCAAGGGAGGTAGTTGCCATGGTAAGTCACGCCCATGGCGTCGGTCTCGGCGAAGCGGACGCGGGTCTCGACAGTGGCCTGCAGCATGCGTAAGTTCTGGCGATAAGCGCCTCGCTTTCCAACGCCAATCGGCGCTCCCGGAGGCTTGTCCTTGCCCCCCGCCGTTTCCTCGGCTGGACTACTCGCATGGGACAGCGCGAGCGGTTCATCCTTTTCCTGGTCGGGGCTGCCCTTGGGGTGGCCCTCCTCATGGCTTTCAACTCTCGCGGCAACCCGCAGCGCGACGAGCGTAAGCGCGTGGCCGACGCGCTGAGCCTGCCGGGCATGTATTACGACTACGCGGTCCAGGGGAAGTCCTTCTTCGGGCATTACGTCCTCGGGGAGCGTCGCGCCAAACTCCCGAACGGCGGCGTGCGGCGCGAGCTGGTCACCGGCGGCCGCAACCGCTTCGACGCCGAAGGTCGGGTGATGCCGCAGTATGCGATTCTGATCATCGAGGAGTACGCCCCCGGTGTGGAGCCGGCCGAGACCGCCGCCGTCGCCGCCGTCGACTTCTTCTACGCCGACCGCGGCGATGTCCGACTCAAGCCCGGCCGGACCCTCCCGTCCAGCGCCCTACCGGCCTCCGTGCAGCCACAGGCGGAGCCCTCCGGTGGCCTGAGCGTCTCCGTCGACCC
Source organism: Verrucomicrobiota bacterium (assembly GCA_041167995.1). Taxonomy (GTDB): domain Bacteria; phylum Verrucomicrobiota; class Verrucomicrobiia; order Opitutales; family UBA953; genus UBA953. Next base: position 17,518 of record JBEELT010000001.1, on the reverse strand, counting down.
GCGCAGCCTCAAGGGTGAGGTCGCGTTCGCGTTGGCTGATCTCCTCGCCGGCCTGCCCAAGACCGCGGACGCCGTGGAATCGGCGGCGTTGCGGCACATCGACTGGCGGCACGAGGTCGAGCAGATCAAGGCCAACTCCACCCGATGACCACCCGGCTCCAGCGCGAAGGCGGACTCACCGTGGCCTGGAGCCTCGGGGTTAACGTCTTGCTGGCGGTGGCCAAATTGTCAGTCGGCTTCCTCGCCTCCTCTCAGGCCCTGCTGGCCGATGGGATCCATTCGTTGGTCGATATCGCGAGCGACATCGCTGCGATCATCGGGCTGCGTTTCGCGCACCTACCCAAGGACGCCGACCACCCTTATGGTCATCACCGCGTCTCCACCCTCGCGACGATGTTCATCTCGGCCCTGGTCATCGCGTTCTGCGTCGGCCTCGCCTGGACCTCGGTACGTTCCTTGATGGTGGGCGGCGAACTCGCCCAGCCCGGTATCGCGGCCGCCTGGGTCGCGGGCTTCGCGCTGATCCTTAAGGAGGGTTTCTACCAGTACGCCCGTCGTCAGGCCGAGCGCCTCGGTTCGCGCCTGCTGCTGGCCAACGCCGCGGACCACCGGGCCGACGCCATCGCCTCGTTGCTCGCGTTGATCGCCGTGGTGGTCGCCCATCTCCATCCGGAGTGGCGCGCCCTCGACAAGGTCGTCGGTCTGGTGCTGGCCGGCTGGCTCGGGGCCGAGGGCTTGAAACTCTTCAAGGTCTCGTGCGAAGATCTCATCGATACCGCCCCGGCCGCGCATGTGCTCCACGACCTCAGCGAGCACATCCTGGCCGTGCCCGGCGCCAAGGGCTTCCACGCCTTCCGCGCACGTCGGCTGGGCGACCGCTTCGAGGTTGATTTCCACCTGCAGGTCCCCGAGACCGCCACCGTGGCCGAGGGGCATGCCATCGCGGGGCAGGTGAAGGCCGATATCCTCCGCCTCCACCCCGAGGTGATCTCGGTGCTGGTGCATGTGGAGCCGGACGAGCCCCAGCATCGTAAGCAGGACGGCCACCATGGCCGTTCCGGCGACGAGGCTTGAACGAGGCTTGGAATAGGCGGTTTCCCCCCTTATCAAGGGGCATGGACCTCTTCCGTGCCCCTCGGAGTCTCGTTTGCGCCCTGCTCGCCGTGAGTGCGTCCGCGCTCGCCGCGGCGGAGCGCCCCAACGTCCTCTTCATCTTCGCCGACGACCAACGCGCCGACACCATCGCGGCGCTCGGTAATCCGGTCATCAAGACGCCGAACCTCGATCGGCTAGTGGCGCGTGGGGTCGCCTTCGAGCGCGCCTACATGATGGGCGGCAACAATGGCGCCACCTGCGTACCCTCCCGCGCGATGCTGCTGTCCGCCCGGCCGTTGCCGCGGATCGACGAGAAGCTCTCCCGCGATGAGACCTGGCCGCACGCTTTCGGGACGGCCGGTTACACGACCTTCATGGCGGGCAAGTGGCACAACGGTCCGGGCTCAGTCGGGAAGTCGTTCCAGCAGGCCCGCTCGCTCTTCGTCGGCGGCATGACCAACCCGCTCAAGGCGAAGATCAACGACCTGCTGCCCACCGGTAAACTCAGCCCCGACCGCTCCTGCCCGAAGCATCTGTGCGAGGAGGCGACGGATGAGGTGCTGACCTTCCTGCGCGAGCGCGACGCCGCCACGCCGTTCTTCGCGTACCTCGCCTTCGACGGTCCCCATGACCCGCACATCGTCCCCGAGGGCTTCCCCTTGAAATATGACCCGGCCGCGATCCCGTTGCCGCCGAACTTCCTCGGTCAGCACCCGTTCAACAACGGCGAGATGGTCATCCGCGACGAGCAGTTGCTGCCCTGGCCGCGGCGGCCCGAGGCCATCCGGGCGATGCTGGCCGATTATTATCGTTATATCAGCTACCTCGACGCGCAGGTTGGCCGGGTGCTGGATGCCTTGGACGCATCGCCGGCGGGCCGGAACACTTACGTGGTCTTCGCGGCGGACTCCGGCGTGGCCCGCGGTTCCCACGGCCTGATCGGGAAACAGAACCTCTATGAGCACAGCCTCCGGGTGCCGCTCATCATCGCCGGACCGGGCGTGCCCGCGGGCCGGCGCACGCCGGCGTTGTGCTACACGTTCGATGTGCTGCCGACCTTGGGCAAACTGTGCGGGGTGGGGGCGCCGAAGACCAGCGAGGGTCAGGAGTTCACCGCGGTGCTGGCGGATCCGGCCCGGCCGGCAAGGACGGAACTGGTCTTCGGTTACAAGCGAATCCAGAAGGCGTTCTCCGACGGGCGTTGGAAGCTGATCCGCTACCCGCAGGTGGACCGGACGCAGCTCTTCGACCTGCAGGCCGACCCCTTCGAGACCAAGGATCTGTCTGCCGAGCCGGACCAGGCCGCCCGGGTCAAGGAACTGCTCGCCCGTCTGGAGGTCGGCCTGCGCGCCGGCGGGGATCAGGATCCCTTGACGGCGGCGACGACCCAGCCGGCCGCGTGGAGCCCGCCGAAGAGGGTGCCGCAGCCGGGCGAGAAGGGCTTCTGAGCCGGCTTAGCCCGGCAGCAGGAAGGTCTTGCGGCCGTACTTGGCCGTCAGCCACTGCTTGAGCTCCAGGAAGTCGGCCGGTGGCTCGACGGTGATGGTCAGCGGCTTGCCGGTCTGCGGGTGCGTCAGGGTCAGGCGGTGCGCGTGCAGCATCACGCGCGGCATCGGCCAGCCCGTGAAGGCTGGGATGTCGAACTTGCCGTAGGTGCGGTCGCCCAGGATCGGGTGGCCGAGGTGGGCGAGGTGGACGCGGATCTGGTGCGTGCGACCGGTGTGCGGGAAGGCGCGGACGAGCGCGGCCTGCGGGCCGTACTTCTCCTCGACGCGCCATTCGGTGACGGCGTCGCGGCCATCGTCGCGGACGGCCATGCGGACGCGCACGGTGCGGTGGCGGTCGATCTTGGCCTCGACCAGCCCGGAGAGCAGGCGCGGGGCCTTGTCGACCAGCGCCAAGTATTCCTTCTGCGCGGTCCGCTTGGCGAACTGCGCGACGAGCGCGTGGTAGGCCTTGTCGGTCTTCGCGAGCACGATGACGCCGGAGGTCTCGCGGTCGAGGCGGTGGACGACGCCGGGGCGCGGCGCGCCGCCGGCGGGCGCGAGCCTGCCCTTGGTGTAATGCAGCAGGCCGTGCACGACGGAGACTTCGTCCGAGCCCTGCACCGGGTGGGTGAGCAGTCCGGCCGGCTTGTTGATGGCGATGAGGTGGGCGTCCTCGAAGAGGATCTCGAGCGGCATCTTGACCGGGCGGGCGGTCGGCTCCTCGGGGGAGGGGAGGGCGACCTTCACGTGGTCGCCGGGGTTGAGTACCGTGCGGCGGTCGGCGGCGACGCCGTTCACCTGTACGAGGCCGAGGTCGAGGGCGCGCTGGACGCGGGAGCGGCTGACGCCTTCGAGCAAGGCCGAGACGACCTTGTCGGCGCGGCCTGGTTCGAACTCGGAGGGGATACGTGTCGCCAGCACTTCGTCGGGTTTCTGCGACTCGAGGGGGGCCTTCGCGGGACGAGCGGCGTAGGGGACGTGCGGGGCCGGCTTCGCCTTGCGCTTCGTCGCTTTGGCGGTGCGGGCTTGCGGGCGGGAACCAAGACGGGTGGGCTTCACCTTCTTCGGGGCGGCCATCTTAGCGGGCCTTGCCGAGCAGGTAGTCGGGATTCAGTTTCTGGAGGGCCTTGGGGACGAAGACGCCGTCCTTGCGGATGACCTTGCCGTCGAAGCGGATCTCGCCGCCGCCGTACTCGGGGCGCTGGATGCAGACCATGTCCCAGTGGATTGACGACGTGTTGCCGTTGTCGGTCGTCTCGTAGCACTTGCCCGGCGTGAAGTGGAAGGAGCCCGCGATCTTCTCGTCAAAGAGGATGTCCTGCATCGGGTTCAGGATGTGCGGGTTGAAGCCGATGGCGAACTCGCCGATGAACCGGGCGCCGCCGTCGGTGTCGAGGATCTCGTTGAGCCGCTTCGTGTTGTTCGCGGTGGCCTCGACGATTTTACCCTTGCGGAAGACGAGGCGGATGTTCTCGAACGACACGCCCTGGTAGATGGTGGGGCAGTTGTACTGCAGGATGCCGTTGACGGAATCCTTGATCGGGGCGGTGAAGACCTCGCCGTCGGGGATGTTGTATTCGCCGCCGCAGGGGATGGCGTTCATGCCCTTGATGTTGAACTTCAGGTCGGTGCCGGGACCAGTGATGTGGACCTCGTCGGTCTTCATCATGGCTTGCTTGAGCGCTTCCATGCCCGGGATCATCCGGGAGTAGTCGAGGGTGCAGACGCGGAAGTAGAAGTCGGCGAAACCTTCGGTGCTCATTTTGGCCTGCTGGGCCATCGACGGGGTGGGCCAGCGGAGGACGACCCACTTGGTCTTGTTCACGCGGTGGTCGAGGACCGGCCGCATCAGCTCGCCGTTGAGCTTGGCTTGGGCCGCGGGGATGTCGCTGCCCTCGAAGATGTTCTCCGAGCCGCGGATGGCGATGTAGGCCTGCATCTTCTTCATGCGGGCCAGCTCATGATCGGCGGCCAGCTTGAACTGCTCCTTCGTGCCGCCCTTGGTCATCTCGCGGGAGATACGGGCACGCTGGATGTTCACCATGGGGGTCGCGCCGCGCTCGCGGGCCGCCCGGACGAGCGCGATGACGAACTCCTCCGGGATGTCGTAGGCGTCGATGAGGACATTCTCCCCCTTCTTTAAGCGGGTGGAGAAGCCGCAGAGGACTTGGGCGAGCTGGCCGTAGCGTGGATCCATCTCCCCAACGTGCGGAGCCCGCCCCGCTTTCCAAGCGTGAAAGGAGCGCTTGCGCCCCCGCGTCCACGCTTCACCGTGGCGAGATGGATAACGCCGCGTCCGCCGCCCATGCCTTGGCCTTGGCCGAAGCGGCAGCCTTTGATTTTGCCGTCGGCGACGAGGCCGGCGCCCTGACCAAACTCGCCACCGCGGTCGCGACCGACCCCGGCTGTTTCGAGGCATGGTTGGCCAAGGGCGAGGTTCATTTCGCGCTGCGTCAGTTGGCGGAGGCCTTGGCGGCGGCAGAGCGGGCGGCGGAACTTCGCCCCAAGGATATCCACGTGCACACCTCGCTTTCACGGATCTGGATGGAACAGGGCGACAAGACCAAGGCCGAGCACCATGGGGCCCAGGCGCGCATCCTCGGGTGGGGTGACCAGATTAAGCAGCCGGAAGGCCCGCAGCCGGGCGAGATTGGTTAAGCAGGGGAGGACAGGAGGGCTCGAGGACACGAGGGCTCGAGGACCAGAGGGCAGTAGGGAAGGAGGATTGGGGGGCTGGAGGCGGGGGTGGAGGAAGAGCCCCATTTGGCTGGCATAGACAGGTGTCGCCGAGGTTGGAGACTTCCTGAATGACAACCTTTGGCGACGGAGACTCTTTGCCGAAGGCGTCGACCTTTCGGGATCTGCTGGCTTGGCAGGCTTCGAAGCAGTTGGCTTTGGAGGTCTGGAGGTGCTGTGAAACGCCTGGAATGAGGCCTTATTATGGTCTTTGCGATCAACTGCGCCGGGCCGCCGTTTCTGTTCCACCGAACATCGCGGAAGGAAATGAGCGCGGCACCAATCTGGATGCCTTGCGCTTCCTGCAGGTCGCCCGCGGGTCCTTGGCTGAATTGGAGACGCAACTGGAACTATCGCGGGATTTTGGCACTCTGCCCGTCGCTGATTTTGAAAGAATCTCACCTCAGGTCGTGAGGGTAGGGCGACTGCTGGGCGGTCTCATCAAGGCCCGCCAAGCCAGGCAAAACAGGTAACTTAACCTCGAGCCCTCGAGCCCTCGCCCGTTTGCCAACCCTGTCCCACTCTTGTGACAGGGTGTCCCGTCTAAAAGGGCTGGAAAGGCCTCCAAGTCTCGGTCCCCCTCGGGGAGTACCCCTGAAAACCCCTTAATCGGTTGCTTATTCTCGGCAAAAGCGTTTTGGCATCTGTTCTGCAATCAACCCCTCGTCACCCTAGGCATCTCTCTACCAACCCAAATCACCATGGCTAAACACACCAAACCCTCCGTCAAGCCCCTCGCCGATCGCGTGCTCCTGCAGCGCTTCGAGGAGTCCGAAGAAATCAAGGGCGGCATCATCATCCCCGATTCCGCTAAGGAAAAGCCGCAAGAGGCCAAGGTCATCGCCCTCGGCACCGGCGCCTTGGATAAGGACGGCAAGAAGATCGCCTTCAACGTCAAGGTTGGCGACAAGGTCCTCATCGGCAAGTACGCCGGTACCGAGGTCAAGCTGAACGACGAGATCTACCTCCTGCTCCGCGAGGAAGAAATCCTGGCCGTCATCGAATAATCTACACCCAAACACTTAATCCCCCACCCACATGTCCAAGAAGCAGATTCTGTTCGACGAAGCCGCGCGCCGCAAGGTGCTCAATGGCGTCTCCATCCTCGCCCGCGCCGTCAAGGTCACCCTCGGTCCCAAGGGCCGCAATGTGATGATCGACAAGAAGTTCGGCGCCCCGAAGGTCACCAAGGACGGCGTCACCGTCGCCAAGGAGATCGAACTCGACGATCCTTACGAAAACATGGGCGCCCAGATGGTGCGCGAAGTCGCCTCCAAGACCGCCGACAAGGCGGGGGACGGCACGACCACCGCGACCGTCCTGGCCGAAGCCATCTACAAGGAAGGCCTTCGCTTTGTCGCCGCTGGCGCCAACCCGATCTTCGTCAAGCGTGGCGTCGACAAGGCCACCGAAGCCATCGTCAAGGAGCTCGCCGCCATCTCCAAGAAGGTCAAGGACCGCAAGGAGATCAAGCAGGTCGCCACCGTCTCCGCCAACTGGGACGAGTCCATCGGTGACATCATCGCCGAAGCCATGGATCGCGTGGGCAAGGACGGCACGATCACCGTCGAAGAAGCCAAGACCATCGAGACCACCCTCGACGTCGTCGAAGGCATGCAGTTCGACAAGGGTTACCTCTCCCCGTACTTCGCGACCAACGCCGAGACCCTCGAGGCCATCCTCGAGGACACCTACATCCTCCTCTACGAGAAGAAGGTCAGCGCCATGAAGGACCTGTTGCCGCTCCTCCAGGAAGTCGCCAAGACCGGCAAGCCGCTCCTGATCATCGCCGAGGAAATCGAAGGCGAAGCCCTCGCCACTCTCGTCGTCAACCGCCTCCGCGGCACGATCAACGTCTGCGCCGTCAAGGCCCCGGGCTTCGGTGACCGCCGCAAGGCCATGATGGAAGACATCGCCGTACTCACCGGTGGCCGCTTCGTCACCGATGACCTCGGCATCAAGCTCGAGTCCGTCAAGGTGGCCGACCTCGGCCGCGCCAAGCGCGTCGTCGCCGACAAGGAGAACACCACGATCATCCAGGGCGCCGGCAAGTCCGCCGACATCCAAGGCCGCGTGAAGCTCATCCGTCGCCAGATCGACGAGACCACCTCCGACTACGATAAGGAGAAGCTGCAGGAACGCCTCGCCAAGCTGGCCGGCGGCGTCGCCGTCATCCATGTCGGGGCTGCGACCGAGACCGAGCTCAAGGAGAAGAAGGACCGCGTCGACGACGCCCTGCACGCCACCCGTGCGGCCGTCGAAGAAGGCATCGTCCCGGGCGGCGGCGTCGCGCTCCTGCGCACCGTCAAGGCCATCGACGCCGTCATCAACTCCCTCGTCGGTGACGAAAAAATCGGCGCCCAGATCGTCCGCAAGGCGATCGAAGAGCCGCTCCGCACCCTCTGCTTCAATGCCGGCGTCGAAGGTTCCCTCATCGTCCAGGAAGTGATGCTCAAGCACAAGGGTGCCGAGGGTTATAACGTGGCGACGGGCGCTTACGAAGACCTCATCAAGGCCGGCGTCGTCGACCCGACTAAGGTCACCCGTACCGCGATCATCAACGCCGCCTCCGTGGCCGGCCTGTTGCTCACGACCGAGTGCCTCATCACCGACATGCCGGAGGATAACAAGCCGGCGGCGGGCGGCGACCACCACGACCACTGAGGTCGCTGAGCGATCGCTCCCGGAACACGGCGCCCTGTTGGGCGCCGTTTTTTTGTGCCGGGTGGTCGGTGTTCTTCGGTATTTTTACGACAAAGAGGGCCTCGTTGGGTGTAAACGCCCCGAGGCGCGCGGCTCCGGGTTGCCCTCGGCGGAACAAACGGTTGTTTCCCCCTATCACCCCGCCCATGCGCACCTTGTTCGCTTCCGTCTGCCTCGCGTTCCTCGCCGCGGCCGCTTCCGCCGCCACCGGTCCCGTCCGCGTCCTGTACCTCGACGCCGCCGGCGCCGAGCAGACGGCCAAGGGCCATCTGCACCCGCTCATGGCCGCGCTGGGTCGCGATGCGATCTGGTTCGACTACGCCAGCGGCGAGACGCCCTCGGCCGCGACGCTCGAGCGTTACGACGCGGTGCTCGTCCGCCCGCGCGCCGATGGTTCGCCGGCGCTGAATACCTCGGTGAAGCTACCCTCCGGCGCGACCGTCGAGGTCTTCGTCGCGCGGGACGCGGTCGAGCCCGCCGCCTTCGCCAAGGAACTGTCCGCCCGCTTGAACCCCGCCCGCGTCGCCGACTGGCGCAAGTACGCCGAGCAGCGCGAGCCGGAAGTGCGCGAGGAGAGCCCGTGGGTCGCCAACTACGAGAAGCGCGCGAAGCCCCTGACGCTCCAGAAGCCTTTCTCCGTCAAGGGAAGCATGGAGCGCACCCAGGTCCCGGCCGACCTCAAGCTCGTGCTGTTCGCCGCTGAGCCCGACATCATGAAGCCGATCTCGTTCGCCTGGGATGCGCGCGGCCGCCTCTGGGTCCTCGAGACCGCGGACTACCCGCACGGCGTGGTCAACGACCAGCAGGGGCAGGACCGCATCAAGATCTGCGAGGACACCGACGGCGACGGGAAGGCCGACAAGTTCACCGTCTTCGCCGACCGGCTCAACATCCCCACCGGTATCGTCTTCGCCAATGGCGGCGTCATCGTCTGCCAGGCGCCGACGTTCGTCTTCCTCAAGGACACCGATGGCGACGACAAGGCCGACGTCCGCGAGGTCATCATGACCGGCTGGGGCATCCGCGATACCCATGCCCAGACCAGCAATCTTTCCTACGGTTATGACAACTGGCTCCGCGGCGCCGTCGGCTACAGCGGCTTCGCCGGCGAGGTCGGCGGGCAGAAACTGAACTTCGCGATGGGCTCCTTCCGTTTCACGGCCGACGGCAAGGCCCTGCAGTTCCTCCACCAGTTCACCAACAATACCTGGGCCCAGTCCGACAATGACATGGGCGACGAGTTCGGCGGCACCGCCAACGGCGCCCCGATCTTCTTCGGCGGCATCCCCCAGCACCTCGTGCCGAAGGGTCCGCGTGCGATGACGGCCAAGAAGATCAATGCGGTCGACCAGGCGCATACCATCACCCCGAATTTCCGGCAGGTCGACGTGATGGGCGGCTACACCGCCGCCGCGGGTTCTAACTTCATCTACTCGTCCGCGCTCCCGGCCCGCTACCAGGGGAAGGCCATGGTCTGCGAGCCGACCATGAAGCTGATCGCGCTCATGGACGTCCAAGCGCAGGGCGCCGGCTTCGTCGCCAAGGACGCCTTCAATCTGGTGGCTTCCTCCGATGAGTGGATGTCGCCCGTCTACTCGGCGGTCGGCCCCGACGGCGCGATCTGGTTCGCCGACTTTCAGAACTTCATCATCCAGCATAACCCGACCCCGAGCGTCGACCGCGGCGGCTTCAAGGGCACCACCGGCGGTGGTGGCGCGCACGAGAACCCGCTCCGCGACCACGCCCGCGGCCGCATCTACCGCCTCGTCGCCGCCGACGCCCCGTCTGGCGCCAGGGCCGTCGCGCAGGGCGCCGCCCCCGCCGACCTGGTGGCCGGCCTGTCCGGCCCGACCCAGTACGGTCGCCTGCAGGCCCAGCGTCTGTTGGTCGAGGGTAAGGTGACGGCCGCCGTGCCCGCCTTGATCCAGCTCCTCACCCAGAAGTCCGACGAGGTGGGCGCGATCCATGCCCTCTGGGCGCTCCAAGGCCTCGGTGCCCTCGACGATGCGACGCATCAGAAAGCCCTGCTCACCTCGTCCGCCCCGCTGCGCCGCAACGCCATCCGCGCCCTCGGCGTCGACGCCGCCGCACAGAAGCGCTTCTTCGGTTCCGGCGTCGTCGCCGACAAGGATCCGGCCACCCGCCTCGCCGCGCTGGTCAAGCTGCTCGAGTTCCCGACCAGCCCGGAGATCAAGACCTTGGTCCGCGGTCTCGCCGGCGATCCCGCCGTCCTGGCCGACGAGTGGCTCAAGGAAGCCTCCAAGCTGCTCGCCAAGAAGCACCAGACCCAGGTCTACGTCGAAGGCCCGAACCTCCTGCCCAACCCTGGCTTCGAGGAAGTCGCAGCCAAGCTGCCGGTCGGCTGGAAGCGCCGCGACTACGGCAACCCGCCCGGCAACAAGGACGTCCGCTGGGAGGTCGTGACCGACCCCAAGCTCGTCCACTCCGGGAACGCCGCCATGCGCGGCATCACCCGCGACAATGGCGACACGAGTTTCTTCGCCGAGGTCGCCCTTAAGCCGGACACCGAGTACCGCCTGAGCGCTTGGATCAAGACCCACGCGTTCCGCGGAAAGGCCAGCCTCAATGACCACATCGGTCGCGCGGAGACCAGCACGGTGACCCGCGACGCGGATTGGACCGAGGTCGAGGTGGTGTTCAACTCCGGCAAGCGTCCGAGGTCTTCCATCAACCTCCTGCATGTGGGTAAGGGCGACATCCTCTTCGACGACGTGAAGCTCTGCGAGCTGACCGTGGCGGGCGAGGCGGCCCTCGTGGCCGGCGACGCCAAGCGCGGCGAGGAGATCTTTTGGAAGCACCCGGTTGCGGGCTGCGTGAACTGCCACATGGTGAAGGGGAGGGGGAGCGCCATCGGCCCGGCCTTGGACGGCCTCGCCATGCGCGCCACGTCCGCCTACATCGCCGAGTCCCTCGTCGAGCCGAACAAGGTCCTGGCGAAGGGCTTCGAGAAGCTGGGCGTCTCGCCGATGCCCCCGATGGGCCTGATCCTCAAGCCGCAGGAACTCGAGGACGTGAAAGCGTTCCTTCAGACTCTTAAATAACCGGGCGCGCGCGGCCCGCCAATAGGGTTGCCTCCGGTCCGCCGGCGGCTATCCCTCCCGCATGGCCGTCAAACTCCAGAAAGAGACCTCCCCGCTCGCCACCATCGCCCTGCTCGCCGCCGTCACCACGGTGACAATCCTGGTGCTGTATCTTGGGATTCCCGGTACGGGTTTCCATGGCCTGCGCGCCGGCGTGCATTTCGACATGGAAGCCGGCTTCGAGGATGCCCGCTTCATGGACAACCGCCTTAAATGCGAGTCCAATGAGGCGCTGCGCGAGGTGCAGGCGGCCCTCCAGACCGTGAAGCCGGACTACCCGGTCGAGCGCGTCACCGTGAAGCTCGAGAACTACGCCTCGGGCTACAAGTTCGCGGTCCGCTACGTCACCTACTACGCCCAGCGCCTCAACATCGGCGGCGAGGGCAAACTGTTCCGTCGTGGCGCGCAGGTCGGCGACGCCGAGCTGGACCGCGAGGTCAAGGCGAAGGACGAGGAGCTCGAGAAGGCCATCCGCGGCGCCCTCGAGAAGTATTTCAAGTCGAAGGGCGCGCAGTAAGCGCAGCCGTCGGTAGGAGTTGCGCGGGTGGCGCGGTGAAGTCCCCCGCGCCCGGCGGCTAAGCTAGCCAACGACAAGGCCCGGATTGCTCCGGGCCTTGGAAAGGTGGGGTGATTGAGGGGACTTGAACCCCCGACCCCTGGTACCACAAACCAGTGCTCTAACCAACTGAGCTACAACCACCGTTCGCCCCTTCCTTGTGGAAAGGGAGTGCAATGCAGGGCATCCTGGAAGGATTGTCAAACCCAGACAAATCGCCGCCTTTCGCCTCCGGCCCTCCCAGAACTTGCCCTTCCCTCGGGATTTCTTCCTTTATCCTTTCCCTTTCCCCCTGCCTCCCGCTTTCTCCAAGCCTCACATGCCTACCTTTTCAGAACTGAACCTACCCGAGTCGGTGCTCCGCGTCCTCGGCGAGTGCGGCTACGTCAACCCGACCCCGATCCAGGAGAAGGCCATTCCCGCCGTCCTCGCCGGCCGCGACATCATCGGCGCCGCCCAGACGGGCACCGGCAAGACCGCCGCCTTCGCCCTGCCGACCCTTGCCCGTCTCGGGCCCGCCGCTGGCAAGCCCCGCTGCCTCGTCCTCGTGCCGACCCGCGAACTCGCCGTGCAGGTCGACGAGAATTTCCAGAAATACGGCAAGTATCTCGGCACCAAGACCGCGCTCCTCTACGGCGGCGTCGGTTACGGCGTTCAGGTCAAGGCGCTCGAGGAGGGCGTCGACGTCGTCATCGCAACCCCGGGTCGCTTGCTCGACCTGCATGAGCAGAAGATCCTCGACCTGAAGTCCATCCAGATGCTGATCATGGACGAGGTGGACCGCATGCTCGACATGGGCTTCATCGAGGACGTCACCCGCATCGTCAACTATTGCCCGAAGGACCGGCAGACGCTGCTGTTCTCCGCCACGATCTCCGACGCCATCGGCCGCATCGCCGGCTGGGCCCTGAAGGACCCGGTCACCATCGACGTGCGCACTGGCCTCGGCGCCGCCGACACCGTCGAACACGCGATCTACCCGGTCGACGTCTTCCAAAAGTACGACCTGCTCCTCTCGCTGCTGAACAAGAGCGGCTACAAGTCCGTCATCGTCTTCACGCGCACCAAGCGCGACGCCGACCGCATCGCCGAGTGGATCGAAGGCCATGGCACCCCGGTCGCCACGATGCACGCCGACCGCACCCAGTCGGAGCGCGCCGCCGCCCTCGCCGGTTTCAAGTCGGGTAAGTTCAGCATCATGGTGGCGACAGACATCGCCTCCCGCGGCCTCGACATCCGCGGCGTGACCCACGTCATCAACTACAACGTCCCCGAGCACGCCGAGGACTACGTCCACCGCATCGGCCGCACCGGCCGCGCCTCCGCCGAGGGCGAAGCCTTCACGCTCTACTCGCCGGACGAGATGCACCACCTGCAGCAGATCGAGCAACTCCTCGGTCGCGCCATCGAGCGCCGTAAGCTCGAAGATTTCCGTTACTATTCTGAACCGCAGTTGACTCCCGGCAACGCCAAGGCCGCCGCGGTCTCGCGTAAGCGTAACCGCTGAGCGTGTTGTCCGCGTCCGCCGAGCCCCCGATGCGCCGAGCCTTGGAGCTCGCGCGACGGGCGTGGGGGCGGACGCACCCCAACCCGATGGTCGGGGCCGTGATCACCGAGGGCGGGGTCATCGTCGCCGAAGGCTTCCATGCCGCGGCTGGCCAGCCGCATGCGGAGGTCATGGCCCTGCGGGCCCTGGGTCGCGCGCCCCAGGCTGATGCCATCTTGCATGTCACGTTGGAACCCTGCTGCACGCACGGACGGACGCCGCCGTGCGTCGACGCCATCCTGCGCGCGGGCCTGCGCACCGTGGTGGTCGGCGCGACGGACCCGAATCCCGCGCATGCGGGGAAGGGCGTCCAGCTGCTCCGCGCGGCCGGCGTCGCGGTCGTCGAGGGCGTCCTCGGCGAGGAATGCGCGGAGCTCAACTTTCTCTTCAACCACTGGATCGCGGTCGGTCGCCCCTTGCTCGCGTTGAAAGTCGCGGCGACCTTGGATGGCAAACTCGTGCCCGCTCCGGGGGAACCACGCGACATCACTGGCCCCGCGGCGCGCGCCGACGTGCATCGTTGGCGCCGATTATTCCCGGCGATCGCGGTGACCGCCGATACGTTGCTGGCCGACAACCCGCGGCTCACCGCTCGCGACGCCGAGGGCGAGCACGCGCCTGTCCGCTTCGTGCTTGACCGTCGCTTCCGTTCCGCCGGCCGGGTCGGCCTGAACCTATTCACGGACGCGTTCCGTGGCCGCACCATCGTCGTCGGTCTGGCCGCCCGCGCCCGCGCCGCGGACCTCGCTTGGTATGAGGCCGAGGGCGTCAAGGTCTGGGCTTTGCCCGGCGAGGAGGTCGACTTCCTGGATGCTTGGGCCGAGCGCTGCGCTACCGAGGGTCTCAACGGTGTGCTGATCGAGGCTGGCCCGCGGTTCGCGTCCGCCTTGCTCCGCGAAGGGGCGGCCGACTATCTGTTCGCCTATGTCGCACCCCGATTGGGCGGCGACCCCGAGAGCCCGAGCTGGTTCGAGGGGGTGGACTTCCCCTTGATGGCCGGTACGACCACGCTTTTCGGCCAGGACGCCCTTTTCCGGGGGTATCTAGGGTAGGGGCAGCCTTGGGGCGGCGGAAGGCTCCTAGGCCCGAAAAGGGCGGCCAATCGGCTTTTCGGTTGTCCCCTGGTGGGGCGGGGAGGCCGCTTGTCGCTTTTGGCTCGACTTTTCAAGAAAATCTTACATATCAGCGAGTTCGCCTCCCCCTGCCCAACAGGACGGCTCTAACCTTCTAAACTCGAACACCTTATGACTGACAAAATCGTCGAACATCGGAGGAAGGAAAAGCCGTCCTTCACGTCTCTCATCGAGAAGAAACGGGATGGCGGCGAGTTCTCCGCAGATGAAATCCGTCAGATCGTGGATTCGATCATGGACGCCGAGATGCCGGAGGCCCAGCAGGCCGCCCTGGCGATGGCGATTTTCTTCAAGCAGATGTCCGCCCAGGAGACCGCGCTGCTCGCCGAGGAGCTCCGTCTCTCCGGCGACGTCATCGACCTCGACCGCCTGACCCAGCCCAAAATCGCCAAGGTCTCGACCGGCGGCGTGGGCGACAAGACTTCGATGGTGCTCGGCCCGCTCGGTGCGGCCGCCGGCGTCATCATGCCGGGCATGAACGGCAAGGACGAGGAGTTCTGCCTCTCGACCGTCGAGAAACTCAGTTCGATTCCGGGCTTCAAGGGCAAGGCCACGATGGACCAGTTCCGCCAGCAGCTCGAGCGCGTGGGTTGCGCCGTGACCGAGCAGTGCAAGGAGATCGCCCCGGCCGACGATATCCTCTACGCCCTGCGCCAGAAGACCGGCACGATCCCGTCCCTCCCGCTTATTACCGGCAGCATCCTCTCCAAGAAGCTCGCCGAAGGCTGCGAAGGGCTCGTGATCGACGTGAAGTGGGGGAATGGCTCCTTCATCCGCGACCTCGAGCAGGCCAAGCAGCTCGCCCGCATCATCACCCGCGTCGCCCGCTCGCTCAACCGCAAGTGCGTGGCCCTCGTGACCGACATCAACCAGCCCCTCGGCGACTCTGTCGGCACCGGTCTGGAAGTCCTCGAAGCTGTCCGCCTCCTTAAAGGCGAAGGCCCCGAGGACCTGCAGGACCTCGTGCTCAAGCTAGGCATGGAAGTCGTGCGTCTCGCCGGCGTCGCCGGTTCGACCCTTTCCGCCAAGCAGACCGTCGAGAAGCACCTCAAGGACGGTTCCGCCCTCGAGAAGTTCAAGGCCATGGTCCGCGCCCAGGGCGGCAAGACCGACTGGATCGACGACCCTTCGAAGTTCCCGAAGGCCAAGTTCATCCGCAAGCTGCCCGCCCCGAAGCGCGGCTACGTCCACACCATCGACGCCGGCAAGATTGCCCAGGGCGTCCGCCTCCTCGCCACGCTCAAGGATGGCACGCTCGATCCCGCGGTCGGCGTCACCGAGATCCGCAAGGTCGGCACGCAGGTCAAGCAGGGTGAGCCGCTGATCATGATCCATTATAACGACGAGGCCAAGGTCGACGTCGCTTTGCCGTACTTCCGCGACGCCTACCGCCTCGCGCCGAAGCGCCCGAACATGCCGCCGCTCGTCGTCGAGCGCGTGGCCTAAGTCAGGTCGATTAGAGAAGCAAAGAGCCGCGGAGAATTCGCGGCTCTTTTATTTTAGCCTTCGCCTGCGGCGTGCTGTCGGCACCGAGGCGCGCGTCGTTCATTTCAAGGTCAGCGGGGCTTCGACGACCTGGTTGCCTTCGCGTCGGTAGCGTAGCAGCCACGCGTAGAGCTCGGGGGTACGGAGGTTGTCGGCGATACCATGGCCCTTGCCCGCCAATAGCGTTAGCCGGACTTGCTTGGCCCCGGCGGACTTGAGCAGGTTGTGCATGCGCTCGGAGCGTTCGGTTGGGACGACGTCATCCCGGTCGCCGTGGAAGATCCAGATTGGCAGCGGCGCGAGGCGCTTGGCCCAGTCGGTGAGATCAGGCGATACGGCCCGGGGGCCGCCGAAGCCGAGGCCGCCGGCGTGCGGGGCCAGACCGGCGAAGCGCTCGGGGTGGGTGGAGCCCCAGAGCCAGGTGCCGAAGCCGCCCATACTATGACCGATGAGATACACCCGGCTTTGGTCGAAGGGCTGTGCTTTCACCAGTTGCTTGAAGAGGACTTCCAGGTCTTCGGTGCGCCACTCGTCTTTCTTGCCTGACTTATCGGGGGCGCACTGGGGTACGACGATGAGGAAAGGCTGTTCGGTCTGTTGGTTGAAATACCTGATGGGCGGGGCTGACTTCAGTTGGGTCAGGTCCGTACCTCGTTCGCCGGCGCCGTGGAGGAAGATGATCAACGGGGTCTTGTCGGTCGCTTTGGCTGCGGCCGGGGTGGCGATCACATACTCGGGATTCAGGAACTTGGTCGTGGCTGCCGTGGCGTCGGGTAGGCGCCGCACCTCGATCTTCATCGGTTCGGCCATGGCGCCTGCAGTCATCCATCCGAGGACGGCCAGCGCGTGGACGAAGGGGGAGCACTTTACGAACATGGCGGGAAAATGGCTTCGTAGCTGCGACGATTTGGCGCTCAGCGCCCTCGCATCGTCTTCAGGAATTGCTCCATCTGGAACCAGGAGTCGCGGTCGGCGTCCGCGTTGTAGGCGGCGCCCTTGCGGTTGTCGTTGCCGGCCGCCTTATGTGTGAAGCTGTGGACGGCGCCCGGATACTTCATGAGTTTGTAGTCCACGCCTGCGGTCTTCATCTCGGCTTCGAAGGCCGCTACGTCCTTGGCGGGCACGAAGGGGTCGTCGGCGCCGTGCAGCGCGAGGACTTGGGCCTTGATGTTCTTGCCGTCGGCCGGCGTGGGGGAGTCGAGGCCGCCGTGGAAGCTGACGACGCCTTTGACCGCGGCGCCGCTCCGGGCGAGTTCGATCACGGCCGTGCCGCCGAAGCAGTAGCCGGTTGCGGCGAGTTTGGAGGCATCGGTGCGGGCATCGCGACTTAGCACGTCAAGCGCGGCGTTGACGCGGGCGCGGAGCAACGGGCGGTTGCCCTTGTACTTGCCGGCTTCTTTGCCCGCGGCCGGGGGCTGCGGGCGGATGCCTTTGCCGTAGATATCGGCGACGAGGACGTTGTAGCCCAAACTAGCCAGCTTGCGCGCGGCTTCCTTCTCGTGGTCGCTGATGCCGGTCCACTGGTGGACGACGAGCACGCCCGGGCGCGGGCCGGTCACGGCGTCGTCATAGGCCTGCCAGCCCTCGCACAGGACGTCGCCGGCCTTGTATTCGACGGGCTTTTCCACGACGGCCGCAGAGAGGGTGCTGACGACGGCAAAGATGGCGGGTAGGAG